>QHRX01000258.1 GCA_003221455.1 Candidatus Rokuibacteriota bacterium
CAGGCGCCCCAGCCCCGTGCTCACGGCGCGCCCCTCCAGCCGCGGCTTGGCGAGGAACCGGCGCAGGCGATTTTCCCGGGAATGCGCCCGCCCGGGCGCGGGCAGCACCCGATACAGGGCGGCCAGCGACAGCCGGCCCGCCCCGCTGCGGGCGCCCATGAGCAGGGTGACCAGGGCCGCGCAGACGAGCACGAGCGTCTTGCGCACGCTGCGCCGTAACTCCTGAAACGAGGCCTCGACCGCCACCGTCAGGGCCGCGACGAGCGCCCCGTCGGCGCCCGCCGCTTCAGCCCCGGCGCTGGGCCTTGAGCGCGCGCAGGTACCGCTCGCCCGCCTCGACAATCAGGTCGTGTAGCGTGCGGCCGTTCTGGACGGCTCGCTCCAGCGGCGCCGCGATGGCGTCGGGGACGTATCGGGTCACCCGCCGGCCCCGGCGCCGGGCGTAGAGCACATAGCTGGCGTGCTGTTCCCCGGCGGCGCAGGCGGCGCAGCGGGGCCGCACGCAGGGACTCTTGCGCAGACTCACCGAGCCGCCCGCCACCGGCCAGAGGGCCTGGACCTGGGCGAGAAACCAGCGCCGGACGTCGGCCGGGGTCTCGGGGGCAGCCATCACCCTATATATCGCGTGGGGGCCATCGCCGCGGTATATGTGTCATACAACGCACATACATTGCAACAAAAATCGCAGCGACGTGAGGGGGCCTAGCCCTTTCGCTGAGTGCGCTCGGTGAAACTGAGGGTGGGCGAGCTGTCACGCGTCTGTCACGCGCCTGCCCGGCGCGCGGCATCGATCAGCGGCTTACGCGATCGGTTTTGCCCACCTCGAAGCGCCTTGCCCGCACCAAGGCCAAAAGCACCCGCCACGACCCGCGCGTTGCGAGCAGCCAGTAAGTCTGGCAACGGAACGTGCCCCAGAACTTCGCCCGGAGCGTCGTCCGGGCGAGGTTCACCGGGCGCGGGAAGTAGGGCCGGAGGCTCTCGAGCAGGTCCTGCGTGACGATGCCGCCCACCCAGATCGTCAGCCCGAGCGAGATCGACGGGAACGCGAGCGAGAGCGTGAAGAGCACCGGGCGGTCCCAGAATCGGTAGGCCAGGTGCCAGCCGAGGAAGCCCGCGACCGGGTAGACGACCGCGGCGATCGGCCACTCGACGACCTTGTTGCCGACGTGCCGGCAGAGCTGGGCCAGGTTGAAGGCGGTCGGGCGCTCGCGCCACGTCCGGCAGAGATACGGGATGTCGTCGAGCACCCCCTTGTACCAGCGGGCGTTCTGGCGCACCACCTTCTCCGACGTCTCCGGCAGGTCCGTCAGCTCGAGCAGCGGGTGCGGTTTGATCAGAATGCCATGGGCCCCGAGTACGTAGCCAAGTGTTGAGTCCTCGGTGGCGCCCTCGCTCGGGAACCCGCCGAGCTTCTGGAGGACCGACAGCCGCACGAACTGGTTGTGGCCGAGGCAGATCTGGGACCGGCGGAAGCAGAACTCGAACAGGGGCTGCACCTTGCGCGCGAGCGCGGGCATGCGGGCCGCGAAGCGCTCGAAGAGGCGGATCCGCTTCGGCTCGTTGATGAGGCGGGCGACGGAGATGCGGATGAAGATCGAGGACTGCTGGATGGCGCACACGCGCCCCCGATGATCGAGCCGATCGAAGTTGGCGAACGAGAGCGTCACGCCCTGATAGGCGTGCGCCCCGCGGCCGGTCAGTTCCTCAGCGGCGATCCAGCGGAGCGTGTCCGGGTCCGGCAGCGAGTCGGCATCGCTCACGCCGACCAGCACGTCCTCCGGTCGCCGTTCGTCGCCGAGCATCGCCGAGAGGTTCTCGGGACGGATCGCCCAGTTGAGCTGGTGGGCCTTGCGACCCGAGCCCGGCATCACGAGCGCGGAGACCATCTTCTGCTGATACGGCGGCAACTCGGCGCGGAGACGACGCACGAGCTCGCCCGTGCTCACGCCCATCAGCGGATGCGGAGCGCTTTCCTCCTCCTCTTTGGTGACGACCGCGACGTGGAACCGGCCCTGCGGGTAGCAGGAGGCGAGCAGCGCCCGGACGGTCTCGCCCACGGCAGGCTCCTGGTAGGCGGGCACGAGGAGCAGGAACATGGGGGCGCGCTCGTCCGCCTCAAGGGCGGTCTCGTCCGGCAGCGCCCGGAGCCGCTCGTACGCGTCGCTCACGAAGCGACAGGTCGTCAGCATGCCCTTCCAGTCGACCAGGAGCTTGAAGCAGGCGCGCAGATTGAAGAACATCGAGACGAAGAACAGCACCGTCCAGAGAGGTTCCATGTCGACTCTATCGGCCTCCCGGAGTCGAGGGAAACTTCAGCACTCGTTCGCCCGGCCGGACCAGCCCAAACTCCTCCCGAGCGATCTTCTCGATCGTCTCGGGGTCGCCCCGGAGGCGATCGACCGAGCGCGCGAGGTCCTCGGTCTCCCCGCGCAAAGTCACGATCTCGCGCTCGAGCGTCTCCACTTCCCGCTTCATCTGCCAGACGCGGAGGAGCCCGCTCGAGCCGTAGGCGACGAGCGCCAGCGCCAGCACGGAGACGGCCGCGCCCACAATCCGCGGGTTCACCGGGGGGGGCGGGTGAAGAGGCCGCGTCCCGGCCAGGACGCGGCCTGGCCGAGCTCCTCTTCGATGCGCAGGAGCTGATTGTACTTGGCGGTGCGCTCGCCCCGGGCGAGCGAGCCGGCCTTGATCTGGCCCGCGTTGACCGCAACGGCCAGGTCGGCGATGAAGCTGTCCTCGGTCTCGCCCGAGCGATGGGAGATGACGGTGCCGTAGCCCGCGCGCTTGGCGAGCTCGACGGCCTCGAGCGTCTCGGTGAGGGTGCCGACCTGGTTGACCTTCACGAGCACGGCGTTGGCGATGCCGTTCGTGATGCCTTGCTGGATGCTCGCCGGGCTCGTGACGAAGATGTCGTCGCCGACGAGCTGGACGCGCCGGCCAAGCCGGCGCGTCATCAGGCCCCAGCCCGCCCAATCATCCTCGCCGAGCCCGTCCTCGATCGAGCAGATCGGGTAGTGCTCGAGCATCGACTCGTACAGCTCGACCATCTGCTCCGCCGTCCGCTCCTTTTGCTCCACCCGGAACCGATAGCGACCCCCCTCGTCCGCGAACTCGCTGGCGGCGACGTCGAGCGCCAGGAGGACGTCGTCGCCCGGCCGGTAGCCGGCGCGCTCGATCGCCAGCAGGAAGAGATCGAGCGCGGCCGTGTTCGAGCCGAGGGCGGGGGCGAAGCCCCCCTCGTCGCCGACGCCCGTGGAGAGGCCCTTCTCCCGGAGGAGCGTCCTGAGTGCGTGGAAGACCTCGGCGCCCATCCGGATCGCCGCCGAGAAGCTCTCTGCGCCCGCGGGCACGAGCATGAACTCCTGGATGTCGAGGCCGTTGTCGGCGTGGGCCCCGCCGTTGAGCACGTTCATGAGCGGCACCGGGAGGAGCCGCGCCCCGACGCCGCCGAGGTACGCGTAGAGCGGCAGGGCTACCTCGTCGGCGGCGGCACGGGCCACGGCCAGCGAGACGCCGAGGATCGAGTTGGCGCCGAGCGCTGACTTGTTCGGCGTGCCGTCGAGGTCGATCATGGCCTGGTCGACCGCGGCCTGCTCGGTCGCCTCCATCCCTTCGATCTCGGGCCCGATCGACTCCTCGACATGCTTGAGCGCGCGCTGCACGCCCTTGCCGCCGAACCGCTTCGCCTCGCCGTCGCGCAGCTCGACGGCTTCGCGCTTGCCGGTCGAGGCGCCGGAGGGAACCGCGGCCCGGCCCCAGGCGCCGGACTCCAGGGAGACCTCGACTTCCAGGGTGGGATTGCCGCGGGAGTCGAGAATTTCGCGCGCGTACACGCCGGTGATCGCGGACACGACTAGGACCTCCGTTCGAGCACGAAATCGGCGAGCGCGCGGATCGGGTCGGCGGCGGGCCCGAGCGGCGCCAGGGCAGCCTTCGCCTCCTCGATCAGCGTCTTGGCCCGGACGCGTGAGGCCTCGAGGCCGTGGTGGTCGGGGTACGTGGCCTTCTGCTTCCGGCGGTCGCTCCCGGCCGTCTTGCCGAGCTCGGCGAGGCTGCCTTCCACGTCGAGGATATCATCGACGATCTGGAACGCGAGGCCGAGGTGTCCGCCGGCCATCCGCACGGCGTCGAGCGCCGCCGGAGAGCCGCCCGCCAGCCGCGCGCCGCTCACGAGGGAAGCGCGGATCAGCGCCGCCGTCTTGTGCGCGTGGATGTACTCGAGCGTCTCGGCCGAGATCCTCTTGCCCTCCGACTCGATGTCGACCACCTGTCCGCCGACCATGCCGAGCGTGCCCGCCGCCTCGGCGATCTCGGCGATCACCTCCCGAAGCACCCGGGGGTCCGGCAGCAAGGCGCCGTTGTCGGCGATCAAGCGGAAGGCGAGCGTCAGGAGCCCGTCGCCGGCCAGGATCGCCACCGCCTCGCCGAAGACCTTGTGGCTGGTCGGCCGCCCACGGCGGAAGTCGTCGTCGTCCATCGCGGGAAGGTCGTCGTGGATCAGCGAGTAGGTGTGGAGGCACTCGAGCGCACACGCCGTCGGCATCACGCGCTCCCTGGAGCCGCCGACCGCCTCGGCGCCGGCGATGACCAGGATCGGGCGCAGACGCTTACCGCCCGCGAGCACGCTGTAGCGCATCGCCCGGTGGACCGTCGCGGGCGCCACGTCCTCCGCGGGCAGCGCGCCTTCGAGGGCACGATCGACCGCGGCGCGGCGCTCCGCCAGATAGCAGGGCAAATCGAACTCGGTCACCGCTCGTCGTCGGGCTCGATCGTAAAGGGCTCGCTCTTGAGGAGGCCGCCTTCCTCCTTGAGCAGGAGCTCGACGCGACGCTCGGCCTCGTCGAGGTACTTGGCGCAGTGGCGCGCTAGCGCCACGCCTTCCTCGAAGGCCTTGAGCGAGTCCTCCAGCACGAGGGTGCCGGACTCGAGCTGGCCCACGATCTGCTCCAGTCGGGTGAGGCAGTCCTCAAACTTGAGGTCGATCATCCTCCTCCTTCGCCTCGACCACGGTGCAGTCGAGCCGTCCCTCGTGCAGCAGGACGCGCACCGGGTCGCCGGGCGCCACCTGGCGCGCGCGGCGCACGATCTCGCCGGCAGCCGTCCGCGTCAGGCTGTAGCCGCGCCCGAGCACGGCCAGCGGCGACAGCCCGTCGAGCTTGCCGGCGGCGACCCGGACTCGCTGCTGCGACCGGTCGAGCGACCGCCGGACGGCGGCCCCGAGCCCCCCCCGGAACTGGGCGAGGAGCCCCCGGCCGCTGGAAATCCTGACAGCGGGCGTCGAGGAATGCAACCGCTGAGTGGCGAGGGCCAGCCGGTGGCCTGCGTGGCGCCGGCGCGCGGCGAGGGCGCCGCGGAGCCGGGCGGCCAGGTCGTCGAGCCGCCGGTGGCCGTCCCGGAGGGGCCGCGCGGGATCGGTCAGGACTCGGCGCCCGGCGTGCAGGCGCAGGCGCTCGCGGCCTCCCTCGAGCCGCCGCCGGATCGCGCGGGTCAGGCGGTGGTGGAGGTCGCGCAGGGTGTCGACGACGGCCTCCTTCTCCCGCACGACGAGCTCGGCGGCGGCAGACGGCGTCGGAGCGCGCAGGTCCGCCACGAAGTCGGCGACCGTGAAGTCGACCTCGTGGCCAACGCCGGAGATCACCGGCGCCTTCGAGGCGACGATCGCGCGCGCGACCACCTCCTCGTTGAAGGCCCAGAGGTCCTCGAGCGAGCCGCCGCCCCGGCCGACGATGATCACGTCGACGTCGCCGAGCGCGTTCAGGTCGGCGACGCCGTCGGCGATCTCGCGGGCGGCGCCCTCACCCTGGACCCGGACGGGCCGGATGACGATGTGAAGGTCGCGGAAGCGGCGGCCGATGACGCGCAGCATGTCGCGGATGGCGGCGCCGGTCGGCGAGGTGACGATGCCGATCTTCCGCGGAAACTGCGGGAGCGGCCGCTTGCGCCCGGCGTCGAAGAGGCCCTCGGCCTGGAGCCGCGCCTTGAGCTGCTCGACGGCAACCTGGAGCGCGCCGAGCCCCTGCGGCTCCATGAGCTCGACGACCATCTGGTATTCCCCGCGGGGGGCGTAGACCTCGAGGCTCCCGAACGCCAGCACGTGCAGGCCGTCCTCGGGCTCGAAGCGGATGCGGCGCAGGCGGTTCCGGAAGAGCACGGCGCGGATCTGGGCCTGGTCGTCCTTCAGCGTGAAGTACGCGTGGCCGGAGCCGGGGACGCGGAGGTTGCTGATCTCGCCGTCGACCCAGAACGGCAGGACCTGCTGCTCGAGCACGTCGCGAATCTGGGTCGTCAGCTCGGACACGGTGTAGACCCGGCGGTCGACCATGCTCAGCGATCCCGCCCGCCGGGGGCGGCGGCCGGGCCTGGGGCCGGGCTCGTCCAGGGAAGGCGCCGCCGTACTCCCGCGGCCGAGCACGTCGGCAGCCGGCGCGTCGCGCCCCAGGCGCGCGCCGCAGCGCATCCCGTGCCGGCGGGCCCCCCCCGCCGACGCCGGCGGCGGCGGCCGACCCGAGCGGGTCGGCCCGGGCGCGCGGGAGCGGCAGCCATCACGCGCGGAGCTGGCGGCGGGCCGCGGCCAGCGTGTTCCTGAGGAGCATGGCGATCGTCATCGGCCCGACGCCGCCCGGCACGGGCGTGATGGCCCCCGCGCGTTGGCTCGCGGAGTCGAAATCGACGTCGCCCACGAGCTTGCCCGTCTCGAGACGGTTAATCCCGACGTCGACTACCCACGCTCCCGCCTTCACCATGGGCCCTGTGATCATGCCGGGCCGGCCCGCCGCGACGCAGAGCACGTCCGCGCGGCGGGTGTGGGCGGCGAGGTCACGGGTGCGCGTGTGGCACAGCGTGACGGTGGCGTTCCGTGCGAGCAGGAGCTGGGCCAGTGGCTTGCCGACGATCCGTGACCGACCAACCACCACCGCCTCGGCGCCGGTCAGCTCCGCGCCGTAGTGATCGAGGATCTCGAGACACCCGGCCGGCGTGCACGGCAGGACCGTCGGCGAGCCGGCCAGCAGGCGGCCGAGGTTCTGGGGATGAAAGCCGTCCACGTCCTTCTCGGGCGCGATGGCCGCGATCGCCGCGTCCTCGTCGAACCCCGCCGGGAGGGGGAGCTGGAGCAGGATCCCGTGCACCGCGGGGTCGGCGTTGAGCGACTCGAGCAGCGTGGACAGCGCGGGCCGGCTGAGCCCGTCCGGGTAGATGAAGTCGCGCGAGGCGATGCCGACGCCGTCCCCCGCCTTCTTCTTGTTCGCGATATAGATCTTCGAGGCGGCGAAGTCGCCGACCAGCACGACGGCGAGGGTCGGCGTGACGCCGGTGCGGGCGCGGAGGTCGCGGACGCCGCCCGCCACCTCGCCGAGGATCTTCTGGGCGACCGCCTTGCCGTCGAGGAGCTTCAAGCGGGGACGCGGATGCGCTCGATGCGGGAGGCCCGCCCCGACTCGGGATCCACCGTGATGACGGCGCCGTGGAGGGCGGCGGGCCCCTTGGCGGGCTCGAAGCGCACCGGCATCTGTGAGATGAAGCGCTGGAGGATCAGGTCCCGATCGACCCCGATGACGCCCTCGGTCGGCCCCGTCATCCCGAGATCGGTGATGTACGCGGTCCCCTGGGGCAGCACGCGCTCGTCGGCCGTCTGCACGTGACGGTGCGTGCCGACGACCGCGCTCACGCGTCCGTCGAGGTACCACCCCATCGCCTGCGACTCCGACGTCGCCTCGCAGTGCATGTCGACGAGGATGACGGGCGTCTCCTTCCGGAGCAGCGGCACGATCTCGTCGGCCTTTTGGAACGGGCAGTCGTTCGGCTGCATGAACACGCGGCCCATCAGGTTCAGCACGGCGACCCGGTGGGGGCCGCACTTCACCGTGACGTAGCCCGCGCCGGGTGTCCCCGGCGGGAAGTTGGCGGGCCGGAGCAGGAGGTTCTCCTTGACGATGTATTCGACGATCTCCTTCCGGTCCCAGATATGGTTGCCGGACGTCAGCACGTCGGCGCCCTGCCCGTGGAAGTCCCGGCACATCTGGGGGGTGACGCCGAAGCCGGCGGCGGCGTTTTCGACGTTCACGACCGTGAAGTCGATCTCGTGCTCGCGCTTGAGCCGGGGCAGGAGCGTCTGGAGCGCGCGCCGGCCCGGCTCGCCGAACACGTCGCCCACCATGAGGATGTTCATCCGCCTACCGTGCGACCTCCACCGCCCGGGTCTCGCGGATCACGACCACCTTGATGTGGCCGGGGTACTGCATCTCGGCCTCGATGCGCTTGCTGATGTCCTTCGCGAGCTGATGGGCGTCCACGTCCGACACGACGTCAGCCTTCGTCATGATGCGAAGCTCACGACCCGCCTGGATCGCGTAGCACATCTCGACGCCCTTGTACGACATCGCGATCTCCTCGAGCTTGGCGAGCCGCTTGATGTACGACTCCAGCACGTCGCGCCGGGCGCCCGGCCGCGCCGCCGAGATCCCGTCCGCCGCCTCGATGAGCACGGCCTCGACGGTCGTCGGCTCGATGTTCTCGTGGCCGGCGAGCGCGGCGTTGATGACCGCGGGCGACTCGTTGTACTTCGTCAGCACCTGGAGCGACAGTTCCGGGTGGCTGCCGTCCTGCTCGTGGGTGAGCGCCTTGCCGATGTCGTGGAGCAAGCCCATGCGCTTGGCCAGCTTCACGTCAGCCCCGATCTCGGCCGCCATCATCCCCCCGAGCCAGGCGACCTCCTTCGAGTGCTGGAGGCAATTCTGTCCGTACGAAGTGCGGAACTTCATCCGCCCGACGAGCTTGACGAGCTCGGGATGGAGCCCCTGGACGCCGACCTCGAAGCACGCCCGCTCGCCCTCTTCCTTGAGGTGCTGCTCCATCTCCCGCTTGACCTTCTCGACCACCTCCTCGATGCGCGCGGGATGGATCCGGCCGTCGGCGATCAGCGTCTTGAGCGCGAGCCGCGCGACCTCGCGCCGGTACGGATCGTACGCCGAGATGATGACGGCCTCGGGGGTGTCGTCGACGATCAGGTCCACGCCCGTGTGCTGCTCGAGGGCGCGGATGTTCCGTCCCTCGCGGCCGATGATCCGCCCCTTCATGTCGTCGCTCGGCAGGTCGACGATTGAGACCGAGGTCTCGACGGTGTAGTCGGGGGCGAGCCGCTGGATCGTCGTGGCCAAGACCTCCTTGGCCTTTGCGTGCGCGGTCTCGCGGGCTTCTTCCTCGAGGCGCATCGTGAGGAGCTGGGCCTCGCGGCGCGCCTCCGCCTCCATGCCGACGAGGAGCTGGCGCTTGGCCTCCTCGGCCGTGAGCCCGGCGATCGCCTCCAGCTTGCGGCGATGCTCGTCGAGCGCCGAGCTAAGCCGCGTCTCCGTCTCGACGATCGCGCGCTCGCGGCCGAGGAGGCTGCGCTCCTTCAGCTCGTAGTCCGCGATGCGGCGCTCGATCTGGTCGAGCTTGCGGGTCAGCTGCTCGTCTTTCTGGACGATCCGCTGCTCGACTTGCTGGATCTCGCGCTGGCGCCGGCGGGTCTCCTCGTCCAGCTCGGCGCGGGTCTTGAGGGCGATCTCCCGGGCCTCGAGCTCGGTGGTCTTGCGTCGGGTGTCGGCTTCGCGCTGGGCATCCTCGACGATCCGGCGCGCCCGGACCTCGGCGGTTCCGATCCGGCGGTCGGTCAGGACCTTGTGGAGGGCGACCCCGGCGACGAGCCCGACGCCGAGGCCAACAGGCGGAAGCAGCCAAATCGGATCCATGTGCATCTCCAGAAGACGCACGGAGTTGACGTCAACGACTCACCCAAATCCCTACCGGGTTTGACGATTATAGCAGGCGGGAGCGGCGTCCGGACAAAGTAAATCCCCGCCTCTGCCGTGTGCCGACGATGTTTCGAACCTGGTAAACCAGGTGGGCGCCGAACGAGGAGGGCTTTAGGCTTCCCCTTCTCGGAGGGGCTTGCGCACCGCCCTCTGTACAGCTCCCGTTATGTTAACGAGGTTGAAACTTCCCCCGGCATCACGGACAGCGCAGGGACACCTTTATGTACCCGCGTCGGCTCCGCGCGTCAAGTGGAATCGACGGCGGGCGGCGTCACCTCGTGGAGCAGCTTGAGCAGCGTGTCGACCCGGGCGTCGACGTCTCCGGCGGCGCGGGCCTGCTCGGCCCGCGCCCGGAAGAGCTCGTCGGTGATGTGGAGGGCGACCAGGGCCAGGCGCCGCGCGGGATCCGGGATGGCGGGGCCGCCGACTTCCCGGAGCTTGCGCTCGATGTAGGCGACCAGCTGTCGGACGTAGTCGGGCGTCGCCTCGGTGCGGATCGTGTACTTCGCGCCGAGCAGCTCGAACTCGACCCGGTTGGTCGTGTCGGTCACGGCCCTCAGGCCTTCTCGTCGAGCCGGGCGAGGTCCTTCAGGATGCTGTCCACGTGGTTCAGCACCTGCCGGCGCTCGGCCACCAGGCGCGCGTTCTCCTCCCGGAGACGCGCGATCGTCTCGGTCGCGCGCCGCACGGCCGCCTCGAGTTGGCCCAGGCGCTCGAGCAGCGGTTCCTGGCTCACGTGGCTCTGACCTCCACCCCGAAGCGGCGGCGAACCGTCTCGACGATGTGGTGGTATGCGTCGTTGACCTCGGCGTCCGTGAGCGTGCGATCCTCGGCGCGGAAGCTGAGCCGCCAGGCGACGCTGCGCGCTCCCACCTCGACCCCCTGGCCGGTGTAGAGGTCGAAGAGCGTGACGGTCCGCAGCAGCGGCCCGCCCGCCTCGCGGATCGCCTGCTCGACCTGGGCCGCCGGCCGGTCGAGTGGGAGGACGAGGGCGATGTCGCGCTGGACCGACGGGTGCCGCGGCAGGGGGACGAAGCGCGCGGGCGCGCCCGCGAGCCGCGCGACCACGTCGAGCGCGATCGCCGCCGACACGACCGGCGAGGGGACCCCGAAGGCCTCCTGCACGCCACGGGCGACCTCGCCGAAGACCGCGACCTCCTCGCCGCCGACGACGAGCCGCGCCCAGCGCCCCGGCTCGAAGTAGGGGTGGTCTGGAATCCCCGCGTCGACGCTGGTCGCCCCCGCCCCGAGGCGCGCCAGGACGTGCTCGGCCAGCCCCTTGGCGTCGTAGACGTCGACCGGGTCGCGGCTTGCGTACAACCCGAGGTCGGCCCGGGCGCCCGTGAGCGCGAGCGCCAGCCAGCGGCGCTCCACCACCCCCTCGCCCGCGCGCCTGAAGTGCTTGCCGATCTCGAAGAGCCGGACGGTCGGCTGCTGGCGCCGCGCGTTGGTCGCGAGGGCTCTGAGAAGCCCGCTGACCAGGTCCGCCTTCAGGACCGACATCTCCTGGCTCAGCGGGTTCAGGAGTGGGACGCTGCCCGCCCCGTCACCGGAGAGGCCGAGGGCCGCCTGCGCGGCCGGGTCCTCGAAGCTGTACGTGATCACCTCGTGGAGTCCGGCCGCCCGAAGCGCCTGGCGCGCGGTATCGGCCTGCCGCAGCGCGGCCGGGCTCCGCACGGGGCTCAGGATGCCGGCCGGCAAGGTCGCCGGGATCCGGTCGTAGCCCCAGACCCGGATGACCTCTTCCACGAGATCGTCTTCGATCGCGATGTCGCGGCGGAAGCTCGGGACCTCCACCTCGAGGTCCTCGCCGGCCCGGAGGACCGGCAGGCAGAGCCCCTCGAGGATCCGCGTGACCTCCTCGACCGGCGGGCTCGCCCCGACGATCCGCCGGAGCCGGCTCATCCGCAGGCGGACGGCCGGGCGGCGCCGCGGCGCCGGGTAGGCGTCCACGACGCCGCGGGCGATCGCCCCGCCCGCCACGTCGGCGATGAGCTGGGCCGCCCGGTCGAGGGCGTCCCGCAGCGCTTCGATGTCGGCGCCCCGCTCGAACCGGTACGCGGCGTCCGTCGCGAGGCCGAGGCCGCGCGAGGTGCGCCGGATCGATGCGGGCTGGAAGTAGGCGCCCTCCAGCAGGACGCGGGTGGTCCGCTCGGTCACCTCCGTGTCCCGGCCACCCATCACGCCGGCGATCGCGATCGCCCGCCGCGGATCGGCGATGACGAGGATCCCCTCGTCGAGGGCGCGGTCCTGGCCGTCCAGCGTGGTCAGGGGCTCGCCGCGCCGCGCCCGCCGCACGACGATCGTGTGCTCGGCCACCGTGTCGTAGTCGAAGGCGTGGAGCGGGTGTCCGAGTTCCCACAGGACGTAGTTGGTCACGTCGACGACGTTGCTGATCGGCCGGAGCCCGACCGCCCGCAGCCGGGCGGCGAGCCACGCCGGCGACCGCGCCACGGCGACCCCCGTGATCACGCGCGCCGCGTAGCGGGGGCAGAGCTCCACGTCCTCGACGCGCACGCGGGCCAGGCCGCGGGCCTCGTCGCCGCCCTCCGTCACCGCGATGGCCGGATACTGGAACTTCCCGCCGCCGAGCGCGGCGAGCTCCCGCGCCACGCCCACCACCGACAGGCAGTCTGGGCGGTTGGGCGTGATCTCGATCTCGAGCACCCAGTCGTCGAGCCCGAGGTACGCGACAAGATCGCCGCCGAGCGGCGCGTCCTTGCCCACGACGAGGATGCCGGACGCGTGCTCCTCGCCGAGCCCGAGCTCCCGCTCGGAGCAGAGCATCCCCTGCGACTCGACGCCGTGGATCTTCGCGACCGCGACCGTGCGCGCGCCTGGGAGGCGGGCGCCGGGCGGCGCGAAGGCCGCGCGCACCCCCGGGACGCAGTTCGGCGCGCCGCACACGACCTGGAAGCGCTGGCGGCCCGTGCTGACGCGGACGAGCAGACGGGGGTGGCCCGGGGGCCCGCCAAGATCGCGTTCGATCGCCTCGATCTCGCCGATGACGACGTGGGCCAGATCGGGCGCCAGGGGCGCGACGCTCCCCACCTCCACCCCGCCATTGGTGAGCCGATCGGCCGCGGTCTGCGGCGTGAGGTCGGTCCGGAGAAACTCCGTGATCCAGCGCCAGGTGAGCTTCATGCCGACGGCTCTCCGGCCATCCCCGTCCCCGTCGGCCGTGGCGTCGCGCCGGCCCCTCCCCCCCGCGCCCCGCGCCGCACCGGGAGGCTCATACGAACTGGGTCAGGAAGCCCAGGTCGTTCTCGAAGAAGAGGCGGATGTCGTCGACGCCGTACTTGAGCATCGCGATCCGCTCGACGCCCATGCCGAACGCCCACCCCGTGACCGCCTCGGGATCGTATCCCACATTGCGGAGCACCTGCGGGTGGACCATCCCCGAGCCCAGGATCTCGAGCCAGCCCGACTTGCAGACGCGGCAGCCCACGCCCGCGCAGAGGAAACAGAGCACATCCACCTCCGCCGACGGCTCGGTGAACGGAAAGAACGACGGGCGGAAGCGGATCTTCGAGCGCTCGCCGAACATCTCCCGCGCGAACACCTCGAGCGTTCCCTTGAGGTCGCCCATCGAGATCCCACGGTCGACCGCGAGCCCCTCCACCTGGTGGAACATCGGCGAGTGCGTGATGTCGGCGTCCCGCCGATAGACGCGCCCCGGGCAGATGATGCGCACGGGCGGGCGCGTCTCCTTCATCGTCCGGATCTGCACGGGCGACGTGTGCGTGCGCAGGAGGGTCTCTGCGGAGAGGTAGAACGTATCCTGCATGTCCCGGGCGGGATGGTCGCGCGGGATGTTGAGGGCCTCGAAGTTGTTGTAGTCGGACTCGACCTCGGGGCCGTCGGCGACGGAGAACCCGAGGCCCATGAAGATCCTGACGATCTCGTCGTTGACCTGCGTGAGCGGGTGCACCGTCCCGAGGGCCGGCCGCCGCCCGGGCAGCGTCAGGTCGAGACGCTCGCGGCCGGCCTGCCGCTCCTGCCCGCGCAATTCCGTCAAGCGCCGCTCGATCAGCTCTTCGAGTTCTCGCTTGACCCGGTTCGCGAGTTCCCCGACCCGCCGGCGCTCCTCGGGACGGACGAGCGGGAGCTCGCGCAGGCAGGCCGTCAGGTACCCGTCCTTTCGGCCAAACGCGCGGATGCGGAGCGCCTCGACGTCGTCGGACGACCGGGCCTTCTCGACGGCCTCCCGCGCCTGGCGTGAAAAGCCGTCAATCCGCCGGACCAGATCGTCGGCCTCGACTCCGTTCACGGTCTCAGCCGGCTTGCGCCTTAGCGGTCTCGGCGAGCTTCGCGAAGCTCGTAGGATCGTTGACGGCCAGCTCGGCCAGGATCTTCCGGTCGAGCGCGATGCCGGCCCGCTTGAGCCCGGCCACGAAGACCGAATACGAGAGGCCGGCCTGGCGACAGGCCGCGTTGAGGCGCGTGATCCACAGCGCCCGCGCGAGCCGCTTCTTCTGCTTGCGGTCGCGGTACGCGAAGGCCCCGGCGCGGAGGACCGTCTCCTTCGCCGTACGGAAGAGCTTTCGGCGGCCGCCGAAGTAGCCCTTCGCCTTCTTCAACACCTTCTTGCGACGCTGGCGGGTCTTCGGCCCGCCCTTAGCCCGTGGCATCCCTTCCTCCCGGCAGGCCGCCTCACGCGCCCTGCCCTGTGTCGCTCCCCGCCTGGGGACTTAGAGGTACGGCACCAGCACCTTCAGACGCTTTTCGTCGGCCTTCGCGATCAGTCCGGCGTGGCGCAGGTGCCGGCGGCGCTTCGGCGACTTGGCCTCGAGCAGATGGCTCTTCCAGCCGCGGTGGCGCTTGAGCCGGCCCGACGCGGTCTTCTTCAGGCGCTTGGCGGCGCCCCGCTTGGTCTTCATCTTCGGCATCCGGGGCCTCCGAGGCGGGCGCGGGCGCGCCCGGTCATGGGTTCGGCATCGCCTAGTGGTGGGCCTTGGGGCTCAGGATCATGCTGAGCATCCGACCTTCCATCCGCGGATGGTTCTCGACGGTGGCGACGTCGGCCACGGCCTCGGTCATCTTGTTGAGCATCTTCCAGCCGAGCTCCGTGTGCGCCATCTCCCGCCCCTTGAAGCGCACCGTGACCTTGGCCTTGTTGCCCTCCTCGAGGAAGCGGCGGACGTGCTTCAGCTTGAACTCGAAGTCGTGCCTCTCGGTCTTCGGGCCCATCTTCACTTCCTTCACCACGATCACGGTTTGCTTCTTGCGCGCCTCCTTCTGCCGCCGCGCCTGCATGTACTTGAATTTACCGAAGTCCATGATGCGACAGACGGGCGGGGCGGCTTCGGGGGCGACCTCGACGAGGTCCAACTCGCGCTGGCGCGCCGTCTCCAACGCCTGCTGGATCGGCATGACGCCGAGCTGCTCGCCCTCGGAGGAGACCACCCGCACTTCGCGGGATCGGATACCTTCGTTGACCCGAATTTCTTGGGATTTCGCCGGTGGTATGGGTGTGCTCCTAGACGCTCGGGTGAACAGCGCGCGCGGTGGGGGAGCCCCCCTGCGCTCGCGCGGCGCGGGGGGTCGGCCGCCCCGTCACGAGCGGCCCACGGTGAGGGTGACGGTGCGTGACCCGATCTCGTGCGCGAGATCGGCCAGCACGCGGTCAAGCGGGACCGCTCCGCGGTCCTCGCCCGTCCGGTACCGGAGGCTGACGGTGCCGTTCTGCGCTTCTCGCTCGCCGACGACCAGCATGTATGGCACCTTGGCCAGCTGCGCCTCGCGGATCCGGTAGCCGAGCTTCTCGTTGCGGTCGTCGAGCTCGCCGCGGATCCGGGCCTCGGTCAGACGCCGGGTGACCGTGCGCGCGTACTCCGCGTGCTTCTCGCTGACCGGCAGCACCCGCGCCTGCACCGGCGCGAGCCACGTCGGGAAGGCGCCCGCGAAGTGCTCCGTGATGATGCCGATGAAGCGCTCGTACGAGCCGAAGATGGCGCGGTGGATGGCCACCGGTCGCTTGGGGTGGCCGTCGCTGTCGATGTACTCGAGCTGGAAGCGCTCGGGCAACATCGTGAGGTCCACCTGGACGGTCGCGATCTGCCAGCGCCGGCCGAGCACGTCCTGGACGTCCACGTCGATCTTGGGGCCGTAGAAGGCGCCGGCGGCGGGGTCCACGTCGTAGGCGAGGCCGTTCGCCTTCAGCGCCTGGTGCAGCGCCTGCTCAGCCGCGTTCCACTGCTCGGGCGTGCCCAGGAACTTCTCGGGACGGGTCGACAGCTTGAACGACGGCTCCAGCGTGAAGACCTTGTACCACTCTCGCACCAGCTCCAGCAGCGCGGTGATCTCGTCCTCGAGCTGATCGGGACGGCAATAGATATGGGCGTCGTCCTGGGTGAACTGACGGACCCGGACCAGTCCGGTCAAGGTCCCCGACCGCTCGTTGCGGTGGCAGCGCCCCATCTCGCTGAAACGGAGCGGCAGGTCGCGATACGAGCGCAGGGCACGGCGGTACACGTAGGCGGAGGGTGGGCAGTTCATCGGCTTGAGCGTGAAGAGCTGCCCCTCGACCTCCACCTGGAACATGTTGTCCTGGTAGTGCTCCCAGTGCCCCGATTGCTCCCACAGCCGCTTGTGGATGAGGATCGGCGTGGCGATCTCCTGGTAGCCGCGCGCGTCCAAGGACTCTCGGGCGAACCGTTCGAGCTCGCGGACCAGGACCATCCCCTTCGGCAGCCAGAACGGCGCGCCGGGGGCCACGTCGAAGAAGTCGAAGAGGTCGAGCTCACGACCGAGCTTGCGGTGGTCCCGCTTCTTCGCCTCCTCAAGGCGCCAGAGATGGCGGTCCAGCTCCTCCGGCGTCAGCCACGCGGTGCCGTAGATGCGCTGGAGCATCGGGTTCCGCTCGTCGCCGCGCCAGTACGCACCCGACGACGACAGGAGCTTGAAGGCCGTGACGTGGCCGGTCGAGGGCACGTGGGGGCCGCGGCAGAGATCCTCAAACTCGCCCTGCCGGTAGAGCGAGACGAGGTCGGCGTCGATCCCCTCGAGGATCTCCACCTTGAAGGGCTCGCCGCGCTCGCGGAAGAGGCGGATCGCCTCGGCTCGCGGCAGCTCGCGTCGCACGAAGGGGAGGTCGGCCCGGACGAGCTCGTGCATCAGGGCTTCGATCTTCGCGAGGTCCTCGGGGGTGAAGGGATCGGGCTTGGCGAAGTCGTAGTAAAAGCCGTCCTCGATGGCGGGCCCGATCGCGAGCTTCACGTCGGGGAACAGCCGCTTGACCGCCTGCGCCATGACGTGAGAGGCCGAGTGGCGCAGCGTCGGCAGCGGCGACGGATCACAGTCCAACCCTCCCGCGAATCTCAGATGCCGGTCTTCTTCGGTTTCTGCCATATGCTCCTACGGATGCTCCGACGGAGACAAAAAAAGCACCCGAAGTCGTCCTCCCGTGGTGCTCTGCCGCCGGACGCGTGTCGCCCCTCTGTCGCGCTCGTCGATGAACATCCCTCCGCGCGAAATTGTAAGTGGTAGGCTCGGGCGGTTTCGAACCGCCGACCTCCTCTGCGTCAGAGAGGCGCTCTCCCACTGAGCTACGAGCCTACGCCGGGAAAAACACGGCCCATCCTACACAGGCGTCGCGGGACTGTCAAGCCAAACGCCTGTCGAATCGATCACTTTCCGCGCAGCCCGCTCAGCGCAGGAAGTTATAGAGCGAGCCCTCGATGATGTAGTTGAAGACGGCCACCACCGGGATTCCGGACCGGCCCATCCCGTCCGGGATGGGCGGGAACGGGGACGCGAGCTTCACCGCGTTGATCGCGTAGTCGTCGAGCACCGCCACCCCCGACGAGCGCCGGAGCTCGATGAAGCGAAGCTGGCCGTCTCGGGCGATCCCGAACTCGAGCACGAGCTGGCCTCCGATATTTTTTTCGGCCGCCTCCCGCGGGTAGAGCCACTTTCCCTGGATCGCGCGCCGGAGCCGCTCGAAGTAGTCGCCGAACCTCGGGTCCTTGGTGTCGAGCGGGATCGGATCGCCCTCGATCCCGCCCCGGCCGCCGACGAGCCCACCCCCGGGCGGGTGGGGTCTGAGGACGGCGAGCCGGTCGCCGGCGGCGGCCGGCTCTGTCTGGGTCGGCGCCAATGCCCCCGTGGTCCCGGACGGCGCTCCCGCGCCCGCCTCGGCCCGAGCCGCTCGCGGCGGCGGCGGCAGCGGCGCCGGGGTTTTCGCGAAGTTCGACTCCGTCGGCGATCCCGGCGCAGGAGGCGCCGCCCGCGCCGGGAGCTCCCGGGCCGCCTGCGGCTCGCGTTTCGCCGGCCCCGGCCCCGACAGCCCGACCAGATCGGGCTTTTCATGCTCCGCGGACGGCAGCGGAGTCCCCGGCCGGGCCGCCCGCGGCTCCGGGCGCGGCACCGGGGCGACCCGCTCCTTCATCGGCGGCACGGGCGGCGCCTCCACGCGCGGCACGCTCGCGACGCGCGGCGTCGGCGCTGGCATCTCCTGGATCGCCGGCCGCTCGACCTCGGGCGCCCCGGGCGGGGGAGCCGCCGGTGCCGGAGGGATCGCGCCGGCCGCCCGCTCGGGCGGCGCCGCCTGCGTCGACCGCTCCGACGGGTTGCCCTTGGGCGCCGGAGCCGGGAGATTGGGGAGCTCGACGAACAGGGGCTCGCCCCGCTTCTGATCGAGCCGGGGCGCCGGCCGGACGAGCAGCACGATGGCGCCGAGGACGAGGGCGTGGAGCACCACCGAGAGGGCCACGCTCGCAGAGAACGGCCCCCGCCGGGGCTTCGGCTCACCGCCCGTCATCGTCCGACAATTATAGCAGCGCTACAATTCGCGGCCGACCGCCCGGGCCACCGCGCCGAGCGACTCCATCAGCCGCGCGAAGCGATCGGGCTTCAAGGACTGGGGCCCGTCCGAGAGCGCCTCCTCGGGCTTTGGGTGCACCTCGATGAGGAGCCCATCGGCGCCGCAGGCGACGGCCGCCCGAGCCATCGGCTCGACGTAGTCCCAGTGCCCGGTGCCGTGGCTCGGATCGACCATGACGGGCAGGTGCGAGAGCTTCCGGACGACGGGCACCGCGTTGAGATCGAGGGTGAAGCGGGTGGCGGTCTCGAAGGTGCGGATTCCGCGCTCGCAGAGAATCACGTTGGGGTTGCCGCCGGCCAGGATGTACTCGGCCGAGAGGAGCCACTCCTGGATCGAGGTGGCCATGCCGCGCTTGAGCAGCACCGGCTTGCCGCACTCCGCGACGCGCCGGAGCAGGGGGAAGTTTTGCACGTTGCGCGCGCCGATCTGGATGATGTCGGCGTACGCCGCCACGAGCTCCACCCGGTCGGGCTCCATGACCTCGGTGACGACCGGCAGCCCCGTGGCCTTTCGCGCCTCGGCCAGGAGCCGGAGCCCTTCCTCCTCCAGCCCCTGGAACGCGTACGGGGAGGTGCGCGGCTTGAACGCGCCGCCCCGCAACACGGTGGCGCCGACCCCCTTCACCTTCTGGGCCACCTCGAAGAGCTGTTCGCGCGACTCGACCGAGCACGGGCCGGCCATCACGACGACGCGGGGGCCGCCGACGACCACGTCGTCGACCACGACCCGGGTCGGCTCGGATCGCATCTCACGGCTGGCGAGCTTGAACGGTTGCAGGATCGGCGCCACGCTTTCGACGTACTCGAGCGACTCGAGCGCGCGGAGGCGGTCCTTGGCGCGGTCGTCGCCGATCGCGCCGACCACGGTGCGCAGCTCCCCCCGGATCGCGTGGGCGCGGTAGCCCATCGTTTCGATGCGCCGGCAGACGTCGGCGATCTCCTCCTCGCTCGCGTGAGACCTCAGGACGACGATCATGGCCCTCTCTCCCCTCGGAAAAACACGAAAGGCCGCGGGCTCCGTGCGCCCGCGGCCTTGGATCGCATCGCCACGGGCCGTCCAGTCTGCCCGTGGCTCCCGGTCTGGTCAGTCGGTCGGAGCCTGGGGGCAGACCTCGCTGAAGGGGAAATCCACGACGCTAAACCCCGTCCCGGCTACGACCCGTTCCATCGCACCGCCCACTCTACGGATCAGGGTCGCTCTCTGTCAAGTCCCTTCTCGCGGCGCGCGCCCGGTCGGTGGAAGTAGCCGGTGATCTCGCGGCGGTAGTAGTAGAGCGGCAGGCTCACCGCGGCGACGAGCGCCAGGAGCGCGAACACGTAGATGAACTGGTGCTCGACGACGTGGGCGCCGACGTAGGACGACACCCAGGTGCCGGGCAGCCGGCCCAGCGTCGACACGACCGCGAACACCCAGAAGGGGATCGGGCTGATCCCGAACAGGTACGAGACGATGTCCTTCGGGAAGCCCGGGATCAGGTAGATGATGAAGCAGAAGATCGCGCCTTCCGCCTCGAGGATGAAGCTCACCCGGTTCCAGTGGTACTCGCTGAGCCAGCGGCGCACGAGCGGCTCGCCGTAGACGCGGCCGAGCCAGAAGCAGAAGAGCGTGCCGGCGGTGAGCCCGATCGTGGAGTACACGACGCCCCACAGCGTGCCGAAGAGGGCCCCGCCCACGGGGCCCGTGATCTCGCCCGGGATCGGGGAGATGATCACCTGGAGCGCTTGGAGCGCGACGAAGACGATCGGGGCCGCCCAGCCCCAGGCGGCGACCGTCTCCTTGAGGAAGACGGTGTCGCCGTAGAGCCGCTCCGTGAACCGGACGATCGGGGCCCCGGTGAGCACGAGCCACGCGAGCGCCCCCGCGGCGGCGGCCAGCCCCGCGATGCCGAGCCCCCAGCAGACGCGCTCGTTCACGCGCCGGTCCGCGCGATCACCGCCGAGGCTCCTCCCGTCGCGTGGGCGAGGCGTCCGAACGTTCCGTAGCGCGGCCACCAGTACGCGAGCAAGGGCCACCGGCCGAAGGCCGCG
>QHRX01000020.1 GCA_003221455.1 Candidatus Rokuibacteriota bacterium
GCCAGTTCGTGGTTGCCGACGCGCTCGCCGGCCAGGACGCGCGGGAGGACGAGGTCGAAGGTCGTCGCCTCCGAGAACATGCCGCACGACGGCATCCCGACCACGACGTGCCCATGCCAGGTCGCGATCCAGAGCAGGCTCCCCGGGTGGGCCGGCGCCCCGTGGCGTTCCATTCGCGCGCCCACCCGGACAAGCGCACCGAAGACGGGGTCGAGCGGGTCGAGCGCGCTTGCGCCGGCAACGATCAGTGTCTCGGCCCCGTCGGCGCGGAGCCCCTCGAGCTCCCGCGCGACCTCCTCCACGGTGGGGCCCGCGTAGCGGACCGGCAGGAGCCGCGCGCCGAACCAGGCGATCTTCGCCTGGAGCGACTTCTCGAACCGGGCACGCTGTTTCTCGTCGAGGCCCTCGCGAGCGACCGCCCCGATGGACAACGACTGGAAGGCATCGACCGTCAAGAGCCCCTTGGCTTCCGCAGCCAGGCGTTCGATCGTCTCGATCGTCGACCCGGCGATCACGAGCGGCGTGATCTTGCATCGGGCCACGACCTCGCCCGCCTCGACCGGGAGGCCGTCGTAGAGCGTGTACACACAAATCCCGTCGAGCGCGTTCACCCCCCGGAGCCGGTCCGTGCGGACGCGGAAGAGGCCGCGACGGCTCGCGATGAGGCTCCACTTGCCCTCGGAGTACGCCTTCACCTCGACACCCTCGCCCACCACCGCGGCGGCGAGCCGCTTGCCGGCCGGCTCCTCCGGTATATCGCCCGCCTCAACCTCGATGACGTGGAGCTCCTCCCAGGGGAGAGCGAGCAGGGTGCGGGCCAGCGCCTCGTCGATCAGGGCTCCCTTGGGCGCGGCGACCTTGCGGTCGGCGTCGCGCACGTCGTGGCACAAGACGCGCCCGATCAGCGCGGCCGGCGTGGCGTTCTTGCGAATCGCGCGAGGTTTCATGATGGGTGGCGCACCTCAGATGTGGTCGCCGTTCTGACCTCCCCGCTCTCGGGCGACGTCCCGCAGCGGCCGCCCGGAGCGGCCGGCCCGCGTCGCCTGGATCTCGGCCAGAACCGCCAGCGCGATCTCCGGCGCGGTCTGAGCGCCGATGTCGAGGCCGATCGGCACGCGGACCCGGGCGAGCTGATCGCGCGGCACGCCGTCCTCCACCAAGAGGTTCAGGATCGCGTTGGCGCGCCGGGTCGAGCCGAGCATCCCGACGTAGCCCACCGGCTGTCCGAGCGCGTACCTGAGCACCGGCACGTCGTACTTGTAGTCGTGGGCGACAAGAACCAGGGCCGTCGACGGCGCCAGCGGATAGCTCTGGATGAGCTCCGACGGGATCCCCACTCGGAGCTCGTCGACCTCGGGAAAGCGTTCGGGCGTGGCGAAGCGCGGACGGCCATCCACGACCACGGTCCGGTAGCCGAGGAGCTTCGCCAGCTTGACCATCTCCATCGCCACGTGTCCGGCGCCGACGATCAGCAGCAGTGAGGGCGGCGCGAACACCTCGACGAACACGCGCGCGCCCTCGCCCACGAGCGTCTGGGACGTGGCCCGGTCGATGGCGACGCGAGCCTCGGCGGTGAAGCGCGCGTCGAGCGTGGGGCTGCCGAGGCTCCCCTCCACCCGGCCGTCGTCGAGCACGAGCAGCTTGCGGCCGTGCGGGTCGTCGAGAAGGCTCACGAGCGCGCCCCGGCCGCCCCGCGCGGCGTGGGCCCGCACCCGCTCGTAGTAGGCGAGCGTGGGATCGCTCGGGACGTCGAGCGCGATCGGCTCGACGAAGACCTCGATCGTGCCCCCGCACGTGAGTCCGATCTCCCACGCCTCCTCGTCGCCGAGGTTCATCTCGAGCAACCGCGGCTTCATGGCGCCGAGGACGTCAGTAGACTCCTCGATCACCTGGGCGTCGACGCAGCCGCCGATCGTGACCGATCCGAGCACGCGTCCGTGCTCGTCGACGACCATCCGCGCGCCCTCCTTCCGCGGCGTGGTGCCGCGCGTGTTGACCAGCGTGGCGACCGCGACCCGCCCCGAGGAGCGGCGCAATTGCTCAATATGCTCGAGGAGTTCGCTCATGGTCCTCATGATAGCACGCAGGGCTCGCGCGATCAGGACGGGCTCGGCCGGCGAAGCACCGCGGCCCCTCCGGCCGGGCGGAGCCGTCAGAGCCGGAGGGCGCCGGCGAGGGCGCGGAGTGACTCGAGGTTGTGGGCCGCCGCGAACCAGTCGAGGAACGGCAGCGCCGCGGCCATTCCGCGCGTGAGCGGCTCGTAGGAGGGGTTGCCCAGTAGCGGGTTGAGCCAGATGAGCCGCGCCGCGCGCCGACGGATCCGCAGGAGCTCTGTCGCGAGGACATCGACGTCACCCGTGTCCCAGCCGTCCGAGAGGACGATCACGATCGTACGCCGGTCGAGCAGGTGGCCCCACTGCCGGTTAAATTCGGCGAGCGAGGCGCCGATCCGCGTCCCGCCCGACCAGTCCCGGACGTCCGTGAGCCGGCGAAGCACCTGCCGGTACGGTCGGCCCCGCAGGTGCTCGGTGACTCGCGTGAGTCGCGTCGCGAACGTGAAGGTCTCGACCCGGCCGAACACGTTCTGGAGGGCGTAGAGGAACTGGAGCAGGAACCGGCTGTAGAGGTCCATCGAGCCCGAGACGTCGCAGAGCAGCACGAGCCGCACCTTCTTCTGTTTCCGCCGCCGCCGCCGGAGATCGATGATCTCCCCGCGCGTGAGGTTCGCCCGGAATGTCCGCCGGAGGTCGACGAGACCACGGCGCTTGGCTGGCCGCCGGCGGCGGCTCGCGCGGCGGGCGAGCCGGCGGGCGAGCTGGACCGTGAGCCGCGCGATCTCGTCGAGCTGCTCGGCCGTGAAGGTCGAGAAGTCCTGCGTCGTCAGCGCGTCGCGGTCGGAGACCGACGGCACGCCGAGCGGCTCGCCCGCCGAGTCTCCCTCCTCGTCGGCCATCCAGGTCTCGAGCGCGACCCCTTCGCGCCTCTGCCCCGCGACCGTCGGCGTCTCGACCGGCGCCGGCTCGGGGCCACGGTCGTCGGGCGGCGCGACCAGCCCGCGCAGCACGGGATCGTCCGCGCGCGCGGCCCGCCAAAAGGCGTTGAAGCAGCGCTCGAAGGTCGGTATCTCTTCGACGCGCGAGACGAGCACGGCGCGGAGGCCGAGGAAGACCTCGTTACGGTCGGAGAGGTCGAGGTGCCCGAGGGCGCGCGCCGCGTCGGTCACCTCCACGAGCGTCACGGGCAGCCCGTGGCGCCGGAGCAGCCCGGCGAACCGGACGACGGCGCCCTGCAGGTCCCGGTCCGCCATCTACCCCTCGACCGGGATGAACTTGCCGATCCCCGCGCTGGCGACCTCAGCGCGGAAGCGCTTCACGTCGTCGGCGTCCTTTAGGACGCAGCCGAGCGTCTCCGCCACGAGCTCCGCGTCGAGGTGATCCGCGTGGAGGGCGGTGAGGGCGCGGGCCCAGTCCAGCGTCTCGGCCACCCCGGGGACCTTCGACAGGCGGACGGCGCGGAGCGACTCCATGAAGCGCGCGATCTCTCGAGCGAGGCGGGCATTCACCCCGGGCACCTTTCGCTCGACGATGCGGACCTCCTTCTCGAAGGACGGGTAGTCCACCCAGAGGTAGAGGCAGCGCCGACGAAGGGCGTCGGAGAGCTCGCGGTTGCGGTTGGAGGTGAGGATCACGTGGGGCGGATGGGCCGCCTTGATGGTGCCGATCTCCGGGATCGTGATCTGCCACTCGGAGAAGATCTCGAGGAGGAAGGCCTCGAACTCCTCGTCGCTACGATCGATCTCGTCGACCAGCAACACCGGCGATGTCTCCTGGGTGATCGCCTGGAGCAGCGGCCGCTTCAGGAGAAACGGCTCCGAGAAGATCGCCGCCTCCTTCTGCTCGGTCGGCCTCCCGCTCCCCTCTTCGAGCTTGATGTGGAGGAGCTGCTTCTGGTAGTTCCACTCGTAGAGGGCCATCGCGGCGTCCAGCCCTTCGTAGCACTGGAGCCGGATCAGGGTCGCGCCGAGCATCCGGGCCATGACCTTCGCCACCTCGGTCTTGCCGACACCGGCGTGGCCCTCGATGAGGAGCGGCTTGCGGAGGATCGTGGCGAGATGGACGGAGGTGGCGACCGGCGCATCGGTCACGTAGTCGGCGGCCTCCATCAACTCTTGGATTCTTTGGATCTCCTTGCGCATGACTTCCTATTCTACATGAAGACGCGCATAGTCCTCGGGCGTGTCGATGTCGGCGGGCACCGGCAGATCGAGCGGGACGCGCGCCACGCGCTCCGGGCGCGCCTGCACGACCGGCTTGCCGCCGAGATCGCCCGTGAGCGCGGCGAGCTCGCCGAAGACCTCGTTGCCGAAGAGCACGGGGTTGCCCTGGACGCCGCCGCGGTAGACCGGCACCACGACGGGCAGGCCGGTGCGGGCGAAGGCCCCGAGGAGCGCGGGGACCACGGAGTCCGGGAGACCCGGCTGGTCGCCGAGCGCGACCAACGCCGCGCGCGTCCACGGCTTGAGCGCGCCGACGCCGACCGCGATCGACGACCCCTGCCCGTCCTGCGGGCGCGGGTTGTTGACGAAGCGGACGGGGAGCTCGGCCAGCGCCGCGCGGAGCGCCGCGTCTTCGGTCCCGGTGACCACGACGACGTCGGCCACGTGGGCGAGGAGCGCCTCGACGGTTCGCCGGATGACGGGTCGCCCGCGCACGTCGAGGAGGAGTTTGGCCCGGCCCATGCGCCGGCTCAGGCCGCCGGCGAGCACGAGGGCGGCGATCAGCGGCGTGGCTCCGTCCCGAACAGCTTCACCTGCCACCGGAGAATACTGCAGGAGCGCGGCCTCCGCCACCCGGTCGCAATCCCAGGACGGCGCTCCCCGCGTCCCTGACTGATCCCGCCCCGTGCCCGAGCTCCCCGACATCGCGGTCTACGTCCACGCGCTCGAGACGCGTCTCCTGGGCGCGCGCCTCGAGCGCACACGCCTGGCGAGTCCGTTCGTGCTGCGGTCGGTCGATCCGCCGCTCGAGGCCGCCGTCGGCCGGACCGTGCGCGGCTTCCGGCGGCTCGGGAAGCGGATCGTCGTCGAGCTCGACGACGAGCTCTTCCTCGTTTTTCATCTGATGATCGCCGGGCGGCTCCACTGGCGCGGGGCCGGCGCCCGCCTCCCGGGGCGGGTGGGGCTCGCGGCGTTCGACTTTGCGCCCGGCACCCTCATCATGACGGAAGCGGGCTCGACGCGACGCGCCTCGCTGCACCTGGTTCGCGGCGCGGACGCGCTCGCCCTCCACGACCCCGGCGGGCTCGAGGTGCTCGATGCCGACCTCGAGGCGTTCCGGACCGCGCTTCGCCGGGAGAGCCACACGCTCAAGCGCGCGCTCACGGACGCACGGCTCTTCAGCGGGATCGGCAACGCCTACTCGGACGAGATCCTCCACCGGGCGCGGCTCTCGCCGGTAACGCTCACCCGGCAGCTCGGCGCCGACGAGAGCGCACGGCTCTTCGAGGCGGCGCGGCGAACGCTCAGCGAATGGACCGAGCGTCTCCGGCGCGAGACCGGTGACGGTTTTCCCGAGAACGTCACCGCGTTCCGCGAGGGTATGGCCGTGCATGGGCGCCACGGCAAGCCGTGCCCCGAGTGCTTGGCGCCCGTGCAGCGGATCGTCTACGCGGAGAACGAGACCAACTACTGCCCCCGCTGCCAGACGGGAGGCCGACTCCTCGCTGACCGCGCCCTCTCGCGGCTCCTGCGCGAAGACTGGCCGAGGACGCTCGAGGAGCTCGAGGCGCGCCGCACGGCCTCGAGATCTGCTCGCGCTCCCGGCGGCCCGCCGGACTGACGTGAGGGCCGACGACCGGTGCGGGACCTGCGCTCGCCGGCACCGGGGGGCGACAGGCCCTCCGGCTTCGACACGGTCGTCGACTGCGTCCAGTCCCGCTCAGTCGGAGCCGCCCGCGTCCAGCCGCGTCCCGAAGTCGCCGAGACGCCGGCGGGACTCTACTTCCCGCCCTTCGCCCGGCCGAGGGCCGCCTCGATCGCACGCCGAGCGTGGACCCGGAGCAGGTGCGACTTGTATTCTGCCGAGCCCTGGAGGTCGGCCTGGACGTCGACGCCGTCGGCGGCCTTGGCGGCCGCCGCCTCGATCGCCGCCTGGTCGAGCGCCTTGCCGGCGAGGCCCGCCTCGACGCCCTTGGCGCGCACGGCCTTGGTGCCGGCGCCGGTGACGCCGACGCCCGCCTTCGTGCAGATCCCCTTGCCATCTACGGTGAGCGCGGCGCAGACGCCGACGACCGCGAAGCGGGAGGCCGGGTGCGGGAACTTCAGATAGGCCGCGCCGGAGCCGGCCGGCGGCACCGGCACGCGGATCTCGACCAGGATCTCGTCCGGCCCGACGGCGGTCATCATCAGGCCCTTGAAGAAGTCGTCGACCTTGACGGTGCGCCGTCCCCGGGCGCCCTCGATGACGAACTCGACACCGAGCGCGATCATCACCGCCGGCATGTCGGCCGCCGGATCGGCGTGCGCCAGCGAGCCCCCAATGGTCCCGAGGTTCCGCACCTGCGGATCGCCGATCATCCCCGCCGCGTCGGAGACGACGGGAATTTTGGCCTGCAGGAGCTTGGAGGATTCGACCTGCCAGTGCGTGGTCATCGCCCCGAGCGCGATCGAACCCCCGTCTTCCCGGATCCCCGCGAGCCCGGGGACCTTCCGGAGGTCGATCAGGTGCTTCGGCTGCGCGAGCCGGAGCTTCATCATCGGGATCAGGCTGTGGCCGCCGGCGAGGAGCTTGGCGTCGTCCCGGAGCTTGCCGAGCAGCGAGATCGCCTCCTGCACGCTGCCCGGGGTGTGGTAGTCGAATGACGCGGGGTACATGGGGCGCCGTCTCCTTATTTCCTGGCGGCCGTCACGGCCTTCCAGATCTTGTCGGGTGTGAGCGGCATGTCGATGTGCGCGATGCCGAAAGGCGCGAGCGCGTCGATGACCGCGTTGGCGACCGTCGGCGTCGCCGCGATGGTCCCCGTCTCGCCTGCCCCCTTGATGCCGAGCGGGTTCACCGGGCTCGGCGTCACCGTCCGCTCGGTCTCGTACGACGGCAGCTGGTCGGCCTTCGGGAGCGCGTAGTCCATCATCGTGGCCGCCAGGAGCTGGCCGTCGTCCGAGTACACGCCGTGCTCCCAGAGCGCCTGCCCGACCCCCTGGGCGATCCCGCCGTGCACCATGCCGTCGACGATCATCGGGTTGATCACGCGGCCGACGTCGTCCACCGCGACGTACTTCAGGAGCTTCGTCTGCCCCGTCTCGGCGTCCACCTCCACGACGGCCACGTGCGCCCCGAACGGGAACGTGAAGTTCGGGGGATCGAAGAACGACGTCGCCTCCAGCCCGGGCTCCATCCCCTGCGGGAGGTTGTGGGCGAGATACGCCATGAGCGAGACCTCCCCCCAGGTCTTCGCCTTGCCCGGCGAGCCCTTCACCGACCACTTGCCCCCTTCGAAGACCAGGTCCTGCTCGTTGGCCTCGAGCAGGTGCGCCGCGATCTTCCGCCCCTTCGCCTTGACTTTGTCGAGCGACATCAGGATGGCCGAGCCGCCGACGCAGGCCGAGCGGCTGCCGTAGGTCCCCATCCCGAACGGGATCTGGGCGGTGTCGCCGTGCACGATCTCCACCTGCGCCATCGGAATGCCGAGCTGGTCGGCGACGAGCTGGGCGAAGGTCGTCTCGTGGCCCTGCCCGTGGGAGTGGGAGCCCGTGTAGACCGTCACCGCCCCCGTTGGATGGACCCGCACCTGGCCCGACTCCCAGAGCCCGGCGCCGGCGCCGAGCGAGCCCGCCACCGCGGAGGGTGCCGGCCCGCACGCCTCGATGTACGTGCTGACGCCGATGCCGATATACCGCCCCCGCTTGCGCCCCTCCTCCTGCTCCCGCCGCGCCTTCGCGTACCCGCTGAGCTCGAGCGCCCGGTTCAGCGCCGGCTCGTAGTTGCCGCTGTCGTACGCGAATGCGACCGGCGTCTGGTACGGCGTCCCGCTCGTAAACGGCAGGATCAAGTTCTGGCGCCGGAGCTCCGCCGGGTCGACGCCCAAGTCGTCGGCCGCCCGGTCCATCGTGCGCTCGAGCAGGTACGTCGCCTCCGGCCGCCCCGCTCCGCGGTAGGCGTCCACGGGGGCGGTGGTCGTCAGCATCCCCCATACCTCGCAGAAGATGGCCGGGATCCGGTAGACCCCCGAGAGGAGCGGACCGTAGAGGTACGACGGGATCAGGGGCGCGAAGGTCGACAGGTAGGCGCCGAGGTTCGCGTGGGTCTTCACACGGAGGCCTGTGATCTTGCCGCCCCGGTCGAACGCCATCTCGACCTCGGTCACGTGGTCCCGCCCGTGGGCGTCGTTCAGAAAGCTCTCCCGCCGCTCGGCGGTCCACTTCACCGGCCGGGCGAGCGCCTTGGAGGCCCAGGCGGCGACGACCTCCTCGTTGTATACGAAGATCTTCGAGCCGAACCCTCCGCCGACGTCCGGCGCGATCACCCGCATCTTCGTCTCCGGGATGCCGAGGATGAAGGCCGCCATGAGGAGCCGGTGGACGTGCGGATTCTGCGACGTGACCCAGAGCGTGAGGTCGCCGGTGCCAGGCGCGTACGACGCCACGCACGCACGGGGCTCGATCGCGTTCGGGATCAGCCGCTGGTTGCGGAGGGGCTGGGCCACGACCTTGGCCGCGGACTTGAAGGCCGCCTCGGTGGCCGTCTTGTCACCGATCGTCCAGTAGAAGCACTGGTTCTGCGGGATGTCGTCGAAGAGCTGGGGGGCGCCCTTGTCGTGTGCCTTCCGCGGGTCGCTGACCCCCGGTAGCGCCTCGTACTCCACCCGGACGGCCTCCGCGCCGTCCTTCGCCGCGTACGCCGTCTCGCCGACGACGACCGCGACCGGCTCGCCCACGTACCGGACCTTGCCCGAGGCCAGCGCCGGCCGCGGTGGCACCTTGATGTTGGGCAGCATCCAGCCGCACGGCAGCGCCCCCACCTTGAGGTCCAGCGCCGTGTACACGGCGACGACGCCGGGCACGGCCCGGGCGGGCGCGGCGTCGACGCGCTTCAGGCGGGCGTGGGCGTGCGGGCTCCGCACGAAGGCCGCATGGGTCATGCCGGGGAGCTTGACGTCGTCGACGTACTGGCCGCGCCCCGTGATGAAGCGCGGGTCCTCGCGGCGCTTCTCCGGCGCGCCGAAGAGCCTCGTCCCAGTCGCGGTCGCCATGACCCTTCACCTCCCCGCCATCTTCTCGGCGGCGTACTGCACGGCCTTGACGATATTGTGGTAGCCCGTGCAGCGGCACAGGTTGCCTTCGAGCTGGTGCCGGATCTGGGCCTCGGTCGGCTTCGGGTAGCGCTCGAGGAGCTGGTAGACGGCCATGATCATGCCCGGCGTGCAGAAGCCGCACTGCAGCCCGTGCTTCTCCCAGAAGCCTTCCTGGATCGGATGGAGCTGGCCGTTCTTGGCGAGCCCTTCGATCGTCATGATCTGCGCGCCGTCGGCCTGGACGGCGAACACGTTGCAGGCCTTCACCGCCTGCCCGTTCAGGATGATGGTGCAGGCGCCACACTGGCTCGTGTCGCAACCGACGTGGGTGCCGGTGAGCCCGACGACCTCGCGGATATAGTGCACGAGGAGCATGCGCGGCTCGACCTCGTGGCGGTAGTTCGTCCCGTTGATCGTCATCTTGACTGGTAGCGTCACGGCAGGCCCTCCTCGCGATCGGAGTCTCTTCTGACGAGCCCGGAGCGCATCAAGACCGACAGATGATGCCGAAAAAGCGGTTCGAGCCTAAGCCGCGGGATCCATGGTGTCAAGCGGTTGGGCCGCAGCGGTTGGGCCGCAGTCGGTCAACCGCGTTGACAGCCTGATCCCGAGTGTGTTGGAGTGCCGGAGACACGCCAGCAGATCCGGGCCGGCGGACCCCACTGAGAGTAGCCGGCGGTGCAGCCCACGGGTACTGGAGTCATCCGCGTATTCCGAACAGGCCGATCGTCCAGATGCAGGGCGTGACGAAGGCGTTCGGAACGACCGTCGCGGTGGACGCGGTCCATCTGGACCTGGCCCCCGGCGAGGTCCACGCCCTCGTCGGGGAGAACGGGGCCGGCAAGTCGACGCTGATGCGGGTGCTCGCCGGCTTCTACGCCGACTACGCGGGCGGCATCATCATCGACGGGCGACCCGTCCGAATCGGTCATCCGCGGCAGGCGCGGGCGCTCGGCATCGCGCTGGTCCACCAGGAGCTCAGCCTCGTGCCCGAGCTGAGCGTCGCCGAGAACATCTTCCTCGGCCGGGAGCCGTACTCGCTCGTCCCGGGCTTCATCAGCCAGCGCGCGGCGGAAGCCGGCGCGCGCGCTCTCTGCGACGGTCTCGGGATCTCGCTCGATCCGGCGGCCAGGGTGCTTCACCTGAGCATCGCCGAACGCCAGCTCGTCGAGATCGCCAAGGGCGTCTCCGCCAATCCCCGCGTGCTGATCCTCGACGAGCCGACCTCGTCGCTCACCTCCCAGGAGGTCCGGGAGCTCTTCCGGGTCGTCAGGAGCCTAGCCGGCCGGGGCCGGGCCATCGTGTACATCTCGCACAAGCTCGACGAGATCTTCGCCGTGGCCGACCGCGTCACGGTGCTCCGTGACGGCCGCCGGGTCGCGACGGCTCCCGCGGCCCGGTGGACCGAGGCGAGCCTCGTGCACGCGATGGTCGGCCGCGATCTGTCCAGCCTGTTCCCGCGGAGCCCGGCGGACCCCGGTCCCGTTCGCCTGGAGGTGCGCGATCTCGGGTGCCGCCCGGCGTTCCGCGCGGTGTCGTTCCAGGTCCGGGGGGGCGAGGTGGTCGGGCTCTACGGGCTGATCGGCTCCGGCCGCACCGCACTCGCCGAGGCCCTCTTCGGGCTCGGCACCGCCGACACGGGCGAGATTCATGTGGACGGGCGCCGGGTCACGATCCGCTCCCCTGCGGACGCGATCAGGCATGGCATTGCGCTCACCCCCGAAGACCGGCGGCGCCGCGGCCTGATCCCGATGCTCTCCCTCAGGACCAACCTGTCCTTGCGCGCGCTACCCCTCCTCTGCCGCGCCGGTTTCGTCGACGGGGGCCGCGAGCGCTCCGAGGTCGGGCGGCTGATCGACGCCCTTGCGATCCGGGCCGCCTCGCAGTCCGTGGAGGTCTCCACCTTGAGCGGCGGGACCCAGCAGAAGGTCGTGATCGGTCGGTGGCTCATGGCGCCGCCCCGGATCCTGATCCTGGACGAGCCGACACGTGGCATCGACGTCGGCGCGAAGGCCGAGGTGCACGCGATCATCGACCGGCTGGCCGCTGAGGGGATGGCGGTGCTGCTGGTCTCGTCAGAGCTCGCCGAGATCCTCGGGATGAGCGACCGGATCCTGGTCATGAGGGATGGCGAGCTCGCGGGCGAGTTCCGCCGCGGCGAGGTCACGGAGGAAGGAATCATGACGGTCGCCGCGGGGGTGGCGGCCGCGGGCCGGCCGGACGTGTGAAGACGAGGGCGGGTGAGCGAGAGGTCGGGGTAGGCCCGGCCGCGGCCGCGCCCGACGCGGACGGGCCGCGGCCGACGGCGACGGCCCGCCGCTTCCGGCTGACCTTCGCTACGGCCCTGCGCGACTACGGAATCTACTTCGCGCTGGCCGGCCTCGTGGCGTACTTCTCGGTCGCGGTGCCGCAGTTTCGGTCCGCCGAGAACGGTCTGCTGATCCTGCTGCAGGTCTCGGTGATCGGGATCATCTCGATCGGCATGACCTTCACGATCCTCACCGCGGGCATCGACCTCTCCGTCGGCTCGCTGCTCGCCGTCGCCGGCATGCTGTCCGGCATCTTCGCCCAGCGGGAGCCCACCATTCTCAACGTGGGGCTCGCCTGCTCGCTGCCGATCGCCGTCGGGATCGTGGGGGGCGCGCTCAACGGCCTCGTCATCGCCTGGGCGGGCGTCAACCCGCTCATCGTCACCCTCGGAACCCTGACCGCCTACCGCGGCTTCGTCGTGTGGTACCGGGTGAACCCGATCTACGACCTCCAGCCCTACTACCGGGTGATCGGCCAGGGCGCGCTCGGCCCGGTCCCGATCCCGGTGCTGATCCTGCTCCTGATGGCGGTCGCGGCCGGGGTCGTCTTGAACTACACGCGCTTCGGCCGCTACGTCTACGTGGTCGGCGGCAACCCGGACGCCGCGCGCGCCGCCGGCATCAGCGTGCCGCTGATGACCTTTAGCGTCTACGTGATTAGCGGCTTTTGCGTGGGTCTCGCCGCCCTCATCTTCACCTCGCGCCTGATGGCGGCGCAGGCCATCTCGGGCCAGGGCTTCGAACTGCAGGCGATCGCGGCCGCGGTGGTGGGCGGGGCGTCGCTCTTCGGCGGGCGGGGCAGGATCAGCAACACGATCGTGGGGGCGCTCATCATGGGCGTGCTCTTCAACGGGCTCGTGATGCTCAACGTCCCGGCGCCCGTCCAGCAGATGGCCATCGGCGTCATCATCATCGCCGCGGTGTGGCTCGACGGGATGCTCCGGCGACGGCGCTAGCCGAGCGGACCGGGCGGGCGCTGGACCGGGAGGAGGGAGCGCGGGCCGGACGTGGCAGTGCACGCAGCAGAGAAACGACCTTCACCGAAGAGGAGGGGGGACATGAGAGGATGGCTGCTCGCAGTCGCTACGGTCGTCGGTTTGTCGTTGCTCGTCGTCGGGCCACCGGCGGTGCCGGCCAAGCCCTGGACCATCGGGGTGTCCTACCAGAATCTGGCGTTTCCGTACGTGGCGGCCCTGCAGAAGGCGGCCCAGAACGCCTGCAAGGCGCTCGGCACCACGTGTGTCGAGGCCGACGCCTTCAACGACACCGAGAAGGAGCTGAAGAACGTCGAGAGCATGCTCGCGAAGGGAATCGACTGCCTGGCCTTCGAGGCGGCCAGCCTGAAGGCCTCCTCCGCGTCCATCGCCGCCGCCAACAAGAAGACCGTGCCCGTCGTGCAATTCAACGGGAAGGCCGAGGGCGGGGCGTACGTGACCTTCGTCGGCTCCGAGCAGCCGGAGTCCGGCGCGCAGCTGGGCGTGTACCTGACCCAGCTCTACAAGACGCTCGGCAAGTCGACGCTCCGGGGCATCTACCTGCGGGGGGTCGCCGGCCAGATCACGGACATCGCCCGCAACGACGGCCTGAAAAACCGGCTGAAGGCCGAAAACCTGCTGGACAAGATCTCCTTCACTGAGCAGCACGCCGACTACGACCGGGGCAAGGGGCAGAGCGTGACCGAAAGCCTCCTGACGCGCGACAAGAACTACGACTTCATCGTCGCCAACAACGACGATATGATTCTGGGCGCGCTCCAGGTCGTTCGCCAGTTCAAGCTGGGCGGCCGGATCCACCTCGCCGGCGTCGACGGGCTCCCGGAGGCGCTGGAGGCGATCGAGAAGGGCGAGCTCGACGCGACGGTGTTCCAGGACCCGGAGGGTCAAGGGGGCGGTGGGATCTGGGGGTGTTATCTCGCCCTGTCGGGGGTGAAGCTGCCCAAGGACATCCTCATCCCCTTCAAGCTCGTGACGAAGGCCAACGTGAATGAGTTCATGGCCATTGCCAAGCGCGTGTACGTGAAGTGAGACGGCCGTGGCCGGTGCCGGCCGCGGGCGCTGACGCCCCGCGCCCGGCACCGGCGCCGACCAGAACGGAGTCTCGAGGAGGGAAACGATGGACGTCCGATCCATAGAGGGAGTTCCCGCGGCGCCCGAGCATCAGGGGACGGTCCCGGTGTGGTGGCTCTACAAGCCCCGGGAGATGAAGAAGGCGACCCTGGGCGGGTATCTCGAGCTCGTGAGCGAGTTCGAGGTCAAGGGCGGTGGCGCGGTGCACCCGCACAAGCACCACACCTACGAGTTCTATTACGTGGTGAGCGGCCGGGGCGTCATGACGATCGAGGGGGAGTCCCGCGAGATCGCCCAGGGCGACCTCGTGTGCATCCCGCCGGACGCCGTCCACAGCCTGCGGCCGGTCAGCCCCAACGCGTCGATCCGCTGCTTTGCGTTTGCGGTCGGGCTGCGCGACACTTCCGAGGTGAACTACTCCTCCGAGTAGGCCGGGCGAGAAGCCCCGAGGCGGCGCGCGGGTCGAGCCTCGTCCCGCCCGGGCCTCCGGAACGGGCTCAGCCGACTCCGAGCGCGTAGACCTGCGTCGCCCCCTCGGGCAGCGGGTGTGCGCGCCAGGTCGCGCCGCGATCGGGCGAGCAGAATACTTCCCCGCCCTTGCTCGCGCAGTAGACGCGCGCCGGCGCGGCGGCGTCCACGGCGACCCCGAAGAGCGTGCTGCCCGGCTTCGCGCCGAGGTCGATTCGCCGCCAGGCGCGCCCGCCGTCTCGGCTGAGGAACAGCGCTCCTTCGTCTCCGTCGAAGTCGTTCCCGGCGCCCAGGTAGAACGTGCCGGGATCGTCGGGCGCGAGCGTGAGCGCGCGACAGTACGTCCCCCGGAGCGTCAACGGCGGAAGCGGGACATGCTGCCAGCGAGCACCCCGCTCCTCGCCGCGGAACATCCCGATCCGCCCGATGACGTGGACCGTGCGCGGCTGGGCCGGACTCACCACGACGCCGTGGAGGTCCACCGCGTCGTCGACGACGTAGAGACCCTCGGTGACGCACTCCCAGCTCCCGCCCCCGTCCAGGCTGCGGAGGAGCCCGCCGACCTCCACGCTCGCGTAGAGCTCGGTGGGGTGGCTCGGGTCGACCGCGATGGCGGTGATGCGCTTGGGCTGGGGATCCGGGCGCACCGTGACGTCCGGAAACGTCACGCCGAGCGGCAGCGGCCGCCAGACCCCGCCGCCGTCCGTCGATCGATAGATCGCGGCGGGCTCGTAGCCCGCGAACACCGTGTCGGGGTCGCGCGGATGCAAGAGGAGCGACCAGACGGCGAGGCCGGGGGCCGGGGCGTCGAGGCGAACCCAGCGGGCGCCGTGATCCTCGCTCCGATAGACGCCCGCCTGCGTCCCGGCGAACACCGTGGCCGGTCGCGCCGGGTGAACCGCGATCGCCCGCACCTCGGGGGCCGGCGGGAGCCCGTCGCCGATTGCCTCCCACGGCGACTCGCCGCCCCGGCTTCGGTAGAGACCGCTCTGGACGGTGTAGCCGGGCCCCGTGTCTCCGGCCAGGCCCACGTAGACGAAGGAAACCGCGGAGGCCATCGCTCACTCCTCCATGATCCGGCGCGCGGCCGCACGACCCCGCGCCACCCGGGCGCCCGCAGCTCAAGACGGCGCCGCGGACCCGACCGACCGAAGATACCAGGGCGCGGCTGACGCCGATAGGGGCCGACCGGCGACGCGGTCGTCCTCAGCGGTCGAGCGCCCGGCGGCCGGCCGCGCGGGCCTGGTCCAGAACCTCGCGCAGCGGCAGCCCCTTCTCGCGGGCGATCCGCGCGACCTCCGCGAACTCCGGCGTGATCGTGACGACCCGCCCCTCGAGCCGCGACACCTTGAACGGGACCGGTCCGTACTCGGTCGCCAGCGTGACGAGCTCCCGCGCCAGGATCGTCCGCCGCACCTCGGTGAAACGCACGCCGATCGTCGTCGACTCCTCGAACAGGGTCCGCGCGACGTCGGGCACCCGGTCGGGCGGGCAGAGGGCGGTCACCACCACCCCGGGTCGGCTCCGTTTCATCACGACCGGAGTGAGGAACACGTCGACGGCGCCGGCCTCGAAGAGCCGGTCCATCAGCGGTTCGTAGAGCTGAGGCGACATGTCGTCGATCGTCGTCTCGACCTGCGCGATCGTCTCGAGGGCGCCGGCCGCCTGGCCGGTGTCCCCGACGAAGCAGCGGAGCAGGTTCGGCGTCTCGAGCTCCCGCGTCCCCGCGCCGTAGCCGACCGCGCGCACGGTCATCGCGGGCATCGGGCCGGCCGACCGGGCGAGGGTCGTGAGGATGGCCGCGCCCGTCGGCGTGACCAGCTCGGCGCGGACGCCGGTGTCGACCACGGGGAAGCCCTTCAGGAGCTCGGCGGTCCCGGGTCCGGGGACCGGAATCTTGCCGTGGGGCCCGTCGACGGAACCCCCGCCAATCGGCAAGGCCGACACGTGCACCGACTCGACACCGAGCAGCTGGAGTCCGGCCACGGCGCCCGTGACGTCGATGATCGCGTCCAGCGCGCCCACGTCGTGGAAGTGGACCGCCTCCACGGCAGTGCCGTGGGCGCGGGCCTCGGCCTCCGCCAGGCGGCTGAAGATCCGGGCGGCGTCGCTCCGCGTGCGCGCCGGGAGGCCGCTCCCGTCGAGGAGCCGGAGGATGTCGCCGAGCGAGCGGTGCCCGCCGGCGGGCGCCCGCACCTCGACATCGGCCTTGGTCGCCCGGAACGCGCCCCGCCGGACCTCGCGCGCCGTGAGCGCCCAGCCGGGGAGACCGAGCTTCGCGAGCTCGCCGCGGAGCGCGTCGAGCGATACGCCCGCATCGAGGAGCGCGCCGAGAATCATGTCGCCCGAGGCGCCGCTCGGGCAGTCGAAGTAGATTGCCTTCACCTGATCTTGTGGATCAGGCGATTGATCCGGGACGCCTGGCAGGCGGCCCCGTACCCGTTGTCGATGTTCACGACGGAGATGCCCGCGGCACAGGAGTTGAGCATCGCGAGCAGTGCGGTGATTCCGCCGAACGAGGTGCCGTAGCCGACGCTCGTGGGCACCGCGATGACGGGCCGGTCGACGAGCCCGCCCACGACGCTCGGGAGGGCGCCTTCCATGCCCGCGACCGCCACGATCACGTTGGCCTCTGTCAGGAGGTGCTGCTGGTCGAGCAGCCGGTGCAGGCCGGCCACGCCGCAGTCATAGGCCCGCTCGACGCGGTTGCCGAGCGCCTCCGCCGTCACCGCGGCCTCCTCGGCGACCGGGAGATCCGCCGTGCCCGCCGACACGACCGCGACCAGACCCACCTCCGCGGTCGGCTCCGGGCGGGCGACGACGACCCGGGCGAGAGCGTGGTAGCGGTGCGGGATCCCCGCCGCCCCGAGCGCCTCCGCCACCTCGGGCGCCGCGCGCGTCGCGAGGACGTTGGCGTGGTGCTCTGCGAGCCGGCCGACGATGGTCACGACCTGGTCCGACGTCTTGCCCTGGCAGAAGACGGCCTCCGGCGCGCCGCTCCTGAGCGGCCGGTGCGTGTCAACCTTGGCGAAGCCGACGTCGGCGTACGGCAGGTCCCGGAGCTGCCGAACCGCCGCGTCCACCGGCACCCGGCCGGCGGAGACGCCCTCGAGAAGCGCCCGGAGCTTGTCCCAGTCCATTATGCCGCGACCGCCCGGCGCCGCGTCGACGTCATCGGCTCGCCTCGCCCTCGCCGGCCGCGCGCGTTCCGCCGCGCTTCTGAAGCGTCAGCGCCAGGTTGGCGCTGCCGCTCTGGAACCCCGCCAGGTCCACCGCGACGTAGACGTAGCCGAGCTCTCGGAAGCGCCGCAGGATCTGCGCGTGACGGTCGTCCTGCCAGAGGCGCGGGATGTCCTCGAGGGGAAGCTCGAGGCGAGCCAGCCGGTCGTGGTGCCGGACGCGGAACTGCCGGAACCCGAGGCTCCGCACGAACGCCTCCGCGGCGTCGACCCGGCGGAGCTTCTCGGCGGTGATCGGATCGCCGTACTGAAAGCGCGACGACAGGCAGGCGAAGGACGGCTTGTCCCAGGTCGGCAGCCCAAGCTCCCGGGAGAGCGCGCGGATCTCCTCTTTCCCGAGTTCCGACTCGATCAGGGGTGCCCGCACCCCCCGCTGCCTGGCCGACTGCATGCCGGGCCGGTGGTCGCCGAGGTCGTCGACGTTCGCCCCGTAGACGAGCATCTTGAACCCGAGGCGCTCGGCGATCGGCTGGAGCGCCGCGAAGAGCTCCTCCTTGCAGAAGAAGCAGCGGCTGGCGCCGTTGGCCGCGTACTCGGGGTGCGAGAGCTCCCGCGTCTCCACGACGAGGTGGCGCATGCCGAGGAGCTGGCCAAGGCGTTGGGCCTCGGCGAGCTCCGTCCTGGGGTAGGTCTCCGAGTCGGCGGTCACGAGGAGCGCCCGGTCACCGAGCGCGTCGTGGGCCGCGCGGGCGAGCAGGGTCGAGTCCACCCCTCCCGAGAACGCCACGACCACGCTCTCCATGTCCTGGAGGATCGACAGGAGCCGCCCGTACTTAGAGGTCAACGCGCACGAGCTCCTGGAACCCCGCGTACCGCCGCTCGACCTCCGCCGTGCTGAGGCGGGCGAGCCGGTTCAGCGAGAAGTCCTCCACCGTGAAGGAGGCCATCACCGACCCGTACACGATCGCCCGCCGGACGGTCGCCTGGTCGACGACCCCCTGGGCGGCGATGTAGCCCATGAAGCCTCCGGCGAACGCGTCCCCCGCCCCCGTCGGGTCGAAGACCGACTCCAGCGGGTACGCGGGAACGAAAAAGAACTGGCCGTTCGACACCATCACCGCTCCGTACTCGCCCCGCTTGACGACGACCGTCCGCGGGCCGAGCTTCAGGATCTCGCGGGCGGCCTTGATGAGGTTCGGCTCCTTCACGAGCTGGCGTGCCTCGCCGTCGTTGACGAGAAGGACGTCCACCTCCGCCAGCACCCGGAGCAGCGCCTCTCGCCGGCCCTGGATCCAGAAGTTCATGGTATCAAGCGCGGTGAGCTGCGGCCGCTCCATTTGGCGGAGCACGTCGAGCTGGAGCTCGGGGGCGATGTTCGCCAGGAACAGGAACGGCGTCTTCTTGAGCGAGCTCGGCAGCAACGGTTTGAAGTCGGCGAACACGTTGAGCTGGGTGTCGATCGTCCGGGCCTCGTTGAGGTCGAAGCCGTACTCGCCGACCCAGCGAAAGGTTCGCCCGCGGGAGGTCTGGAGGCCCGTCACGTCGACGCCGCGCTCCTTGAGGAGCCGGAGGTGCTCCTCCGGGAAGTCGTCACCGACGGTCGCGACGAGCCGGACGGTCGTAAAGAAGCTCGCCGCGTAGGAAAAATAGGTCGCCGAGCCGCCCAGCACCTCCCGGACCTTGCCGAAGGGTGTGGTGACGCTATCGAGCGCGACCGAGCCCACGACCGCGAGATCAGCCACGGCGCGACCGACCCCGTCCGGCCCGACTCGGCCGCGCCGCCCCCCGGGCCCCCGGGAAGTACTTCCCGATGAGCAAGTCGAGCTTCTTCCGCGTCGTCGCCGGGAACGTCTTGGGGTTCGTGATGATCGCGTTCTTCAGGAGCGCGGGGCACGGGCACGTCCGGGGCGGGCCCACGGCCGGGATCAGCCGCCGGAGCACCTCCTTCGCGGTGACGACGTTCTTCAGCAGGTTGGCGATGACGGCCTCGACGGTGACGGCGTGGTGGGTCTCGTGCCAGACGTCGTAGTCGGTCGCGAGCGCGAGGGTGGCGTAGCAGAGCTCCGCCTCGCGGGCGAGCTTGGCTTCGGGCATGTTGGTCATGCCGATGACGTCCACCCCCCAGGAGCGGTAGACCCGCGACTCGGCCTTGGTCGAGAACTGCGGCCCCTCGATGCAGACGTAGGTGCCGCCCCGGTGCACGGTGGCGCCGGCCTCCCGGGCCGCCTTCTCGAGCGCGGTGGCGAGGTCCGGGCACACCGGATCGGCCATGCCGATGTGGGCGACGATCCCGTCGCCGAAGAACGTCGAGACGCGGCGGCGGGTGAGGTCGAGGAACTGATCCGGGATGACGAGGTCGAGCGGGCGGATCTGCTCCCGCATGCTGCCCACCGCGGAGATCGAGATCACCCACTCCGCCCCGAGGGACTTCAGGCCCCACACGTTCGCGCGGAAGTTGAGCTCGCTGGGCATCACGCGGTGCCCGCGCCCGTGGCGGGGCAGGAACACCACGCGCCGGTTGGCGAACTGGCCGACGCAGTAAGCGTCCGACGGCTCGCCGAACGGCGTGCGCACGCGCCGCCAGCGCACGTCGGTCATCCCCTCGAGCTCGTACAGCCCGCTGCCGCCGATGACCCCGATTGTCGTCACGGCATCAGTTCTCCGTCGGTCGCCGTCGCGTGAACGCCCGTGACGCGCACCCGCGCCAGCCGTCCCATCAGGGCGTCCGGTCCGTCAAAGGTGACCGCCACGTAGTTGTCGGTGAGGCCGGTCAGGCGCCCGGTCGCCCGGTCGCGGACGCCGAGAACGTGCGCCTCGCGCGCGGTCCCGACGAGCCGGGCGCGGAACTCCTGGCACTTGGCGTGACCGAGCTCGCGTAACCGCCGGCTCCGCTCGGTCACGACCCGCGCGGACAGGTGATCGCCGAGACGCGCCGCCTCGGTCCCCCTCCGGTCGGAGTACGCGAACACGTGCAGATAGGCGAAGGGCAGCGCGTCCACGAGCCCGAGGGTCTGCTCGAAGTCCGCGTCGGTCTCGCCGGGAAAGCCCGCGATCAGGTCGGTGCCGAGCCCGAGGTCAGGGATCGCCCCCGCGAGCTTCTCGACCAACGCCCGATAGATGGCCGCCGTGTACGGCCGGCGCATGCGGCGCAGCACCGCGTCGCTCCCGCTCTGGAGCGGGATGTGCAGGTGCGGGACGATCGGCGGAAGCGAGACCACCGCCTCGACCAGCTCGGGCGTGAAGTAGGCAGCCAGCACCGACGAGAGCCGGAGCCAGCGCAGCCCGGGAATGTCGGCGAGTGCCCGCAGGAGGGCGGTCAGCGTCGTCCGGGGCCGGAGGTCCGCGCCGTAGTGCCCCATGTCGATGCCGGTCAGGACGATCTCGGGATGCCCGGCCGCCACCAGTTCCCGCACGCCGTCGACGACGACCTCCGGCTCCCGGCTGCGGCTCGGGCCGCGCGCCCAGGGCACGATGCAGAACGCGCAGCGATGCTGACAGCCGTCCTGGATCTTGACGAACGCGCGCGAGCGCCGCGCCGCGGCCGCCGGCGGCGCCGGCGCCATCGAGACACCAGCGCGGGCGTCGGCCGCCTCCACCCGAGCAGGCCCGGAGGGCCCGAGGCGCCGGATCAGCTCGCCGATCCGGTGGCGGTCGGCCGTGCCGACGACCAGATCCACGCCGGGGATCGCCGCCACCGCCTCGGGGTTCGTCTGGGCCCAGCAGCCGGTCACGACGATCCGGGCGTTCGGGTGGCGCCGGACGGCGCGCCGGATGAGCTGGCGGTCGGAGAAGTCCGCGCGGCTCGTGACGGTGCAGGTGTTGATCACGACGACGTCCGCCGTGGACTCGAACGGCACGGTCCGGCAGCCGAGCGCCTCGAGGCGCCCCTGCACCTCTCCGGTGTCGACCTGGTTCACCCGGCAGCCGAGGGTGGCGAACGCGACCCGAGTCATCCGACCGCGCGCTCCAGGGGCTCGCTGAGCTGACCGCAGGCGGCGCCGATGTCCTCGCCCTTGCTCCAGCGCACCGTCGTCGTGATCCCGGCGTCCAGGAGCACCGACTGAAAGGCGAGGATCGTGGAGAGAGGCGGTCGCCGGAACTCCGCCCCCTCCCAGTCGTTGAACGGGATCAGGTTGACTTTGGCGCGGATGCCGCGGAGGAGGCTCGCCAGCCGCCGGGCGTCGTCCAGGCTCGTGTTCACCTGGTCGAGCAGCACGTACTCAAAGAAGATCCGGCGGCGCGTCGGCAGGGGGAACCGGCGCACCGCCCCGAGGAGCGCGTCGAGGTTCCAGGAGCGGTTGACCGGCATGAGGCGCTCGCGGACCGCGTCCGTCGTCGCGTGCAGGGAGATCGCGAGGTTCACGCCGAGCTCCTCGCGCGCGAGCTTCTCAATGCCGCTGACGAGGCCGACCGTCGACACGGTGATCCGCCGCGGCGAGTACCCGAGCCCGTAGCGGGCGTCGGTCAAAATCCGGATCGCCGTGACCGTGTTGGCGTAGTTGGCGAGCGGCTCGCCCATGCCCATGAACACGAGATGCGTCACCCGCTGGTGGGGGGGGAGGGCGGCGTTGGCGAGCAGGAGCTGGCCGACGATCTCGTCGACGCCCAGGTTGCGCTCGATTCCCATCGTGCCCGTGTGGCAAAAGGCGCACGCGAAGCCGCACCCGACTTGGGTCGAGAGGCAGAGCGTCAGCCGATCCTCGTCCGGCATCAACACCGAATGGACTCGGCCCTGGTCGGCGAGCCGGAGGATGAACTTCTGGCTGCCGTCTCGGGACGGTATGACGCGCTCGACGGCGGGCAAGCCGATCCGGGCTCGCTCCCGGAGGCGCTCGCGGAACTCCCTCGGCAGGTCGGTCATGGCGTCGAGATCGAGGACGCCCTTCCGGTAGAGCCAGGTCGCGACCTGGCGGCCCCGGTAGGCCGAAGCCCCCAGCTCGCGGGCGAGCGCCTCGAGCTCCGACGGGAGCAGGCCGAGCAGGCTTGGGGGTCGCATAGCATGGCAAGGATAGCATCACGTCTGGAGACCGCTCCACTCGTCCCCTTATCCACACGTCACGTGCGCGGCCAGTGGATAACCCGGTGGGCGGGCCGCGTCGAGGCGTGCGATTTCAACTCCTCCGAGCGCGTCGCCTAGTCTCCACGCAGCGGCTCCGCCACGAGGAGGTAGAGGTCGAGCAGATTGGTTCCGGTGGGACCGGTCATCACCAGATCGCCGGTCGCGCGGAAGAACGCGTGCGAGTCGTTGGCCGCGAGCGACGAATGCGGGTCCACTCGCCGGCAGGCCGCGCGCGCGAGCGTCCCGCCGTCGGCGATCGCGCCCGCGGCGTCCGTCGGCCCGTCGGTGCCGTCGGTACCGGCGGCCAGCACGGTCAGGTTCGGCGCCCCCGCCAGCTCGAGCGCCGCCGCGAGCGCGAACTCCTGGCAGCGCCCGCCCGTGCCCGCGCCCGCCACGGTCACCGTGGTCTCGCCCCCGGCGATGAGGCACGCGGGCGGCGTGAGCGTCCGGCCGCGCGCGACGAACGCGCGGGCGGCCCCCCGCGCCTCGCCGGCGAGCGCCCGGGTGAGGATCTCCGGCGCGTAGCCGAGCGCCGCCGCGCGGGCGGCCGCCGCGGCGACGACAAGCGAGTTGTCGCCGATGACGAGGTTCGTGACGCGCGCGAAGATCCTGTCGTCGGGCTTCGGCGTCTCCGGGATCCTCCCCGCCGCGCCGGCCTCGAGCCGGTCGAGGACGCTCCGGGGCGCGCGCCCCTCGAGGCCGAAGCGCCGGATCACCGCCAAGGCCTGCGCGTACGTGGTCGGGTCGGGTGCGGTCGGCCCCGACGCGATCACGTCGACCGAGTTCCCGATGACGTCCGAGAGCGCCAAGGTGAGGACGGTGGCCGGCGCCGCCGCCCGGGCGAGCTGCCCGCCCTTCAGGAGCGAGAGGTGCTTGCGAACGGTGTTGAGCTCGCCGATCGTGGCGCCGGCCGCGAGCAGGAGCCCCGTGAGCCGGCGTTTTTCCTCGAGCGTGATCGGCGGGGCCGGGGCCGGCAGGAGCGCCGAGCCGCCGCCGGAGATCGCGCAAATCACGAGGTCGTCGGGCCCCGCGGATTCCGCCAGTCGCAGGAGCTCGACCGCGGCCGCGCGGCCGCGCTCGTCCGGCACCGGATGACTCGCCTCGACGATCCGCACGGGCCCGGCCCGCCGCGCGTAGCCGTCCTTGACGACCACGAGGCCGCCGGTCACCCGGTCGCCGAGGATCTCGACGACCGGCGCCGCCATGGCCGCCGACGCCTTCCCCGCCCCGAGCACGAGGATCCGGGCGATGGGCGCGAGCTGGAGGGCGACGGGGCCGGCCCGGAGCCGGTCGCCGTCGTGCGCGAGCGCGCGCCGGACGAGCGGCTCCACCTGGGCGGCAGCGAGCGCCGCCTCCCAGACCCCGACGGCGACGGTCCGGCCCGCTCGGCTCATGGGGAGGGGCCGCGCCGGCGGCGGTCTCGGCCCGGGATTAGGGGACGATGACGTCGCGCTCGATCGGATCCACGGTGACGCCCTTGGCCTTGAGCCAGGCGATCCCCTTTTCGAGGTTCCGCTCGTCCCCCTCGAGCTCGAGGGCGACCCAGCCGTAATCGCTCTTCACGTCGGCGCGACGAATGTTGGTGATGATGTCGAAGTCTTTCACGAGGTGGTAGATCAGCGGTTCCTGTATCCGTTCGGGTGGAAAGGTCAGCCGTACGCGCATCCGCGTCATACGCCCGGGTGCCCGGCGCGCCCTCCCGCGATGGCGGGAACGATCGAGACCTCGTCGCCGTCCCGGAGGGCCGTCTTCTTGCCCTGCAGGAACCGGATGTCTTCCTGGTTGACGTAGATGTTGACGAAGCGCCGCAGGTCTCCGGTCTCGTCGATCAGCCGCTCCTTGAGGCCGGGGTAGCTCCGCTCGAGGTTCTCGATGAGGTCGGCCACCGTCTCGCCGTCGCCCCGGATCTCCGCCGATCCCTTCGTCACCGCGCGCAGCGGCGTGGGAATCCGCACCAGCATCGCCATCGTCGTTATCCCTCCCGCACCGAATGGGCCTTGAGGTCGGCCAGCGCCCGGTCGAACGCCGAGAGCGAGGGCCGGATCTTCACGTGCGTCTCCAGACGCGCGTAGAGCGGGTCGGGAGTCTTGAGCCCGTTCCCCGTGATGCACACGACCAGCGAGTCCTGCTTGCCGATCACGCCGGCGTCGATCAGCTTCTTGGTCGCGGCGATGGTGACGCCGCCCGCCGTCTCCGTGAAGATCCCCTCCGTGCGCGCCAGCAGCAGCATCCCGTCGATGATCTCGGCGTCGGTCGCGTGCTCACCGTAGCCGCCGGACTCCTTGACCGTCCGGTAGGCGTAGTAGCCATCGGCCGGGTTCCCGATCGCGAGCGACTTCGCGATCGTGTTGGGGCGGACGGGGACCAGCACGTCCGTGTCGTTCTTGATCATCGTCACGATCGGCCCGCAGCCGAGGGCTTGGGCCGCGTGGACCTTCGTCCCCACGCGCTCGATCAGGCCGAGCTGCTTGAACTCCTTCATGGCCTTCCAGATCTTCGTGATCAGCGACCCGCCCGCGCACGGCACCACGACGTGGTCGGGCGTCCGCCAGCCGAGCTGCTCGACGATCTCGTAGCCGTAGGTCTTGGAGCCCTCGGAGTAGTACGGACGGAAGTTGACGTTGACGAACGCCCAGCGGTACTTGTCGGCGATCTCGGAGCAGAGGCGGTTGACCTCGTCGTAGGTGCCCTCGACCTTGACGAGGGTCGGGTTGTAGACGAGCGTCGCCACCACCTTGCCCGGCTCGAGATCGGCGGGGATGAAGATGTACGACTTGAGGCTGGCCTCGGCGGCGTGCGCGGCCACCGAGTTGGCGAGGTTGCCCGTCGACGCGCACGCGACCGTGTCGTACCCGAACTCCTTCGCCTTGGTCAGCGCGACCGCGACGACGCGGTCCTTGAACGACCACGACGGATGGCAGACCGAGTCGTTCTTCACCCACACCTCGCGGACCCCGAGCTCCTCCGCGAGGTTCTGCGCCCGCACGAGGGGGGTGAAGCCGACGTGATGCCCGACCGCGATGTCGCCCTCGACCGGCAGCAGCTCGCGGTACCGCCACATGCTCGGCGGGCCGGCCGCGATCGTCTCGCGCGTGACGACGCCCTTGAGGGCCTCGTAGTCGTAATCGACCTCGAGGGGCCCGAAGCAGAACTCGCAGACGTGAACGGGAGCTGCGCGGTAGGCGCGGCCGCATTCGCGGCACTTCAAGCCCTTCAGCTTCTCCATGGCCTCTCCATCGGTAGGGGATTTGAGCCCCGGTATCGTGCTGCACCGACCGCCATTGCTCAAGCAGTTAACATGTAAACTCTCACCAAGTCAACCAGACCCGCCGTATGATGCGAAGCTGTGCGACGCGTGGCGTGGGCGCCGCTCGGTCTCCTCCTCGCGTACGGGCTCGCGTGGGCCGCGGCGGCCTTCGGCGGCTCGCTCCTGTGGGCCGACGACCATCCCGGGCAGTACTTCCGGCTCTGGCACGGTCTCACGCGCGGCCTGGCGCCGTGGACCTGGAACCCCGACTGGTGGACCGGCTACGCGGAGCTCCAGTTCTATCCGCCCGGCTTCGTCTACCTGGGGGCGGGGCTCCACTACCTGGCGCTCGGGCTTCTCCCGCCGGCGGCGGTCTACCAGCTGCTCCTCTGGATTGTCTTCCTGGCTCCCGGCGTCACCACGTTCCTCTGCCTCGCGGGACGGCTGTCGAGCTCCTGGCTCGCGCTGCCCGGCGCCTTCGTGGCGCTCACCGCCTCGGCGGAGACGATGAGCGGCGTCGAGGGCGGGGTGCGGACCGGCATGATTGCGGCCCGGCTCGGGTGGGCCCTCGTGCCGCTGCTCGTCCTCGCGCTCGCCCGCTGGGTCGAGGACGGCGGCGCGCGACCAGCCTTCGCCGCGCCGGTGCTCGCCGCGATCGCGCTCGTACATCCCGCGCACCTCCCGGCGGCCGTCCTCTATCTGGCACTCGCCGTCGGCGTGGGCCGCGGCTACACGCCCTACCGCCTCGTTCAGGCCGGCTGGCTCGGGCTCACCGCCGCCCTCTTCACCGCATTCTGGACCGTGCCGCTGCTCGCTCACCTCACCGAGTCGCGGGCGCTCGCCTGGGGCGACCCGGCCGGGGAGATCCTGCGGCGCCTCCTGGGGACGGGGCCGCTCCCGGGCGTGCTGCTCGTCCTCGCGGTCGCCGCCCCGCTCCTCCGCCGCGATCGCCTGGCGGTGCTGCTGACGGCCTTCCTTCCCGTCATGTTCCTCGTGATCGTCCTCGATCGATCGAGCCGCCTGCCGGCCAACCGTCTGGTCGACAGCCTTGTCATGGGGACCATCCTCGCCGCCGGTCTGGCGATCGGCAGGGTCCTCGAACTCGGGCTCGGACACTTAAGGGCGTGGGTCGCGGGCGCGCCCGCCGCCGGCGTCGTCGCCTCGCTCGCCCTGGCCGCCCTCTCGCTACCGACCCCCCGGGCTCTCGCCCTCTGGCCCGATCCCGGCGCGTGGCCGACGCGGGCCGAGGTCGAGCGGGAGCTGCGGCTGCCCGCGCTCTGGGAGGCGCTCAGGACGGGGCCGGCGGGACGCGTCCTCTTCGTGCGCTCGGGCGCCCCGCTCGTCGCCGGCACCGAGTGGTATCGACCGCACACCCACGCCACGGCGCTCACGCCGCTCTACGCCGGCCGCGCGATCGTCAACGGTACGTTCACCCATCCCTCGCCGATCGCGGCGCTCGTGTACACGGGATCGGTCGCCTCCGGACCGATCACCCAGCTCGTCGAGCAGCGCGACGGCGAGAGCTTCTTCGGCCGGCCGCTCGGGTCCCTCGTCGCCACGGCGCTCGGCGTGAGCACGATCGTCATGCTCGAGATCGACGCCGGCCGATTCCCGGCGCTCGAGCGGAACCCGGGCTTCGCCGGGGCGGTCGTCCCGCCCTGGGTCGTGTACCGGAGCCGGGAGCCGGTCGCGCTGCCCGAGCCAGACACGCCCGACCGCTGGCGGATCGCCCTCGCGGGCGACCCCGGCCGGTGGGTCTCGGCCCGCGTGGCGTTCTCGCCGCTCTGGCGGGCGGAGGCTCAAGGCGAGGTGCTCCCCGTCCGCCGGGGCGAGCTCGGCGACCTCGAGGTGCGGCTCCCGAAGCCGGCCGTCACCGTCGACCTTGTCTACGGCGACGGCCAATGGGAGCGCGCCGGCCTCATCATGACCGCGATCGGCGCGCTCCTCTGGGCGTCTCGGTGGCTCAGGCCGCGACGCCGCCGCGCGTGACGGCGTCAGACGCAGCGGGCGTTGCCGGTCTCCCTCGGTGGCACCGTCAGCTCCTCCCGCGGGATCTGCGTGGCCGGCCCCACGTACGGAAAGGCGTCGCCGAAGTAGCGGATGGCGGGGGGGATCCGCTCGGGCGCCATGATCTCCGCGACGAAGCCCCGCGTCTGCATCTGATGGTCGCAGGCACGCATTTCGACGTCGCCCCAGGCGGTCTTGAACCGCGCCCCCTCCCAGGTCGTGATGAGCCGCTGGGTGTCGAGGCTCCCGGCCCGCTTCATCACATCGGCCGCCCAGAGGACCGCGTAGTGGCAACGGGCGATCGTGAGGTCGGGGTACTTGTAGGAGATCGGCGCGTCGGGGTAGCGCGCGCGCCAGGCCCGGACGAATTCCCGGTTCTCGGGCGTGTCCACCGTGCTCAGGTAGGCGTCGGCGGTCACGTGCCCGAGGGCCGCCTGGCCGACCGCCTGGAGCACCACCGGATCGTTGAGGAAGTAGTTCCCGACCTTCACCTTCCAGCCGAGCGCCGCCCCCTGCTGGAGGAGGAGCCGGAGGTCCTGGCCCCAGTCGCCCGTCATCACGACCTCGGCCCCGGAGGCCATGATCTTCGTGATGTAGGGGCCGAAGTCCTGGACCTTCTGGAGCGGGTGGTACTCCTCGCCGATGATCTCCTGGCCCGCGGACTTGATCCGGTCGAACTTCTTCTTGAAACCGTCCGCAGCGGCCCGACCGAAGTTGTAATCCTGGTTCAGCAGGTAGAACTTCCCGTACTTCCGAGGCGCCAGCCGGCTGAAGTAGACGGCGAGCTCGCCCGAGTGCATGTCGGTGTTCAGACAGCACCGGAAGGTCGTCTCGAAGAACTCTTCGCCGGTCAGCTCCCGTGCCTCGGTCCCGGTCGAGCAGAAGACCTTCCGGTGCTGGGTCGCGACCTGCGAGACCGCCTTGGCGATGTTGGAGCCGGTGTTGACGACCAGGACGTCCACCTTGTCGCCGAGGACGAGATCGTTGGCCCGCCGGGTGGCGACGTCGGGCTTCAGCTCGCTGTCCGCCACCACGACCTCGAGCGTCCGGCCGAGCACCCCCCCCGCCGCGTTCACGCGCTCCGCGGCGAACCGGAAGGCGGCGATGTTGCTGTCGCCGATATACTTCACCGGCCCGCTCTGTGGCTCCACGATCCCGAGCTTGATCGGCCCCGTCTGGGACCATCCGGGCCGAATGATGACGAAGGGACCCGCGGCCGCTCCCGCCGCGACGGTCCTGACAAACGCTCGCCGGGTCACCTGTCGGTCCATCGACGCCTCCTTACATTCGAGAATGAGGGCTAGACTTCGAGGTATTGCTTCCGGACCGCTGCGCTCGCCTCGAGCTCCGCCACGCTCCCGGCGAACACGACCTGCCCCTTGGACATCACGTAGACCCGCTGGGCCAGCGCGAGCGCGGTCTCCATCGACTGCTCGACCAGCAGGATCGGCGTGCCGGCCCGGCGGACTTCGAGGACGATCTGCTCGACCTGCTCGACGAGCATCGGCGCCAGCCCCTCGGTCGGCTCGTCCAGCAGGAGGAGCTCGGGGTTGCCCATGAGGGTGCGCCCGATCGTCAGCATCTGCTGCTCCCCGCCCGAAAGCGAGCCCGCCCGCTGGCGCTGGCGCTCGCGGAGCCGCGGGAAGAATACGTACACTCGCTCGAGCGTCCAGTCGGCGTCGTCACCGCGCTGGGCGCGCTTGCGCCCCATCAGCAGGTTCTCCTTCACCGTGATGGTCGGGAAGATCCGCCGCTCTTCGGGGACGTAGCCGAGTCCGAGCCGCGCGATCCGGTGGGCCGGCCAGCCCCCGATCGGGATCCCCTTGAACGCCACCCGGCCGCCCGACGGCGCGACCAAGCCCATGATGCTCTTGAGCGTGGTTGACTTCCCGACTCCGTTCCGCCCGAGGAGGCAGACGATCTCTCCGCGGTCCACCCCGAGGCTCGCGCCGTGGAGGATGTGCGACTTGCCGTAGTGGACGTGGAGGTCACTCACCTCCAGCAACACTGGCCTTCCTCCCGAGGTAGGCGCGCCGCACCTCGACGTTGGCCCGGATCGCGTCGGGGGCGCCGGACGCCAGCACCCGGCCGTAATGGACGACGCTGATCCGGTCCGCGAGGCTGAAGACCACGTCCATGTCGTGCTCGACCATCACGAGCGTCTTGCCCTCGGTCACGCGGCGGATGAGGCCGATGGCCTTGCGGGTCTCCTCGCTGTTGAGTCCGGCCGTCGGCTCGTCGAGCATGACGAGGTCCGGTCGCGCGGCGATCGTGAGCGCGATCTCGAGCTCGCGCTGCTCGCCGTAGGAGAGCGCGCTGGCGGGTGTGTCGCGCCGCGCCGCGAGCCCGAGGAGATCCACCACCGCCGCCGTCTCTCGCGCGGCGGCGGCGTCGCGGTCCAGGATCGACCACGCGTCGAGGCGGAGGCGGCGACAGACGACCGCGCTCCGGACGTTCTGGTAGACGCTAAGCCGGGGGAAGGTGTTGATGATCTGGAAGGAGCGCCCGATGCCGAGGCGCGCGATCCGGTGGGGCGACCGTCCGGTGATGTCCCGCCCACGGTAGAGCACCCGCCCACGGCGGGGCGCGTAGCGGCCGGTCACGATGTTGAAGAGGGTCGACTTGCCGGCGCCGTTGGGCCCGATGA
>QHRX01000021.1 GCA_003221455.1 Candidatus Rokuibacteriota bacterium
TGCCGGCCACAAGACCCGCTCTGTGTTCGACCGGTAAGACATCGTGAGCCCGGCTGACCTCCAAGAGGTCGCTCGGAAGCTGACCGGCACATTTTCGGGCACAGTTCCCCCTGCTACGATAGAATCTCGCCTGTAACTCGCTGATCTACTGCACGGGCGGATAGCTCAGTTTGGCAGAGCGCAGCCTTTACACGGCTGAGGTCACAGGTTCGAACCCTGTTCCGCCCACCACCGAATCCCAGAAGGGCTGACCGTGGGCGACCGCGACTCTCCACCCCTCGTACGGCACGCCTCCCTCGGGGCCGCCTGGCCCGGGTCGGAGTATGCCGGAATCACCGCGCGACGTGGCGGCGAACTTCGGCGGCGGGGCGCCGAGCGCGCTACGATCCTGCTGCGGGTGGTCGTGTTCGCCCCGGGGGTGCCGGGTCGTCCTGACGCTGGGGGCGGCACCGCTCGGCCCGACCGAGCGCGCTCCCCGGGGGTTCGGCGTGTCGAGAATGCCGGCAACGGGGAGGCCTAGGTGTCACTGCACCGGATGCTGAGCCGCGAAGTGCTGCGCGCGGCGGGTCAGTGGGCCTGGAACCAGCTCCAAGGTGCGAGCAAGCCGTCGCCCGGAGCGCCGGGCCGGACGAATAACCCCCTCGAAAAGTGGACGGATCACGATTTGGTGCGAGCCGCCGCGGAGAGCGCGGAAGGCTCAGCAGCGGTTCAGATCGAAATGATGCGACGCCTCAAGGACTCGCTGGATGGGGAACACCGGTCTGTGGTAGCGGCGACCCGGCGGGTCGAGCGGCTGATCGTCCGGCTCGTGTGGGTCGCCATCGGACTGGGCGCGCTGACGCTCGTGCAGGTGTTGATCGCCCTGAAGGTCATCGGCTGAAACGGAGGGGGAGGGAGCGCGTCCCCTCCCCCTCCGCCGGCTACTTCAGCAAGTCCTTTGCAGCCTCGAGGCCGACCTTCGCGCATTCTTCATCTTGATCGCCAGTCGCACCGCTTACGCCGATCCCCCCGATCAGGAGGTCGCCGGCCTTGACCGGCAGGCCGCCGGGGAAGATGATCAGACGTGGCGTGTACTGAATCCCCTCCGCTCGCTTGACGATCATTTCGCCGAACACTCGGCTTGGGAAACCGAACTGAGTGGCCGTCCACGCTTTGTTGATCGAGATGTCAACGCTGCCACGGAAGGACGCAGGGTCGCGCCGAAAATAGAGCAGACCGCCCCCGTCGTCGAGCACCGCGATATTCATCTTCCAGCTGTGTGACCGTGCGTAGGCGTCACAGGCTAGGGCCATCTTCTCCGCCGCCTCGACCGAGAGCACCGGTTTCTGATCGAGCGCATGGGCGGAGCCGAGCGCCCCAGAGACGAGCAGGCCAGCAACCAAGGTACCCACGATTCGTCCGAAATTGCGCATTAGTCACCCCTCCAGATGAAGGACACTCCTTCGGTCTTTGATCCCCGCCGGAATCCCGGTCTGTACCGGGTTGCCATACCCGTGATCGTCGTCGCTCCCCGTGGTCCCAGTCCCATGGAGGTCTCGGCGGTGGTCTTGTCGCCGGATGCACCGTCGAGGTCACGGAATCGTCGCGGGGAGGACTCGGGAGGGCGCGACGACCCTGCCACCGCCTCCACCTCCTTCTTTGACCGCAGTAGCGGACGCCTAGCCTAGACCTCGACAGGCTCCCCGCGCTCAAACAACTCGCAGTCGCAGCCCTCGACGAGGCACTTGCCGCACGGGGCATGGGCGTTCGCGGGGTGCCCGCAGACGCAGGTCGCCATCGCCGTCCCTCCTCGCGTCAGACCTCGAGAGTCCTGCAGCCCGCGGAGAGGAACAACTATCTCTCGCTCGCGTTCAAGTCAAGCCTGATTTTCGGGGGAGCCGTGAGAAAGCCTAGCCGAGTCAGCAACCGCACACTCAGTACTCCAGTTCGCAATTATGGCGACGTCCTTCTTGCGTCGCTCCTGGCCGTGGAGGGTGCCGGAGTTTCGCGAGGAGGCCGGCGAGGTCTTTGGCGCGTGGGGTCACTACTACCGGCTTCGCGCGCCTCTCCCCGGCCTGTCCCGGCCTGTCGTTGACCGGTCCGTTCCCCGCCGGTTACTCTTTAGCCAGCTTCCCGATCGCGGCGGCCGGGCAGCGCGAACCCTTGCCGCCGAGCGCGGGACGGATCGCGAGGTGTGCCATGGGTGTCGTGGCGATGTCCGCAACCCTCGGAAGCTGGGGGAACGAGATCGGACGCGAGCTGGGACGCGTCCTCGCGTACGAGTTCGCCGATCGGGAGATTATCGCTGAGGCCGCCGGACGCTTCGGCGAAGGCGTGATGGATCTCCACCGTGTCACCGAGGGCAAACCGCGTCTCCTGGAGCGCTTCAGCGACGACCCGCATCGGTATGTGACGTATGTGGAGGCCGTGATCCTCGAGATGGCTGCCCGAGACAACGTGATCCTGGCCGGTCGAGGAGCGGTCGTTGTCCTGAGCAAGTTGCGCCACGTGCTGCGGGTGAGAGTCAACGCGCCCGAGGGCGTCCGGGCCGAGCGTGTCGAGCAGTCTCTTGGCCTCACTCGTGAGGCGGCGATCGACGCCGTGCGGGAAAGCGACCGCGAGCGGGGTGCTCGTGTCAAGTTCCTCTACCACGTCGACTGGGACGACGTGCTCCTCTACGACCTGGCCCTCAATACGGAACGGCTGACGGTCGAGCGGGCGGTCTCGCTCGTTCAAAACGCGATAGAGGACGAGCGTTTCCGGACGACCCCGGAAGCGACCCGCACGCTCGCCGACCTGAGCGTCGCCGCCCAGACGAAGGCCGCCCAGTTGACGAAGTCGGTCGTGCAGTTCTAGCGTTGGGTTGGTTGTCGATACCCGGCGCCCCGCCTCGACGCCGCTGCGCGGCGAAGCCGCGCAGCCCGTTCAGGCGCGGCCGCGAGCCGGGAGGGGGACGTTTTCGGGCGGGCTGGGCGCTTCTTATGTTAGACTGCGTAACGCCTTCGGGCTCGTGGTGCAGCCTGGTTAGCACACTGGACTGTCAATCCAGAGGTCGCGGGTTCGAATCCCGTCGAGCCCGCCATTAATTCAAGACCTTCGCAGACGGCCGGCGCCGGTAGACCCGTAGATTGTGCGGGAACTGTGCGGGAAGTCATTCTCTGGGGCGCCCCTGACGTGGCGCCATCGCCACCACCTTGCGCTCGGCTGCCCCGCTGGGAGCCGCCCAAGCGCGAATGTTGTAGCGCGCCGCATCTTATGTTCCCACCGTGAGCAGTCGAAATGGAGAGCACTCTCGGCCACGCGTCCGGTTCCCGCTTCACGGTGGGTCGTGGCGCCTCGGACTCGAAGCGTTCACGGGCGCAGGGGCTCGCCGGTCGCGGGATCGAGGAAGACCTGGCGCTCATCGGACCCGCGGTCGCTGAAGTCGAACATGTTCATCAGTGGTCCCGCGACGGCGTCGAACGACCCGCCGCCGATCCGGCCGGTACCCCAGTTGTCCTCGATGAAGCGCACGATCGAGCTCAGGTCGGTCAACGTGTGATCGACGAAGTTCCGCTTGGCGAACGGTGAGACCACGATGAGGGGGAGCCGGGGGCCGTAGCCGCAACGCCCCTGGATGGGCTGCCCGGCGTCGTCCCGTATTGGCATGCCGTCCCCGCAGTGGCCGGGCCCGTCGAGCTGGTCGTTGGCGAGCGCCGATGAGTTGACGATGGGACTCATCTGATGATCGTACCAACCGTCCGAATCGTCGTAGGCGATGATGACCGCGGTCTGCTCCCAGAACTCGGACTGCATGAGCGCGTTGAGCGTCATGACGAGGAAGGCCTGTTCCAGCAACGGATCGGAGTAGCCGGCGTGGCCGTCCGCATAGGCGGGCGCCTTGAGGAAGCTCACGGCGGGCAGGTTGCGGGCCCTGAGGGCGTCGAAGAAGTCGTCGAGATCGTACTGATGGTTGGCCCCGCCGTCGAACGACGTCCCGATGTTCAGCACCGAATTCGGCCGCGCATGCGTCGGGTTGGCGGTCGATACGTGGTACTGGAAGAACGCGTGATGCGGGATGTAGTCCTTGGTTGGACCAGCGTTCGCCGGCGTGGCCGGACTCTGTCGGTTGCACCCGGTGCTCCCGTCGGCGTTCGTCAGGGTGAGGTCGAAGCCGCCCATGAATGATCCCCAGGTCACGCCGTTCTCGTTCAGAAGATCACCGATGTTCCTTCCGCCGAGCCGGACGGTCGTCCCGGTGGAGCAGACATCCCCGGCCGGATCGAGATCCCCGATGATCGTGCCCGCCCCGACCACCTTCGGCGTGGGCGCGCTGGGAGTCGCCGGATATGTGTTGCCGGCGACGAGGTTGAGGAGGCCCGGCGTCGAGGGGCCGAAGGTCGTCCCGTAGAAGTTGTCGTTCATCGCGAAGTGTTGCGCGTAGTACCAGAGCGCGGTGACCGTGTTGCCGTCGAAATATCCCATCACTAGGCCCTTGCCCTTCTCCCAGGCGTAGGTGGAGGCGCAGGACTTGCCGGTGTGAGCTGGGAAGGCGTCCATCAGCCCCTGATCGAAGGCCAATTGCTCGTCCCCGTAGTTGTGGCCCTGATCGCAGGTCGACGCCTGCGAGCGGTCGAGGCGGAAGGGATTGATCGCATCGGCGCCGTTGGCGCCGTTGAGCGCATTAGGGTTCAGGGTAAGCAGGACCCCGCTCGGTTGACCGTTGATCAGCGTGCCGAGCCCGTTCACGGAGGGCGTCCCCTCGCGAGCCACAAAGAACGGTTCTCCGGGCGGATTCGCTGCGACCGGATAGGTCGCGAAATAGTGATCGAACGACACGTTTTCCTGGAAGATGACGACCACATGCTCGATCGGCGTCCCGGTGTCGGATCCGGCGCCGCCGGCGCCGCCGGGCGCGAGAAAACCCGGAGCGGCGACGAGACTCATCGCGACTATGCCGGCCGCGACTCTGAGCAACACTCTGATCTTCCGCGTGACTCGCATGTGGTGGCCCCCCTTTTCGGCAAGCGATTTCGAGAGCGCATTCCACCCCCGGTGGACACCTGAAAACCGGCCAGTCGTGGACAGGTCAAAACCGGCCAGTGGCGAGTGTCCCAAGCACGAGTCTTCTAACCTTTCCACTTTGAAAGATCAAGCCGGCGATCAGCCTCAGAAGAAATGTTAGAGACGTCGGTGCCTCAAAATCGGTGTTACCGAGACCGGTACCGGAAAGGAGGCGCCGCGACGGACCGAGCGCGACAGGAATATGCCGAGGCGGCCAACGCGCGCCGCAAGCATGTGAAAAAAATGCGACGGTGCTGGAACACGGGTTCGAGCGGGGAGGCGCTAACCGCGCCCGCTTGGAATATCCTCAAGTGCCGAGGATAATATCGGCCTCATGCCGGAAGACGTCGTGCTCGACGAAATCGAGGCCTATGCTCGTGAACTCTCGTGGGTTCTTCATCAGATCCGCGTGTCCTTGGATGGACTCACGGCGGTGCAGCTCAACTGGCGTCCCTCGACTGCCGCAAACAGTGCGTACGCCATTGCGAGCCATGTGATAGGAAGCACCACAGTGTATGCGCTCGGATTCGGTTGCGGCCAGGACGTTACGCGAGACCGCGCGGCCGAGTTCACCGCGTCAGGCACCGATGCCAGCGGGCTCATTGTCGCGATCCGTCAGCTTCAGAGGAAGCTCGGAGACGCGCTGGGGTCCCTCCGGGTCCCGGCGCTAGACGAGCGTATCTTGCCGCCGCCATACCTGTGGGGTACCGGTGAGCCCCGTGAAATCTCCCGGCGGGAGGCTCTCGTAGAGAGCATTAGACATGGAGCTCTCCACTTGGGTGAACTAAGGCTCACACGTGACCTCGCCGCGAAGGCGGCGTGAGCGCCAGCGAGCACGAGGTCTGCCGGACTTCCAGTGGGCGATCGGGTTCCACCCCCGCACGCCCAGACCGTCGCCGGGCGGGTTTCGGCTTTCCGAGAGGAACCCTCGGGAGCACAATGTGCGCGTGTGCTACGGCCTTCCGCGCTCCGGCCAGGAGCGCCTGCGTCCCCGAAGGTGCGCGATCGCCGTCTGGCTGGTCGTCACGCTGTTCTCGGCCGGCTCCGCCCGCGCGGGCGCGCCCGAGGAAGTACTAAAGGCGTATCTCGGCGCCCTCTACGCCCACAATTCGCGAGCGGCGTATCGGCTGATCTCACGCGCGGATCGGGCGCTCAAGGGCGAAGCGGACTATCTACGAGAGCACCCCAATTTCTCCGGAGCGGCGTTGGAAACCGCGACTGCTCTCGCCTCGCAGATCCGGTACGTCCGTCTCCGGACGGTGATAGAAGGAAACCGCGCCACGGTGACCTTCGAGGCGCTCGTGCCCGACGCCAACGATCCCGCGATCGACGCGCTGGTGCTCGGATTCGACGCCAATCGGCTTGCGGCACTGTCGCCAGAGGGCCGCCGGCGGATACAAGAAGAGCTCGACGAGAGGCAGCGCGCCGGCCGCCTGCCCGTCGCCGTTGGCCACGACGAGCGGTGGGAGCTTGTCAGAGAGCAGGGCGCCTGGCACATCTTTCTGAACTGGGCGGGGGCCGTCCGGATCCGTCTCACTGCCGACGTCAAGGCTGGGCTGCCGTGGGCGTTCGCGGCCATCCAGCCCATCGTTCGCGCCACGCCCGGGGAAGAGCTCCGAGCCGCCTACCGGATCACAAACCTGTCGGACCGCTCCATCACCGGCCGGGCGCGCGACAGCTTTGAGCCTCCGGACGCGGCCAGATACCTCGACGTCATCACGTGTTTCTGTTTTATCGAGCAAACCCTCGCCCCCGGAGAATCCCGGGAGTTGCCGGTGGTATTCCGCGTGGCTGAGGAGGTCCCCCAAGGCGTGCGGGAGATCAGGCTTCGCTACGAGTTCTATCCCGTCGAGCGGGCTTCCGCCGGGTACCGATGAGACGTGTCCGCGCGGGCTGCCCATGCCGATCGCGAGGGCCTCCGCGACGAGACGCCCTCATCATCTGTCGAGCACCAGTCGGCCTCATGCCCGCGCCGGATTCAGGGGAATAAAGAGCGGACGCGTACGTACTGATTGGCAGATGTTTCCCCAACGGGGGGGAGCGATCACTGGCCCGTATGGACCCGGGTGAGGAATTCGAGGCGCTTACCGTTCAACATCTCGACTCGTTGCATGCCTATGCCCGCCTCCTCTCCCGAGACCGGCCGGCCAGCAAGGACCTCCTCCAAGAGGCACTCCTACGGGCGTTTCGCGCCTTTGGGTCGTACAAGCGCCAGCTGAGCTTCAAGGTCTGGATGTTCACGATCATGAAGAACGTGTCGGTGGACTGGGCTCGGGGAGTGCGCGTTCGCCTCCTGGCGGGGGGGTGGCGGGAGAGCGAAGAGTGGTTCGCAGCAGGACACGGGGAGGATCCAACCCCCTCCTCCCTTCCCCTCGACCCCGAGCAAGTGCTGATTCGCAACGTGACGGTCGAGCAGGTGAGGGAGGCGATCAAGAATCTTCCCCCGGGGCTCCGCGAGGTCGTGGAGCTCCGAGAGATTGAGGGACTGTCCTACCAGTCGATCGCCGAGGTGATCGGCCACCCGATCGGAACGGTGATGTCCAGGCTCTATCGGGGCCGGAACGTCCTGCGAGTCCTGCTGCGGGAGGCCTCGAGCGACACGGTGATATCGCGGCGTGCGCATGGTGTGTGATCTCGCGCGGCGGAGGTTTTTCCCCTACCTTGACGGCGAGCTCGCGGCCGAGGAACAAGCGTCACTGGAAGGCCATCTGTCCTGCTGTCCGGACTGCCAGCGCCTGATTCACCTCGAGCGAACGTTCCGGGCACGATACCTCGATCATCTTCGCCCCGACCCGGCTCCGGAGACGGTTCGCCGGGAGGTGTCCCGCCTCCTCAACGGACTCTCCGACCACCACCCCGGGGGATCCGGCGGGCGGCATCGCCGATCCTCGACGATCCGCTCGGTCGCCGTGGCGGTCGGAGTCTGCCTCGTCCTGGGCGGCGCCACTCTGGGAGTCGCGGTCCGACGGTGGTGGAGTGGGACGAGCGCGTCGCTGGTGCGACTGGCCGAAGCGTCGGTCGAACAGCACCAGAAGCTGACCCGTGGCCTCCTGCCGTATGACGTCCGGGGGATGAGCCCACGCCAAATGGAGCGGTGGTTCAGGGGCAAACTGGACTTCGACGTGAATCTGCCGGAGCTGCCGCGAAAGAACCTGGCGTTACTCGGAGGGCGAGTCTCGTCCCTCCGGGATATCGAGGTGGCGGCCCTTCACTACCAGCTCGACGGAAAGGACGTCTCGCTCTTTGTCATGCCGCTCGAGAAGTACCGTCAGCTGGGGTTGGCCGGGACCCCGAAGTTCAAGATCGTGACCTATCAAGGGTATGACGTCATCGCCTGGGCCTCGCACGGCGTGGCGTACTCGCTCGTCTCCGAGATCGGCGGCCAGTCATGCCTGGTCTGTCACTCGCCCGAGGAAAGACTGGATTTCCCGACCGGCTTCCGTGCGCACGGCATGCTCTGAGCGCCCGCGTCCATGGCGGACAGCCGGCGGCCTGCGCGCAGGACAAAGGAGAGATCAGCGATGTCCTGGGGTTTGGTTCTGATCCCGGCGGTACTGGTGGCGCTCCTCGCGTTCCCCGCGGCTCCGGCGTCGGGCTACGACGTCGTGACGGTCTCCAATGGGGGGACGATCCGGGGCAGGGTGACGTTTACCGGGCCGCCGCCACCGCCCCGCAAGGAGATCCGCACCAAGAACCCGGAAGTCTGCGGGAGCGGCGAGTTCGAAGTCCCGCAGATGGAGCTGGCCGCTGACAAGGCGGTCGGGGAGGCCGTCGTGTACCTCAAGGGGGTCGAGAAGGGCGAGGCATGGGAGAAACTCGCCAAGCCCCCCGAGATCGTGAATCGCAAGTGCAGCTTTGTACCGCACGTCCAAGCGATGCCGGTCTCGGCCGGGGAGATCGTGATCGTCAACTCGGATCCGATCCTGCACAACACCCATGGGTACTACGGGAGGCTGACGGCCTTCAACGTCGGGCTCCCGAAGCAGGGGCTGCGGATCCCGAAGCCCCTCACGCGACCGGGGCTCGTAAAGGTTGATTGCGACGCCCACGGGTGGATGCTCGGGTGGGTCTATGTGGCGGACAACCCGTACTACGCCGTGACGTCGAGGGATGGGAGCTTTACGCTCAAGAATGTCCCCCCGGGCTCCTACACTCTCGTGGCCTGGCAAGAATTCACGGGTCCGGTTGAGGTGCCGGTCACCGTGAAGCCGACGGCCGTGCAGGCCGTCAACGTCGATCTGGCCAAGAAGTAAGGATCCCGCCCGACCTTCACGACGGAAGGAGTGGCCTATGGATTCCCTCGAGCGAGAGCGGCGTGAACTCAACACGATGCTGCGGCGGCCCGGAGAGCGGCCGGACAGCTCCGTGCGGATCGACCGCCGGACCTTCATCCACAAGTCGATATTGTGCGGCACCGCCGCAGGCGCGGCGTCCTTCGGCTGGTTTCCGCTGCTCAACACCCTCGACGTCGCCTACGGGGCGGAGACGTTCAAGTTCGCGTGGATCTCCGACAACCATCTCTACCCCAAGGACGTCAACACGCGCTTCGTCGAGAAGGCCGTGCGCGCGGTCGAGGAGGTGCAGGCGATGACTCCGCCCGCCGACTTCCTGATCCATGGCGGGGATATCGCCCAGCTCGGGGATCCGGTCGAGATCGCGCTCGGCAGCGACATCCTCAAGGAGGCGAAAATCCGCAAGGTCTTCATCCCCGGTGAGCACGACTGGTACCTGGACATGGGCGCCACGTGGCGGAAGCACTTCGGCGATCCCAACTGGACCTTTGACCACAAGGGGGTTCGCTTCATCGGCCTCGATACCGTGAGCCGTGCCCCGGACTACTGGTCGGCGAGGAAGATGAGTCCGAAAGAGCGGATGGGGGCGATGGCGACCTTGGACGGGAGCATCGGTGGCCCGTGGGCGGGCGTCGGCTCGGACCAGCTCCAATGGCTCAACCACACGCTCTCCAGCTGGCCGAAAGATCGCCCGGTCATCGTCTTCAGCCACAACCCGCTCTACGAGTACTACCCGCCGTGGAACTTCTGGGTCCGCGACTGGCGGGAGGTCCAGGAGATCCTCAGGCCGTACACCAACGTGACCAACGTCCACGGTCACACGCACCAGGTGCTCTACAACGAGATCGGCAAGATGCGGTCGATCGGCATGCTGGCGACGTCGTGGCCCTGGCCGTACGCGCCGGAGGGGGTGCCGGACCTCACCAAGTGCATGGTGCGGGCCGATCCGGGCGATTACTTCGATGGAATGGGATGGGCGCGGCTCACCGTCACCGCCGCCGAGAGGGTGCAGAACGAGTACATGATGTTCGGACGGAAGCCGCAGAACGTCTTCGGCGAGGCGCTTGCGGATTCGGGGTGTGCCGACAACGTCAACCAGGAACTGCACCCGCGGATTGCCGATCGCGGGTGGTACTCCAAGGACTGACCGCGGGTGTTCACGCCCGAAGGGGAACGACCATGACACGGCGCGTGCTCGTCATAGTGGGGATCTGCGTGGCGGTGCTGCTCGGCGTGACGGTGGGGACCCACCGGGCCCTGGCGCACAAGGAGAGGCATACGCCGGAGCAGCTCAAGATCTTCGACGAGGTTTTTTTGGAGCAGGTTCGGATCGGCGACCTTCTCTTCCATGGCGACGGGGAGACCGAGAAGAAGATGGGCGTCTCGCTCTCGAAGACCGGCATGGCGTGCGCGATGTGCCATCCGTTCGCGTCGGACACGCATCCCTATGAGTTCCCGAAGTTCCAGGAGCAGATCGAGAAGTTCGGGACGCTTCGAGACATGATCAACTGGTGCATCGAGAAGCCGCAAGAGGGGGTGCGGATCGACGCCGACTCCGACGCCATGAAGGCCCTCGAGGCGTACGTCTATTGGGCCAATCGCGGGTCGCGGCTCGACCCGGGCCGGCACTGAGCCGGGGTTCTGGTCGGCGATGACCGAGGCCACGGCCGCACGGCCGTCGAAGGTCACCCGGCGAGGGTTCGTGCGCCTGGCTTCGGCGGCCGTGGGTCTGCTGGCCGAGGGGAAGGTCGGCCGCGCGTGGGGTGGTCTCCCGCGCCAATATTTTCGTGGTGAGCTGCCGGGCGACCTCTCGGCGTTTGAGCGCCTCCACGCTCCGATCCTCCGGCTGCCCCCGGCGACCGCCAACGGCGCCCGGGTGCCGATCGTCGTCGCACTGTCTCATCCGATGGAGCCGGGCCAGTACGTCAAGCAGATCCACGTCGTCAACGAGCGCGATCCCGTGCCGTCCAAGGGCGTCTTTCATTTCACGCCCGCCAACGGCCAGGTCTACCTGGCGTTTCAGGCGAGGCTGGATCAGGGCGTCTCTGAGGTGGCGGCGACCGCCGAGTGCACGCGCCACGGACGCTGGACGAGCGCTCGGTCCGTGACCATCCCGCCCGGCGCCGGTGGCTGCGCCGGCAGCGCGCCCCCGCCCGGCGCTATCAGCGCGACCCAGATCCTCCCACCGCGCATCCGGATTCCCCAGGTGATCAAGCACGGCGGCATCCGGCCCGACGAGCTCATCGACGTGCAGCTCGAAATGCGGCATCCGAGCCAGACGGGGCTGGCGGTCCGGGACGGGAAATTCGTCCAGGTCTCGGCACCGTTCTACCTCGACGCCATGGAGGTTTTCTATGGCGAGCAGCGGGTGAGCTGGTTTGCGCTGACGCCGGCGCTCAGCGACAACCCGTTCATCACCTTCCGGGTGCGCGCCCAGGGGGAGGGGCCGCTTCGGGTCGTGGTGACGAACAATCGCGGACGGCGGTTCGAGACGACCTATCCGATCCGTTTCTCCTGATCCCGCTTCGAGGAGGCCGGGATGGCCGTCGATGTCACAGTTCGCAACGATGCGCTCATCAACAAGGATCTGATCCGACAGTGGCTCCTGTGGGGGCTGTTCTGGCTGATGCTGTTCCCTACCGTCGGCGTCATCGCGTCGACCAAGTTTGTCTTCCCCGACTTCCTGGGACGCATCCCGTGGCTCACCTTCGGGCGCATCCGGCCGATCCACGTGAACGGGGTCATCTGGGGCGCGTACTCGACCCTCTTCATCGGCCTCTCGTTGTACATCGTCCCGCGCCTCGCGGGAGCCCGGCTGTGGAAGGAGCAGTGGGACTTTGCCCTCCTGTGGGTGTGGAACCTGAACCTCGCCCTCGCGGTGGTCCTGCTCGCCCTCGGGTGGAACCGAGGCTGGGAGGCTGGCGAGTTCGCCGAGGTCAACAACGTCGTCATCTTTCTCTCGCTCCTCGTGCTGACGGTCCAGTTCCTCATGACCATCAAGAACCGGAACGAGGCGCCCCTCTACGTGTCCCTCTGGTACTTGATCGCCTCGTTCATCTGGACGGACGTCAACCTGATCGTGGGCATGGTCGGGCCGTACAGCTTCCCCGGAGTCAACAACGTCGCCCTCCACGGCCTGTTCATCCATTACGTCGTCGGGCTCTGGATCACGCCGACCGGCTACGTCCTCATCTACTACTTCCTGCCCGCCAGTGTCCGGAATCCGATCTACAGCCACAAGCTCTCCCTGATCGGCTTCTGGTCGCTCGCGCTCTTTTACCCGCTGGTTGGCATCCATCACTACCTCTACTCGCCCCTCCCGGACTGGGCGGAGACCATCGCGATCATCTCCTCCGTCCTGCTGATCATTCCCGTGTGGACGGTCCTCCAGAACTTCTTCGGCACCATGATCGGCAAGTGGCAGGGCTTCAGCCAGAACCTTCCCGCCAAGTTCCTGATCACGGGCTCGATTCTCTACCTCTTCGGATGCTTTCAGGGCTCGACCGAGGCGCTCCGGTCGCTGCAGCAACCGACGCACTTCACGGACTTCGTGATCTCGCACTCCCACCTCACGGTGTTCGGAACGTTCGTCCTCTGGGCGCTGGGCGGCGTCCTCTACGTCTGGCCGAGAGTGACGGGCAGAGAGCTCTGGAGCTTCAGGCTCGGCAACTGGGGGTTCTGGCTCATCACGGGCGGCATCTCGGCCATGGGGCTGATCCTGTCGGCCCAGGGACTCACCCAGGGCTTCATGCTGATGCAGCAAGCCGAGTGGATGGACACCGTCATTACGATGCGACCGTACTGGTTCTTCAGGACCTTCACCGGGATCTCTATGGACCTCGGCATGTCGCTCATCGTCTACACCCTCATGAAGACTTCCCTCGCGAGAGGCGCCGCGTAAGGAGACGGTGAACCGTGCGCGGCATCAGGTCATTGGCCATCGGCGCGGGCTTCGCCTGCATTACGGCGGCGCTCTTCATCCAGTGGTTTCTCCCGGAGATGATCCCGGCGACGCATGAGCGGCGGGTGACGCGCGCCGTCCGAACCGACCTGGGCGAGATCAAGTGGATCCGGTACGAATCGAGCGACTATACCCCGCTCGAGCGACTGGGCCGGCGTGTCTACACCCGAGAGGGGTGCTGGTACTGCCACAGCCAGTACGTGCGCCCCGTCACGGGGGAGGACATCCGCTGGGGGCCGGTCTCCGAGGCAGGGGAGTACGCGTTCGACCTCCCGCATCTCTTTTCGACGCGGCGCATCGGTCCGGACCTCACCCGGGTCGGTCTGAAGTACGGGGACGATTGGCACTACGCGCACCACTGGGACCCGAGGCTCGTCGTGCCGGACTCGATCATGCCGAGCTTCACCTGGCTGTTCGTCCAGATTCGAGTGCCGGCGCACCGGGCGGGCGACACGCTGACGCTCGACCCGGTACCCGCGATGCGGCGGTACTTCACGATGAATGCGGCGAAGCCGATCCCGATCTACCCGAACGAGGACGGCCTGATCTTCGTCCACCCGCGGCCGGATGGCGAGTTCCCGATCGACGGCACGCCCCAGCTCGACCTCACCGCCTACCAGGCCCATCCGCCCGTGCCGGCATTCCGGTCGGCCCTCCTCCTCATTCCGACGAAGGAGCTGGTGGGACTGGTCGCCTACGTCCAGAAGCTCGGAATGAACCGGGGCGCGTGGCGGGAGGTCTTCGAGCCCCAGACCGTCGACGTCTCCGCCATGCGGATCCCGGAGAGCGAGATGCTGCTCGCCCGGGGACGGGCCGTCTTCGCGCAGCGGTGTATCGGCTGTCACGGGGCCAAGGGCGACGGCAACGGCGTCGCGGCGACGTTCCTGTCTCCCCGGCCCCGCGATTTCACCCTCGGCGAATTCAAGTTTCGCACGACACCGTCGGGCTCGCTGCCCACCGACGGCGACCTCTTCCGCACGATCACCCGAGGCGTCCGGTGGACTCCGATGCCCACGTGGCATGAGGTTCCCGAGAACGACCGGTTGGCCGTCGTCCAGTACCTCAAGAGCTTTTCAGATCGCTGGCGACAGGAGAAGCCTCCGGCGCCGGTCTACGTCCCCGATCCCCCCGCCCCAACCCCTGAACTCCTGGCGCGAGGTAAGGAGCTCTACAACAAGGTCGCCAAGTGCTGGCAGTGCCACGGTGACGGCGGCAAGGGGGACGGACCCTCGGCCGACGAGCTCAAGGACGACTTCGGCTTTCCCATCCGACCGACCGACTTTACGCGGGGCCAGTTCAAGGGCGGCTCACACGCCCGGGATATCTACCGGACCATGACGACCGGGCTCGACGGCACGCCGATGCCGTCCTTCGTCGACTCCATGACGGCCGACGAACGCTGGGCCATCTCCTACTATGTCTTGTCGTTCTCGGCGTGGGGTGATCCGCTGACCGGGCAGAAGCTCAGGATTTCGCCGCAGGCCAAGGCGGCGCTCGATTCGCCAGCCGTACGCGCGGGCTCGCCCCGGCTGGCCTATGATCCGGACCGAACGCCCACCGCGCTCTCGAAGCGAAACGCCACGCCACGGGCGGCGGCGGACAGGGAACAGGAATGACCGACGTCGGCTATCTCACGGTCGGGGAATTTCTCGTGGCACTCCTCATGTCCCTCGCCGCGCTCAGCGCGCTCGTCTGGGCGGCGGCGAGCGGGGCGTTCCGGAACGTCGAAGCGATTAAGCATCGGGTGCTGGAGCTGGAGGAGGAGGACCATGCGCGACGAACGCAGTGAGGGGGAAGGGAAGTACGGCCCGCTCGAGACGTACGCCCAGGGCGAGATCAAGGCCTATCACGGCATCGTGAACAAGTGGCTGCTCGTCGTCTACGCGCTCCTCGGCCTGTGGGCCGTCTATTACCTGTTCAAGTACTGGGGCGGGCTCGGGCCGGGTTTGGGCGTCGGGGGGTAGGGCGGAGACGGCGATGCGGACAGAGCGACTGATCCTCGCGTTGGCGCTGCTCAATATGGCATTTCTGGTCTTCGAGATTCTCTTCAACTCGTTGTCGGACGTGATCTCGCTCTTGTAGCAGGAGGGACCCGATGAGCGGCATCGAACGGCTCGCCTTCTCCATCTTCCTCCTCGGCATGGTGGGCTTCTATGTCTGGGTAGGGATTCTGTCCTTCAGAAAAAAGTAGATGTGGGAGTGGCGACCGGAGGTCCTGGTCCCGCTCGGCCTGGTGGCCATCGCGTCCGGCGTCGGGTGGTGGCGGCTGTCGGAGCGCGGCCCACGAGCGGTCCCCCGGTGGCGCCCCGTGCTGTTGGCGGGCGGCCTCACCGCCGTCGTCGCCGCCCTCCTGTCGCCGATCGCGGGCACCGCGCACGCCCGCTTCTCGACTCACATGATCCAACATGTGCTGCTCGTCATGCTGGCGCCACCCCTCTTTTTGCTCGCCGATCCGTTGCCGGCGGTCCTCTGGGCGTTGCCGAGGCGCGTGCGTCTGGCGGCGGGGCGGTTGCTCGCTCCCGGCGCGCTCCTCAGACGACTCTGGCGCGCGCTCACCTGGCCCCCGGCGGCGTGGCTCGTCTCGGCGCTCGCCCTCTGGCTCTGGCACCTTCCCGGCGCGTACGAGGCGGCCCTGCGGGACGACCTGCTTCACGACGCGGAGCATCTCGTGCTCTTCTGGGCCGGCATCCTGGGCTGGTGGCCGCTGATCGGGCCCTCCCCGCGAGTCCGCGGCCACCTGGCCTATAGCCTGCGCGTGGTCTACCTGGTCCTGACTGGCGGGCAGCAGGCGTTGCTCGGGTTATTGCTGTCGACGAGTCCCGTGGTGCTCTACGGCTCGTACGAGGCGGGGGCGGCGGCGCGGGGCCTGAGCCCGCTCGACGACCAGGCCGACGGCGGCGTCATCATGTGGGCAACCAGCGGCGTCGTCGGCCTCGTCACGCTGATGGTGCTCATGTACCGCCTCTTAGCGCAGGAAGACCGGCTCCCGCCGATCGAGGGCCAGCGGGCCCTGCCGCCGGCGACGCTCCCCTCGCGGGAGACGCTCCCCTCGCTCCTCCCGTCCGCCCACGATTGACCGAGGACCGCGGCGGCCGCCCTGCGATGAAGAACCGCGTGCTGAGTATCCAACGGCGAGCGGCGCGGCCCGCAGCCAGCAGCGAGCTCGACATCGCCCGACACGGGCCAGCCGGTCCCGGGCGCGCCCTCTACGACCACCTGTTCGGCCAGCGCTGGTCGGTCATGGGGTCGTCCTTGGCTCTCGGGGCGATGAATGTGTTCCTCTTCGCCTTCGACCGACCGTGGACTGCGTCCGATGGCGTCCGGAATTGGGGCGACGCGTTCCTGCATCGAGTCGGCGTTCTCGATGGCGGTGACCTCGTGTCGCCCTGGCTCTACCTGGGTTCGCTCCTCAACCTCGGTCTGCTCGCTGGGGCGTTCGGGGCCGCGCTCCTGAGCCGGGAGTTCGCGGTCCGGATCGCACCCGCGGGCGAGCTCCTCAAAGGGGGGCTCGGCGGGCTCTTGATGGGGATCGGCTCCGTGTTGGCGTTCGGCTGCAACATCGGCGGGTTCTTCAGCGCCCTCTCGGCCCTGTCGCTCTCAGGCCTGGTCATGATGATCGGACTCGGGATCGGCGCCTACGCCGGTCTCCGCTACGTCCTGTGGGAAGTGGAGCACTGGCCCGGGCTGAGCGAGGGCGGGGCCCGTCGATTCGGTGTGCCTGGCTCGACCCGGATCGGGTGGCAGCCGGCCACCGGCGTGTTCGTCCTTGTCCTGGCGCTCCTCGGCGCGCTCGCATACGACGAGTCGGGTTACACGCCGCAGGGAGGCTTCCTGCTCTTCGGGGTGACGTTCGGAGTCATTTTGCAGCGGTCCCGATTCTGCCTCGTCCGGGCGTTCCGCGAGCCGTTTATGACGGGCGACGGCGAGCATACCCGGGGGGCGGCCTTGGCGCTCGTCGCCAGTATGGTGGGATGTTCCATCCTCAAGTTCACCAATCTCAAGGATCCCGGCGACTGGGTGTTCCCCGGATGCTGGGTCGGGGCCCTCTTCGGAGGGCTCCTATTCGGCTTCGGAATGGTCCTGGCAGGCGGCTGCGGCGCCGGAGTGATCTGGCGCGCCGGCGAGGGACACGTCAAGCTCTGGGTGGCAGTGGGGATGTTTGCCCTTGGGGCGTCGTCGACACGGCTCCTGCTGACGTGGCTCGATCTCCTCGACCGCCTCGGGGTCGCCGTCTTCCTCCCCTCGATCGTGGGCTGGGGAGGCGCGATGCTACTGGTCGGCGCGCTGATGGCCGCCTGGTACGTGTTCGCGACCTGGAACGAGCAGTCGAGGACCTTCAGTTTACTGTGACGAGGCTCGTCGCCACGAACGCGCCAGTTGACCGGTAGGGCACTCGCCGATCCGGCCGGGGGAGCCTGGCGGCGACCAGAAGATCGAGAACCGGCGTGAGGACGTTCAGATCCCGCTCGCCGGCAGTTGGAAGCTGGGACGCGTCGGCGCCGGCCGGTCCGCGCCGGCCATGAGGGAGGTCGACCCACCCAGGCATTCAGAGGGGTTCTCGTACGCCACCAGGTCGGCATGACCCGTCCGGGTGCGCCCCCCGGCTGTTCCATTTACTGTAGTGGCGCAGCACACTCTACCGTCGTGTCGACTCGCAAGCGCGCCCCGCGGGTTCACCCGCCGCTGCCGAGCGATCTGCACCACTCGCTCCAACATGGGCGTGAGCGTCTCGGGGCCGAGAAGGTGCGCGAGGCGGATCAGCGTCTTGGCGTCGGGCACGCGCTCGCAATCGATGGGACAGAAGGCCCGATAGACGAGGCTGGCCCGGACCTCGCGCTCACATTCGTCGAAGCTCCAGTTATGGAGATGCTTGAGCAGAAGCATGCGGAGGACGACCGCGGCGGGCGTTCCGAGGCGCCCGCGAGCGCCGCTCAGCGGGTGGCGGCGGAGAGCGGCGGCGACGAGGTCGACGAGGTCTTCATCGTCCAAGAGCTCGTCGATCGCCCGGAGCTCGGGGGCCCAGAGCTTGTCACCATCGGGCAGCAGTATCTCGAAGACGCTGCGTTGCGCATACGCGCGACGGACCATGGCGCCCCATCGAGACGGGTCGGCTACGGTGTGCTGGCGATGCGAATGTCGACGCGAACATCACCGACGACGATGAGGCCCAACGAGCGCAAGCGTCAAGGAAATTGAGCGTTCTGTCGATGGCGCGACGGCGCTCCCCCGCGAGCGCCGTGCCTTCTGCACCGGGAAGTAGCTAGCGGCTTCGAGCACTCCCTCACGTCCCATGCCGGCAGCGCGCGGGCGCCCAGCCCGTGACAAGCCGTCCAGCAGGCCGCCCGGGGACGAGTTCGACAGGCTACGCTACGGCCCCGAGGCGGCCACCACGGACTGGACGATGCGTGACGACTCCACACGCTGAAGACTAAGAATCATCGCAAATATGCAGCGGCCCGCGTATGCGGGAGAACGCCACGACGTCACAGCGACTCGTTAAAGATTCTCAGCTGTCAAGATCGCTGCATTTGGTTGGGTAGACCCGATTCACGGGGAAACCGCTTTTCTCCAGACGGTAGGCAAGGGGTGCGTACTCGCGCGGACACCGGACCTGGGACCTTCGAATAAAGGGGCGGCACGGGCAAATACAAGGGAATCAACGGCAGCAATACCTTTGTTGGCGTTACCCAAGTGAACTGGCAGGACGGTACGTCAACAGGCTACGCGACCTAGAATCGCTAATCGCGCCGGCAGCCTGGCTGGCGGCGGCTCCGCCGTCGCCGGTTTCGGGATGGTGCCAGGCAACACGCGTAGGGCGGCGTGCCCGCGCTCGCTTGCGCTATCTTGCGCTGAACGAACCGGGAAACGATGTGATTTCGAGTGCGCGCCTGTCGGCTGAGTGCGTCTGTGACGCGAGCGGTCAACGCAAGAAGCTTCAAGCGGATCGAGAAGTTATGCGAAAGTGAGCGAGAAAAGAGGGGGCCGGCCTTGCGCCGGCCCCCGACAATCCAGAGGTCGCGGGGTCGAATCCCGTCGAGCCCGCCATTAATTCAAGACCTTAGTCGACCCGACTCGACGTCGACAGATGTCGACTTGTCCCGGACTTGTCCCTTTCTCGGCCAGCCTCGTCTTCACCCTCGGGCTGAGAAGATCGGGAGCTACCAGCTGCTGAGGAGCCCCAATCCAAGAGCCAGCGGCCGGAGCCTGAGCACTCCTCGCGAGAGTCGGCGAGAAGTTCGCCCCGTGCAGGCGGAGTGCGCGGCGGACCGAGCGGATCAACAGAACGCGAAAAATCGACGCTGTCGATCCGAAGGGCTCCCGTTCGACTACAATAGCGCGAGCCTATGGAAGGAGGGGACTGGCAGAAGTGGGCCGAGAAGGACCGGCGGAAGAATGTTCCAGGAATCCGGCGACCGAAAGCATCTCCTTAGGAGGCTGACGTCATGACAATCGTGAAAAACGTGGTACTGGGGTCGTTTTTGGCCGCGCTCGCCGGTGTCTCGTACGTTGCCGGTGCGGTCGCCGCCGATACGGGCACGATGATCCCGGCGGGAGAGATCGTCTTCGAGCCCATCGCGCCGGATTCGCCGGTGCAGGTCGCGAAGCTATGGGGGGATCGGAGCCAGGGCGAGCACGGCATGCTGCTCAAGATTCCCGTCGGATTCGAGGCGGGACTTCACTCGCACACCGGGGACTACCACGCCATCAACCTCCAGGGCACCTGGGTGCACACGCTGGCGGACGGCCAGACGAAAGAACTCCCCGCCGGATCTTACGTGATGCAGCCGGGTGTGCAGAATCACAACGATGTCTGCAAGGGCCCGAACGACTGCATCCTCTTCATCTATCAGAAGGTAAAGGGCGACTTCATCCCGGCCAAAGCACAGTAGGTACTCGTGGCCGTTGCCGCTCGTGCCGCATGAAATGGGCGAGCATCGCGGCAGTCGCGGTTCTGGCAATGTCGCATCGCCGCCCTGACGCGAGCTCGTCGGCGGGTGTTGAGGCGATCGAAAATATCTCGGCGGGACCCAAGCCCTTCCAGAAGGCGCGGGCTCAAGTCCCGTCGAGCGCGCCATTAATTCAAGACCTTAGCCGATCAGCGGATTTCGACGGATAGCGTCCACATTGCGACCGATAGTCTCGGGGGTGGCATTACGCAGGGGCTGGCGCGGCGGACGACGACGGGGCCATGATGGGGTGCGATGTGGATCGATCCACTGATCGTCGTAACGGCGCTCGTGCTGTACGCGGCCCTGCTGTTCATTTTGCTCGCGTGGGTGAGTCGCACGTACAGCCTGGTCCAGCAGATCGTCACGTTCCTGACGCGGCATGGGCTCGTGCTCGATGAGCCCGAAGACGATGAAAAGGACGGTGATGAGCATCAATCGCCGCCTAATCTGTAAATCGAATCAGCGCACAGTGCATGGGGTGCACCAGCGACGTCGCCGCTGCGGCGCCTCGGCCGACCCCGATACCCGTCGTGGGCCGGTCCGCACGGAACGAGAGAGCTTCCTATGGCGAAGAAAAAGGGCACAGGGCTGCTCATGGTCTGGGCTGATGTCCCGGCCGATAAAGAGCAGGCATTCAACCACTGGTACAACGAAGAGCATCTCGCCGAGCGCCTCTCGGTGCCTGGCTTTTTGAGTGGGGCCCGCTACGACGCGGTGAAGGGTGGACCCAAGCATCTCGCCTGTTACGAACTGGACACCGTCGCCGTGCTGGAGAGCGAGGCGTACAAGCGCGTCCAGGCGCACCCTACGGAATGGACCCGGCGCTGCTCCCCCGAGGTCATTGGAACCACCTACATCCGTAACGTCTATACGCTAATCCATCCGAAGACAGTGACGACGGAAGTCGCCGAAACGGATATGGCGCCGGTCCTCCAGATCGGACGCATGGATGTGCCACCTGAGATCGATGTTGAGTTCAACAGCTGGTACGACACCATCTACGTGCCCAATTACGAGAAGGTCCCGGGCGTGATTCGCGGTCGACGCTATCGAGCGGTGACGGGCACGCCCCTATATCTCACGCTATACGAGTTCGAGCACCCACAGGTATCCGAAAGCGCCGCGTGGGCCGCCCAGCGGGACATCTCGCCAGTGACGCATCGCATACGACCATACATGCGGCACGCCCCAGGCTCACCTGGCATCTGGGTCAAGACGTTTCAGCTCTGAACGGGCGGTGTGGCTGGCCGGCGTTATTTTCCGTCCTCCAGGGTGAGTTCCGTCGAGCCCGCCCTCGCTCTTCCAGGGTGAGCAACTTCTCGGGATGTCAACGGCCAGGCGCCCCTTCGGCGCCCGACATGCGGAGCCCGGCGAGTACCGGGAGGTGCTGGGACTCACGCCCCCATTCTGCCTACGAATTGGCGAGCGGACCAGGCCGACGCCGAGCTCCTGCAGGATGCGCCCGAGGTGGGTGGGGTGCTGGGCGCCATGCAGTTCTTTTTCGAGCGACCAGTGGTCGTCATTGCGCGCGAGGATGTTGAGGCGGTCGCCGTAGACCGCGAGAAGCAGGCCGTACTGCCGGAAGACCTGGTCGAAGATGAGCCGTGGAGATCCTCGGTGGGGCGGAAGTGCAGGGCGAGGATCCGCGAGGTGGCGTCATCGATCGCGCCCAGAGGCCGGGGTAGGCTGTGGTGATGAGGGCGATGATGCGCTGCCGCAGATCCGCGTCGAGGCGGCGCGGGGAGGGCCGCCCGCGGCTGCGATGCAGCAAGCCCCGCGGCCCGTCGCGGGAGAAGCGCTGCTTGGAATTGGCGGACCGAGATGGGGTGACATTTTCACGGAACAGTTAGCCATGACATTTTTATAGAGCAACAGCAGAGTTTGTCGTAGCCCTTGACAACTTCCCTTCCGAGTTGCACACTCCATCCCCTTCCAGTGCCTCCATCGTCTGGGGGGCTGACCCTGAGGCGGGGTGATATAGATGAACGCAGCGACGCTGTCCAACCTGCTGATGCGGGTGTTCATGAATGATCTCGCGATCGACCTCGGCACAGCGAACACCCTGGTGTTCAGGCGTGGCGTGGGCATCATCCTCAACGAGCCCTCCATCGTCGCCATCCACGAAGCCGACCAGTCCATCATCGCAATAGGACGCGACGCCAAGGCAATGCTCGGGCGGACGCCCGGGCATATTCGGGCCATTCGGCCACTGAAGGACGGGGTCATCGCCGACTTCGACGTCACCAGACAGATGCTCGACTACCTGATCTCGAAGGCGCGTATCTCGCGTCAAGCGATCGTCCGGCCTCGCGTGGTGATTGGGGTGCCATCGGGCATCACGCAAGTGGAACGCCGGGCCGTGCGCACCGCGGGGATGCAGGCGGGGGCGCGAGAAGTGTACTTGATTGAAGAGCCGATGGCCGCTGCGCTCGGCGCGGGCATAGCTGTTTCGGAGCCTGACGGGACCCTGATTGTCGACATCGGCGGCGGAACGACCGAGGTGGCGGTCATTGCCCTAGCGGGTGTCGTTTATTGCAAATCGGTCCGGCTCGCGGGCGACGAAATGGATGAGGCGATCGTCGAGTACGTCAGGAAGCACTACAACCTGCTGGTGGGCGAGCGTCAAGCCGAAGAGATCAAGGTCACTCTGGGCTCCGCACGTCCCGTCGACGATGAGCTCCGCATGATGGAGATCAAGGGGCGAGACCTCGTCGACGGCCTCCCGAAATCGGTCGTAATCACTGAAGAGGAAGTCCGCGAAGCCTTGCGGGAGACGGTGACGACGATCATCGAGACGGTCCACGCGTGCCTTGAGCGGACGCCGCCGGAGCTAGCGGCCGACATTTCAGATCGGGGAATCGTGCTGACGGGAGGCGGCGCCCTTCTTCGGGGACTCGATCGAGCACTGCGGGAAGACACCGGACTTCCTGTGACGGTGGCCGACGATCCCCTGTCATGCGTCGCGCTGGGTGTGGGGAAGATGCTCGACCAGGTCGACCTCTTGGCGAGGGTCGCCATGCCGGACTGATGTCTCGGCGCGTGTGGGCAAGTGTGTTTCGAGTCCCAGAAGGCTGGCGAGCCGGCCGCCTGCCGCCGTCGGGCGGCACCTCCCAGTCCCGGCCCCAGGCCGGAGAAAGCCCCCCCTGCCTCACCCGCGGGATGCCGGCGTCGAGGAGCGTGTAGACCGTCCGACCAGGCAAACCGTGAAGTAGAACTGCGTCGTGGTGGATCGCTTTGCCCTATCCCGGCCCGAGAGCCAGTCTCGCGAGAGGGACCCTTGCGTCGGCCCTCCTCGGCGAGCGGCCGGCGGTCAGTGTCGAGGCCGATCTGAGAGTTTGACCGCGAGCGCGCGCAACCGCTCGAGCGTTTGCGGGCTCAGCATGGCGGCGAAGCCGGCGGGATCGGCCTGCGCGCGCGTGAGGGCCTGGCTCATCACCTTTTCATCTCCGCCTGAGCCGCGCACGAGATCCTCGAAGATTTGCCCGGCAAGCTCATAGACTTCCTGGGTGAGTGCCGCGGACCCACCCGTCAGCGATTGTATCTGTTGGTCGGCCTTCCCTGCCTGCGTGTTGCCCGCCATCAGGCCGTTCCGAAGCGCCGGATCCTGGAGCATTTGGAGCACCGAGGCGAGTGCCTCTTGGGATGTCGGATCGAGGGCCTGGGCACCCGCCCGGCCACAGGCCAACGTGAGCAGCACCGTCGCGACCAGGACGCTCGACGTCAATCGGGTTCTCATGACTGTCAACATAACAACCGGTTCACGGATAGACGCGATTTTATCTCTGGGGTGCCACTGGGCCGCTACGCCACCCGCATCCGTCCTTCGTCATTCCGGCGAGCCCGATCTTCTCGCGCCCCTCCACGGCCCGTGTGGGTTCGCGCCCCAGCGCTCACATAGCTCGCCCAAGGAGTGAGCCTGGGCCGGCCCGACGCCGGGCGGTTCCGGTATCGACGCTTTTCCTCGGGTTCGGCGGGCACCCTGGCGCAACATAGGGCGGGATGGACGCCGAGCTGATTCGGGCAAAGATCCGGCACAAGCTCCGAACCGGAGACCTGCCGGACCGGCACTTGCTCGTCCTCGCGATCGGTCCGGGCACGGGCAAACGGTGCAACGCGTGTGACCGGGAGATCTACCCGTCCGACGTCCAGTGCCAGTGTGATCTCGCCGTCGGTGGCGGTGTGTGGTTCCACAAGACCTGTTTCGCGCTCTGGAAGCGGGTGCTGCGCGGGTGACTACGCCCGGCGTTGGGAGTGTCCGGGAGTCAGCAGCCTGCCTCTTGGTCGAGGGCCTCCGTTCTGGGAGGAAGCCAATCGGGGCGGCCCGGATCGCTGGCGTCTCGAATCGGGCGGCTGAGCGGCATTTCGCACGGCGCGTTCCCCGGCACGCGATGACACCCGACTCGATCCAAGAGCGCCTGCAGCGATCCGCCGCCCGTCGGGAGCCGACTGTCGGTCGGCTGTGCCGTCGGCTCTCGAGTCGCCCTCGACCGGTTCGCGCGCGGTGAACCGTCCAATCGACGTGGTGATTCGCTCAGTTATATTCGCGCACATGATCCTCGAACAGACTGCGGCATTTCGCCTTCAACTGCGGCGCGACCCCAAGTAGGAAATCCCAAGACTCCATGCTTCCACCCGCGACGGCAGTCTCCGCCGACCGATCAACGAAGGAGGGACCCTTGACCGCCGAGGTGAGCTCGTAGTGAACCAGTCGTTCTTTCGTCACTGCGTCGACGAACGTCATCCGAAGACAGTAATTGGTCCGATAGGCCGGCGGCATCTTGTGGGGCTCCGGACCTGGTTGGGGTGGGAAATCCGAGAGGGTAAGAATGTTTGCCAGATCAATCGCCGCCTGGCGAGAAACTCGGGGAATCGTCGTCAGCGGGCCGCCATACTTGGAGATCGCGTACTTTAGCCGACGTTTTTGAAGCGCCGTCGGGTCAAGATCAAACGAAGCCGCGAATACTTCAAGATCCTCGATCGAACGCCCTTTGCTCTGGATGGTCAGAATCTTCAGATTGTTTCTGTTGTCGATTCTGAAGTCTAAGGAGAGGGTCTGCGTGGCCTCGCTTCTGAACACTTGGAGCTCTCTGTGCTCGTCTCTCCACGCGGCAATCGGTGCGAGGAACAGCGCAATCAGGCCAAAAGCAAGAAAGATCCGTCCGGACATACTTTGACGCGTGAAGGCGCCGTAAGCGGTCATGGCAGTGCCAAGAAGTCCGCTTAACAATGCGAAGCTGTTGGTCACGATGGCGGCCAGGAGCGCCACGAATTCGGACCAGGCCATGAGTCGATCTTACCCCTGGCCCAGTTCGAGCCGCGCAGAGTGGCCGGCCCCCTTATGGGGACGCGCGGCCTCGGGGCACGCCGCTGTCCAGGCGCGAGGGGCTGGCGCCGCCGCTCGCCGACGGCGCGGGAGGCGCCGGAGGTGGCCTCTCCGGCCGAGGTAGGCTTCGCCTAGCGCGCCACGAAGCCCGGAACCGGGACCTTTCTGGCCCCCGGAGAGGGCACGATCCCCTCAGACGGCAGACGTCCGCGCCCCGACCCGACCGCCGTCGGCCATCGTCGGGCCGAGAACCCTACCGGAGCAGCCGGTGGAGAAGAATCCCAGCCGCGATACACTCCACGACCGCGGCGAAGGTGAGGATCGTCTCCATCAGCGCGTCGAGGAAGAGCGACATCTTCCACCGTTCCCGACGGGTTGCCGTGTTTCCGTCGGCGCAGTCAGGACGCCCATTGGGGCGAACAATCGAAGCCGGCTGGCCCCCTGCAGGGAACCACTTTTTACTTCTGAGCGGGCTTGACGTCAACGACGATTTCGCGGTCGACCGGCGGTGATCGGCGATGAACGATCCGGCGGCGCCTCTCGTTCCCGGCCCCGGGCCGGCGTTCGGCAGGGGGGAGGCCGCCCGGCGCCTCGACGAGCCACCGCGGTGTCGATCGGCTGCTTCGCGGCCGCTCGAGATGCTGGCCGCGTCGGTCGGGATGCCGGGCGCCGGCCGCCGTCAATCCGCCGGGCCACGCAGCAGTGCCGCCCGTCTCGCGACAGCGTGTGGGTTCGTGCGCCCCGGTCCTCTGTGCGCCCCGGTCCTCTTGACGGCCGACGTGAAATGTATCAATCTGGCAAATCCTTGGAAAGGGAGGCTCGCATGCGTCTCGGCTACTTCGCAATGCCGCTGCACCCACCCGGCTCCGATCCCGGGCAGACGATGGAGGACGACCTCCAGCAGTTGGTGTTTCTCGAAGGGCTTGGCTTCGAAGAGGCCTGGATCGGCGAGCACTTCACCGCGCGTTGGGAGAACATCCCGTGCCCGGACCTTTTCATCGCCAAGGCGCTCGGCCTGACGCGAACGTTGAAGCTCGGCACCGGGGTCTCCTGTCTGCCCAACCACAACCCGCTCATGCTGGCCCAGCGGATCGCGGTGCTCGACCACTTGGCGCGGGGGCGCTTCTACTGGGGCGTGGGCTCCGGCGGGTTCCCCGGAGACTTCGAGCTGTTCGGTTTCGACCCAAAGAGCGGCGAGCACCGGGAGTTCACGCGGGCCTGCCTGGAGACCGTCCTCGGCCTGTGGACTGATCCGAAGCCCGGGCTCTACGAGAACAAGTACTGGCGGTTCCGGGTGCCCGAGCCGCAGGACGACATCGGGCTCGCCCTGCAATCAGCGTGGCGGGGGTATCGGCAAAGTCGGAGACGTTGGTCCTCGCCGGCGAGCGCGGCTACCTGCCCATGAGCATCAACTTCGTTCCGGCTCGGATCCTGCGCACGCACTGGGAGGGAGTCGAGGAGGGGGCGCGCCGAGCCGGGCGCGCCGCCGACCGGGCCACCTGGCGCATCTCGCGGGACGTCTACGTCGGGGAGACGACGGCGCAGGCGCGCCGCGAGGCGCTGGGCGGGAGCCTGGCACGAGACTGGACCGGCTACTTCCTGCCGCTGCTCAAGAAGGTCGGGCTCTTGAGCCTCTGCAAGGTGGATCCCGACATGCCCGACTCCGAGGTCACGCTCGAGTACCTCGCCGACCAGGTCTGGATCGTCGGCGACCCGGGCGAGGTGGCGCGTAAGCTCCAGCAGCTCCAGCGGGATGTGGGAGGCTTCGGGACCCTGCTCGTCATCGCCCACGAGTGGGAACCCCGGGCGGCGTGGACGCGATCGATGAGCCTGCTGACGGAGCAGGTCGCTCCTCGCCTATAGCGGGCCCGCAGCCGCGGTCGTGCCATCACGCGGATCCGTCAGAGCAGCCCGACCTGATCCAGTGAAATGACCGTTCGGTCCCGGCGATCTCGGAGGGGCGGTCGTCACGCGCTTCGAGGGGCGATGTGGGTGACTCGCCGTGAAGGCGGCCATCCTGCGAGCCTCGGCCCTCGCGATCCGGAACCGACCGGGGGGTGAGCGTTCCATTCTGTCTTCACAACCGGACTGACTAGGAGGAGGAGGGCACAGCCCATGGGAAGGAACGTCAGGGTGTTGGTGGTGCTCGCCGCGTCGATCGCCGCCGCGATGCTGGCGAGCGACTTCGGCGGGAGCCACGGCGCGGCGGCGGACTTCGAGTTGGCGATGGTGATCAAAGAGACGACGAACCCGTACTACAACGCGACCCTTGCGGGCGCGAAGATCGCCGCGGAGGAGATCGGCGGCACGGCGAAGAACTACGGTCCGACGCAGTCAAGCGCCCAGGCGCAGATCGAGATTATCAATAATCTTGCCGAGCGGCGGGTCGCGGCGATCGCGGTCGCCCCAAGCGATCCCAACGCGGTCGTGCCGGCGATGAAGCGCGCCCAGAAGCTCGGCTCCAAGGTGATCACGTTCGACGCCGACTCTGCGCCGGCCGGACGGCCTTTCTTCGTCAACCAGGCGACGACCGAGTCGGTCGGCAAGTTCGGCGCAGGCAAACTGGCGGAGGTGATGAGTTACAAGGGGAAGGTGGCCATCGTCTCGGCCCAGCCGACGGCGGCGAACCAGAACGCCTGGATCGCGGCCTTCCGGGAGGAGCTGAAGAAGCCACCGTACACGAGCATGCAGGTCGTGGACGAGGTGTACGGATACGACAACGAGCAGAAGGCCTTCGACCTGACGGTCGCGTTGACGACCAAGTATCCGGACCTCGCCGGAATCTACGCGCCCACCTGTCCGGGCCTTCCCGCGGTGGCGCGGGCTCTCGAGTCCGTCAATAAGGGCAAAGGGGCCGTCAAGCTAGCCGGCATGTGCGTGCCGAGCATCACGGCGAAGTACATGCTTGATGGGACGATCTCGGTCTTCTACCTGTGGGACCCGGTGAAGCTCGGCTACATCACGTACTACGCTGCCAAGTACTTCGCCGACGGAAAAATCCAAGGCAAGCCGGGCGACTCCTTCACGATCAAGGAAGGCAAGTGGCCCGGCACGTACAAGGTCCTTCCCAACGGCGAGATCGTCACCGGCGGCCCGCTTCAGTACACCCCGGCGAACTACAAGCAACACGAGTACTAGCCATCAGCCAGGACCCCGGCGGCGGCGTAGGCGCGGGCGACGCAGCTCGCGCTCCCGCCGCCGGGGCGACACGGCGCCGCGCCGGACCGTGAGGGAGGCCTCCTGTCTCCGGTGTCGGGCTTTCCCATCGAAGCCATGAGCTCCGTGGCACCCATCGTCGAGTTGCGCGGGATCACGAAGCGCTTCGGACCCGTGGAGGTGCTGACGGACATCGACCTCAGTCTTCGCTCCGGCCGGGTGCATTCGCTGGCAGGAGAGAACGGCGCGGGGAAGAGCACCATCGTCAAGATACTCGGCGGGGTTCATCGGCCTGACGACGGCCTGATCTTCAAGGAAGGCGAGGAAATCACGATCCACGGGGCGGCTGAGGCCCAGCGGCACGGCATCGCCGTCATCCACCAGCACCCCGCCCTCTTTCCCGACCTGTCAGTGGCCGAGAACATCTTCGTCGGCCGCCAGCCCCGCCGCCTCGGCAGGATCGACTGGGTGGCGATGCGGCGCGAGGCGCGCGAGCTTCTGTCCGGCCTCCGGGTCGACGTCGATGTCCGCCTGCCCGTCAAGATGCTCGGAATCGCCGAGCGTCAAACGGTCGAGATCGTCAAGGCCCTCTCGCTTCGCGCCCGTGTGCTCGTCATGGACGAGCCTACGTCGGCGATCTCGAGGGAGGAGGCCGTCCGGCTCTTCGAGATCGTCGAGACGCTGAAGCAGCAGGGCGTCGCGATCCTCTTCATCAGTCACTTTATCGACGAGATCCTGCGGCTCGGCGACGATGTCACGATCCTTCGCTCGGGCCGACGCGTCGTGACCTCGTCCGCCGCCGAGCTGACCCTCGAGTCGACGGTCCGCCATATGGTCGGTCGGACGCCCGAGGCCCTCTTCCCGAAGGAAGCCGCCGCAATCGGGGAGCCGGTCGTGGAGGTCCGCGGCCTGGCCGGCTGCGGCTTCGTCGAGGACGTGAGTTTCACCCTGCGGGCGGGCGAGATCGTCGGCTTCTTCGGGCTCGTCGGCGCCGGCCGTTCGGAGGTCGCCCAGATGCTGTTCGGGATCGAGCCCCCAGACCGGGGCGAGGTCCGCGTGGACGGCGGCAGGGCTCGAATCCGGTCGCCACGTGACGCGATGCGGCTCGGAATCTCGCTGCTGCCTGAGGACCGCCATCAGCAGGGGCTCGTCCTCGAGTTCCCGATCCGGGCGAACGCAACGCTGCCGATTCTTCGGCGGTTCACGAGATGGCTCGGTCTCGTCGACCGCACGCGCGAGGCGGAGATCGCCGGGGACTACGCCAAGCGGATGCGGGTCGTGGCGACCGGAATCGAGCAGCTGGTGAACGCCCTCTCTGGTGGCAACCAGCAGAAGGTACTGCTGGCCAAGTGGCTGATGCCCTCGCCGCGAATCCTCATCCTCGATCAGCCGACTCGCGGGATCGACGTCGGGGCGAAGGCAGAGATCCATCGGATCATCTCGCAGCTTGCGGGGCAGGGCATGGCGATCGTCCTGATCAGCGACGACGTCCCCGACGTGACGGCGATGGCCGACCGGATTCTCGTCTTCCGCAGCGGCCGTATCGTCGCGGAGTTCTCCCGCGCCACGGTCGACCGCGGGTCCATGGTGCTTGCGGCTTCGCACGCCGGACCGGATCCCGTTGCGGCCGGCCCCGGCGCTGGGCGGCCATGATCACGTCGAGCGAGACACCCACGCGGTCGCGTCAGAGCGGCGGAGCCTGGGGCGGGTTTGCCGACCGGATCCTGCGCGTTCGCGAACTCGGTCTCGTGGTCGTCCTCCTCCTCATTTGCACGATCGTCACCGCGCGCGCGCCGCGCTTCTTGGACGGGCCAAACCTCGAACAGGTCGCGCTCTCGGCCACGCTCGTGTGCATCGTCGCGCTCGGCCAGGCGCTCGTGATCATCGCCCGTCAGATCGACCTGTCGGTCGGGGCCATCGTGGCGATGAGCGCGTTCGTCACGGCGTCCTGGCTCGAGGGCCGGCCCGACGGAGGCATCCTCACGGCGTTCCTCATCGGCTGTGGGGTAGGAGCCGCGCTCGGAACCGGCAACGCACTCCTCGTCGCGGTGGCCCGCATCCCGGCGGTCGTCGCGACGCTGGGGACGCTCGCGATCTACCGCGGCGCGGCGATCGTCATCGCGAGAGGCCGGCAGATTTCCGCGACGGTGCTACCCGAGAGCTACCAGGAGGTCGCGCAGCTGCACATAGCGGGTGTGCCCCTTCTCGTCTGGCTCGCGCTCCTGCTCACCCTCTTCTTTAGCTGGATGGCGCGCTACACGCGCCTGGGGCGGAACCTCTACGCGCTCGGCAGCAGCCCGCAGAGCGCGCGCGTCGCGGGCATCAGCGAGACTCGGGGCATTGCCTTCGTGTTCATCCTGTCCGGTCTCCTGTGCGGTTTTGTCGGCGTTCTCTGGGGGGCCCGCTTCGGAACGGTCGATGCCGTGATCGCCCGCGGCCTGAACCTCGAGGTGATCTCGGCGGTGGTGGTGGGGGGCGTCAGCATCTTCGGCGGTAGTGGCTCGGTCTATGGAGCGGCTCTCGGCGCCGTCATCTTCGCGGTCCTCCAGAACGGCGTTCAGCTCCTGCGAATCAACCAGTTCTGGCTCGATGCGGTCGTCGGGATGGCGATCCTCGGTACCGTCGTGTTCTACATGCTTCTGGCGAGGAGGGTCGAACGGGCCGAGCGTGAATGGCGCCGGCTGGCCACGCTCGGGCGGACCGGGCTGAGGGTGGCGGCGGACCGATGAAGCGCGTGCGCGAGTACGTGGCCCGCTGGGAGGCGCTCCTCCTCGTCTTCCTGATCGGGACGTTCGTGTTCGGCGCCGGGGTGTCCCGGTATTTCTGGACCGCTTCGAACATCTCGATCGCCACCGCGAGCTTCATGCCGGTGGCGATCGTCGCACTGGCGATGACGTTGATCATCGTGACAGGGGAGATCGATATCTCTGTCGGATCGATCGTCGGGCTGTGTGCGGCCTGTCTGGGGGTATGCCTCGAAAGGGGTCTACCGATCGGCGCCGCTATGCCCCTGAGCCTCGTCGTCGGCGCGCTGGCCGGGCTCGGCAACGGCGTCATGGTCGCCTACGTCGGACTTCCCTCGCTCGTCGTCACGATCGGAACGCTGGCGCTCTACCGAGGCCTCGCGCAGATCGTCCTCAGGGAGCGCGGTGTCAGCGATTTCCCCGAGTGGTACCAGAACATCGGGTTTGGGACGATCGGCGGATCGCCGGTCCCGTGGAGCTCGCTCATCTTCGCCGTCTTGGCGATCGGGTTCGCGGTATTCCTCCACGCGACTCGGGGGGGACGCGCGCTGTACGCGATCGGGAACAACCGGGAGGCCGCACGGTTTTCGGGCATCGCCGTCAAGCGCGGCCTCCTTGGCCTCTTCGTCACGTCCGGGGTCATGTGCTCGGTGGCGGCGATCGTGCTGACGGCGTACCTCGCAAGCGCGCGCTCTGATACGGCGAGCGGGCTCGAGCTCCAGGTGATCACCGCCGTCGTGCTCGGCGGCGTGGACATCTTCGGCGGCAGCGGCACGATGGTCGGCGTCGTCATCGCCCTGTTCGTCCTGGCCTTCGTGCAGAATTCGCTCGGCCTCGCGGGCGTCACCCCGGAGGCGCAGCAGATCGCGACGGGGGGCGTCCTGATCGCGACCCTCAGCGTCTTCGGGGCGGCGCGGTTCGTGCGGGCGCACGGCGCCGCGCGAGGACGCTTCCGGAGGCGCCGGCCTCGCGCGCTTGCGACAGGGGGGCGACCCTCCGGCGGGGGTGAGGAGTCCGTAAAGGCGCACGCGGGTCGCGAGTGAAGCAGCGCGGTCGCCGTTCAGGCGCTGGCATCCCGGCACGGCGACGATGCGGTGCTCGAAGGCGTCGGGCGTGATGGTCGGCCGCGGCCGGCCCGAGCTGCCCGTCAGGAGCAATCCGGGGTCGGCGAGGACGCCGGCTCGGGACTCTCGAGGCCGCCGCCGCCGACCGGTCCGCTCCGACTCTCGCCGCCGTCTTGACAATGGTCTCGCGCGCGTGCTGTGGTGCTCGCGCCACCAGCCGCGCTCCACCCGAGGCCCCGACGGGCGGCGAGGACGGTCATGAAGATCACGGGCGTCGAGACGTTCGCCGTCGATACGAGATTCAAACCCCAGCGGCCTTGGCTCTTCTGCGCCGTCCGCACCGATGCGGGCGTCACCGGTTACGGCGAGTTCGGCTGCGACGGCATCACCCGTGGCCTCGTGGGTCTCGTGCAGGACCTTGGCGGGCGGCTTGTCGGCCGCGATCCGAGTGCGGTCGAGAAGCACTACGTCGACCTCTACCGGTACACTCGCCAGACCGCCTACGGCGCGACCCAGATGGCCATCGCCGGCCTCGAGCTGGCGCTGTGGGACCTGGCAGGCAAGTCGCTCGGCGTGCCGGTCTACAAGCTCATGGGCGGTCCGCATCGCGACCGGCAGCGCGTGTACTGGTCGCATTGCGCCAGTTACCGGGTCGAGAATTGGGAGATCTTCGGTGTCAATCCGCTCCGGACGATGGCCGACCTCGCCGACTGCGCCCGTGAGGTGCCCAAGCGCGGGTACACGGCCCTGAAGACCAACATCATCTGGCCGGGCGAGCCGGCGCGCCGAATACACCAGGGCCGGCTCGGGCCGCACGACCAGCTGGCCACCCGCGATATCGTCCGGCAGGCGGTCGCCCAGATCGCCGCCATGCGGGAGGCGGTGGGGCCCGACCTCGACATCTGCCTCGACGTGAACGTCAACTTCAAACCCACCGAGGCCCTGTTGCTCGCCCGCGAGCTGGAGCAGTATCGCCTCTGCTGGCTGGAGATTGACAGCGAGGACCCTCGCGCCCTGGCCCAGCTCAAGACGTCAACGCGCGTGCCCATCTGCGCGGGCGAGCAGCTGCTCACGGTGCGGCGGTACCGACCGTTCTTCGATCTCCACGCCATGGACGTGGTGATGCTGGACGTTCAGTGGCAGGGGTTCGCCGCCGCCAAGAAGGTGGCCGACCTCGCCGAGACCTACGAGCTGAACGTCGCCCCGCACAACTACAACGGCCATCTCAGCACGTTTCAGAGCCTGAACCTCTGCGCCTCGGTCTCGAACGTGAAGATCATGGAGAGCGACCCCGACGCCGTGCCCATCCGCGACGAGCTGTTCACGATGGCGCCGGAGATCGAGAACGGTCACATGAAGATTCCGACGGCGCCCGGTTGGGGCACCGAGCTGAACGAGAAGGCCGCGCGCAAGTACGCCTGGACCGGCTAGGCGGTGCTCGGGAGCCATCAGCCTGGACGTTCCCGGCGGTCAGGGGACCCCTGGATCACGTCGACGGGCGTGAACCGTGAGCCTCGGGCCGGGGGCCGTGAGGCATGGTCGCCAGCCCGGAGTCGGCGCCGCCGAAGACTCCGTCAGCGACGCTCCTCGTCCAGAAAGGCCACGACGCGACAGATGCTCGCTTCACCCCCCACCCAGCGCCAAGGGAATGCGCCCAGGGTGACCCGCCGCCCGGCGACGACGGCCACGTCGCCCCCGAGATTCTCGAGCAAGGGGATGTTGCTGCGCGCTGTCCTATAGTGGTTATAGTCGAACCACTTCGTCGGCAGCACCTCCTCGACCGGCTGACCGACCATCGCTTCGTACTCGCCCACGAGGTCCGGCCTCATCAGGCGAACCCGCGTGCATAGCGAATGATCGGTGGATGCCAGATCGGTGCCGAGCCACTTGATCTTCTTGCCGACAAGGTAGTCGACGACCTCCGGGTGCGGGCCGGGATGGCGGTCGAAGTACGTCACGTCGTCGCGCGTCTTCTGCGTCCAGTTGTAGCGCTCCCAGCCGGTGTAGAGGATGACGATGTCCCCTTCACGGATTGGCTCCGGCGCGTGCGCGAGCACCTGGTCGAGCCGGTAGAGACTCCAGCGGTCGGTCACGGGGCGCAGGTCGATGACGAGGCCGGTACCCACTAGCTCCTCGATCGAGATGTCTCCGAGGTGCTTTCCGGTCTCGCAGTAGTGGCTGGGCGCGTCGATGTGCGTCCCGGTGTGCATGTTGGTCTTGACGAGCATGGTGCTCTTGCGATCACGCTGATGCGTCGTGATGTCCGTCACCTCGATCGACTCGAACTGCGGCCAGGTGGGCATGCGGTCGCCCCACGGCTGGGTGAGGTCGATGACTTTCACTTGTGCACTCCCTCCGCGAGTGGGCACCCGCCGCCGAGCGGGGATCTGCATCGTCGATCAGACGGCGCGACACCCGCGCAATGTTCGGTCCTCCCGCCTGTCGAGCTCTAATCCGCCAGGAGGCCCAAGCCTATCGGGGACGACGTGGGCGGTCAAGAACTGCGCGCTGCCGGCGGGAGCAGTCGGACGCCTACGTGATGATCTTCGGGTAGAGTCGAGCGCCGAGCCCGATCAGCGCCACCAAGACGATGGCGTCCACCGCGAAATCCAGGGGGAGACCGAACAGGCTGCGGCCGCCGTCGATCATGAGTTCTCGGAGGGCATCGACCTGATAGGTCAGCGGGTTCGCGGCGGCGAGGCCCCGTAACCATGCCGGCATCATCGCCAGGGGGTAGATGGCGTTGCTGGCGAAGAAGAGCGGCATCGTGAGAACCTGGCCGATGCCCATGAAGCGCTCGCGCGTTTTGACGACACACGCAACCGCGAGGGAGAAGGTGGAAAATATCGCGGCGCCGAGCGCGATCGACGCCAGCACCCCGAGGACGGCGCCGACGCTGAGGCGAAGGTGGATCTTCATGAGCGCCGCCACGGCATAGATGATCATTGCCTGTGACATGGCACGCACGCCGGCCGAAAGGGCCTTACCGGAGACGAGCGCCACCCGAGAGGCCGGGCTCACCAGAAACTTGTGCAGGATTCCCAGGTCGCGCTCCCAGATCACCGAAATCCCGTAGAAGATGGCGATGAAGAGCACGCTCTGAGCGAGGATCCCGGGCGCCATGAAGTCCAAATAGGAGAGCTGACCGGTCGGGATCTCCCGGAGCCGACCGAAGACCCGGCCGAAGACGACCAGCCACAGGAGCGGCTGGATCGCGCGGGTCAGCAGCTCCATCGGGTCATGGCGCAACTTGCGAACCTCGGCCTCTGCGACGGCGAGCGTTTGCCTGAGGAAGACGAACATTGGGCGGTGCCCTCCTACCCGAGGCGGCGAGCTGTGCGGCGGTCCCGAGCGACGTCCTGATAGCGCGCACCCTCCTCGAAGGCCGTGCCGGTGTAGTGAACGAAGACGTCATCGAGGGTTGCGCCGCCGCCGAGGGTGACCTTGAGATCCGCCGGAGAACCGAGCGCGACCACGCGCCCACGATGCATGATCGCGACCACCTCGCAGAGCTGGTCGGCCTCCTCCATGTCGTGCGTGGTCATGAGAATCGTCGCCCCGAACTGGCGGCGTAGATCTCGGAGGTGCGTCCAGACGGTGTGCCGCGCGACCGGATCGAGCCCCACCGTCGGCTCGTCGAGGAAGAGGACGGCGGGCCGGTGGAGCATGGATTGCGCGATCTCTAGCCGCCTGATCATGCCGCCCGAGTAACGACGCACCAGGGTGTCGGCGGCGTCGGCCAGCCCCATGAAGTCGAGAGCCTCCTGGATCCGCCGAGCCCGCTCGGCCCGCCGGATGTCGTAGAGCTTGGCGAAGACCAACAGGTTCTCGTAACCCGTCAGCGAGCCGTCAGCGGAGAGCAGCTGGGGGATGTAGCCGATCCGCCATCGCACCTCGACCGACTGCCGGGCCACGTCGAAGCCGAGCACGCGCGCCGAGCCGGAGGTCGGCGCGAGCAAGGTCGTCAGCATCTTGATGGTCGTGCTCTTGCCGGCCCCGTTGGGGCCGAGCAAGCCGAAGATCGCGCCGGCGGGGACCAAGAGATTCAGATCGTCGACGGCGGTCAACGGGCCGAAGCGCCGCATGAGTCGCACCGTTTCGACCGCCGGAGCCGCCGATCCCTCGGCGCCGGAACCGCAGCGGGCCGCCGCCTCACTCACGGCGGGGCGCATTCATGAACGCTCGCCTTTGTGCATCGTCGCTCCCGATCGTTGGGGTCGCTCGCTGGTCCGCGACCCAGGGGGTACGGCCTCCCGCATTCGGTGCGCGGGACTCGCGGGACCGCGAGTGCGAGGTCCGACGGAGGGCGGCGCGCGGCCTCGAACGTCGGGCCGACGCCGCGCGCGACCCTTCAGGTGGACAGAAGTCGTCCGTCGCCCCGCCGGGTCATTCGCCGCGCGAGTCTGGAGCGCGCGCCTATAGTAAGGTGCCTCGAAGGGTCAGACCAAGCAAAGCGAGAGTTGACGCGGGGCCTCTTCCGGGTGCCGTCGGGGACTGTCCCCATCGGGCCCCCCGGACGGAAGGGGCGGACGCGCCGCGCTGGTCCAGGCTCGCGGCAGTGCCCAGGCCTCGACGCCGGCGGCCGCGATTCCGACCCCGACGACGGGCCGCTCCCGGCGGGGGATTGACCACGATCCCCGGGACGGGTCATCCGTAGTCTGGTAGGCTTGATCGCTTCCTTGGAGGGGTTTCATGTCCAGTGTGGTCCGGTTCGGCGAACTCCGGCTTGGATGCTCGGTGTATCCGCGTGGCCGTGCCCCGGGGCATGACGGCGCCGCCGGCCCGAAAGCGCCCCGCACCCAATCAGCGGCGGGCTCGTGACGCCTGACAGGATGGCGCGCGCGTGACCTCGGCCATCGTGTCGGCCCTTCATGTGCTCGCGCTGGGGATCGGCCTGCCGAGCGTCTTCTTCCGCGGTCGGGCGCTGAAGGGCCCCCTCGACGCGGAGGGCCTGCGGAGGCTCTTCGCGGCCGACAACGCGTGGGGCGGCGCCGCGGTGCTGTGGATCGGCACGGGGCTCCTGCGCGCATTCGGCGGACTCGAGAAGGGCGCCCACTTCTACCTGCACTCCCGGCTCTTCTGGGCGAAGGTCGCTCTGTTCGCGACCATCCTCGCCCTGGAAGCCTGGCCGATGGTGACGTTCATCCGCTGGCGGATCCAACGGGGCCGCGGGCAGGCGCCCGACACGTCGTCGGCCGCCGCCATCTGGGTTCTGAACCACCTGGAGATGGGCCTCGTGGTCGTGATCGTCTTCGTGGCGAGCTTCATGGCACGAGGGTTCGGGCTCAGGTAGGCGCGTCACGCTCGGTGGGCGGTCGGGCGCGCCGGGCTTCTTCGGTGGCGCGCCCCGTCGCAGGCGGCCGAGCCGGGTGTCGACGGACGACTGGCCCCGGCGGGGCCCTCGGGCGCGCCTTCCGGCCGTCCCCCGGGAGGGCCGAGACCGACGCCTCATTCGAGACCTTCCCGGCCTCGGGCGGCCCGGTCGCGGTCGAGTTAGACTGGGGCTACTCGAACCCGAGGAGGAGCGAGAGGGTAAACATCGCCCGGACTGAAGTCCGGGGCTTTCAGAGAAAGGAGCCCGTGCTTGAGCCCGAGAGCCTGGCCTTGCGGTTCCAGGTTGACGGTTCGTCGGCCCGCCTGGCTGCGCGGTAGCCTCCCCGTCCAGCACCACCGTCGTTTCGACGGCTGTCTGAGCGGGCCCACGGCTTGGTTATCGCCAGGGCCGCTCGCGGAGCGCGTGTTCAGCTCCAACCGGGGACACTCTACCACGGAGATCGGCGTTCCTCCCCGCCCTGAAGGGCGAGGTTTCCGCGCCGGGAGCGTTCTATGAGCAGCCCGGCGAAGAGCGCGGAGCTGAGTTTCGCAGACATTGTCGAGTCGGATCGCTCGGTCTGGGAGGTCCAGACCGCCGCGCCCGGGCCGGAAGGTCGCCTCCCGCTCACGGCGGAGATGCTCCTCGAGCGCCCGAGTGGCGACATCTTCGGGCTCACCCAGAACGCCGGCATGGGCTGGGATCCTCGGGAGCTCGGCCGGCCCGGATTCCTGCTCGCGAGCACGCAGGGCGGGATCCGGGCGCCCGACGGACACCCGGTCGCGCTCGGCTATCACACGGGACACTGGGAGATCGGGCTCCTGATGCAGGCGGCGGCCGAGGAGCTGACGCGTCTCGGATGCCTGCCCTTCGCCGCCTTCTGCTCCGATCCGTGCGACGGGCGGACCCAGGGCACAACCGGAATGCTGGACAGCCTGGCGTACCGCAACGACGCGGCCCAGGTCTTCCGGCGGCTCATCCGCTCGCTGCCGAACCGGAGGGGCGTGCTCGGGGTCGCCACGTGCGACAAGGGGCTGCCGGCGATGATGATGGCGCTCGCCTCGATGCACGAGCTACCGTGCGTGCTCGTGCCGGGGGGCGTGACGCTCCCGCCGACGAACGGCGAGGACGCGGGCACCGTCCAGTCGATCGGCGCACGCTTCGCCCACGGCGAGATCACCCTCGACAGGGCGGCCGAGCTCGGATGCCGCGCCTGCGGCTCGCCGGGCGGCGGCTGCCAGTTCCTCGGGACCGCCGCCACCTCGCAGGTGGTCGGGGAGGCCCTCGGGCTCTCGCTGGCCCACAGCGCGCTCGTGCCGTCAGGGCAGCCGATCTGGACGGACATGGCGCGCCGGTCCGCGCGCGCGCTGGTGAGCCTCGAGGGTCGGGGCATCACCACGAGCCAGATTCTGACCGACGCGGCGGTCCGGAACGCGATGACGGTCCACGCCGCCTTCGGGGGGTCCACGAACCTGCTTCTTCATCTCACGGCCGTCGCCCACGCCGCCGGGCTCCGGCGGCCGACCGTCGAGGACTGGAGCGACGTGAACCGCAGCGTGCCCCGGCTCGTCGACGTGCTTCCGAACGGCCCGCGGAACCATCCCACCGTCCGCGTGTTCCTCGCGGGCGGCGTCCCCGAGGTCATGCTCCACTTGCGACGCCAGCGGCTGCTGGACGAGCGCTGCCTTACGGTCTCCGGCGAGCGGCTCGGGCCGATCCTCGACTGGTGGGAACGCTCCGAGCGGCGACAGACGCTCCGAGATCGGCTGCGCGCCGTCGACGGCGTCGACCCTGACGAGGTCATCATGGACCCGGAGCGGGCACAGCGCCGGGGGCTGACGAGCACGGTAACGTTCCCCCGAGGGAACTTGGCCCCGCAAGGATCCGTGATCAAGAGCACGGCCATCGACCCGTCGGTCGTCGGTCCCGACGGTGTGTACCGCAAGGTCGGCCCGGCGCGCGTGTTCACACGAGAGCGTGCGGCGATCGCCGCCATCAAGAGCCAGGGTCCGGGCCGGGTCCAGCCAGGCGACGTCATGGTGCTCATCTGCCGCGGGCCCCTCGGCGCAGGCATGGAAGAGATCTACCAGATCACTTCGGCGCTGAAGCACCTTTCGTGGGGCAAGCAGGTGGCAGTGCTGACCGACGCCCGCTTCTCCGGCGTATCGACCGGTGCGTGCGTCGGCCACATCGGGCCGGAGGCGCTCGCGGGAGGGCCGATCGGGAGGATCCTGGACGGGGACCTGATCCAGATCGTCGTCGATCGGAACCGCCTCGAAGGGAGCGTCGACCTCGTGGGCCACGGCGAGGAGCAGTTCGGCCCCGAGGAGGGGGCGCGCGTGCTGGCGGCGCGGCCTCCGCGCCCGGATCTGGCAGCCGATCCCGACCTGCCGGACGACACCCGGCTCTGGGCCGCCCTCCAGCATGTGAGCGGGGGCACCTGGGGCGGCTGCGTCTACGACGTCGACGCGATCGTCGCCGCGCTCGGCCGGGCGGGCTAGATCGGGACGCGGGCTACACTTGACCCACCCAGGAGGGCCGCGCGACCTCGCGCCAGCGCGCTCGGATCTTCGCGACCTGGGTGGTAGGCAGCGGGCCGGCGGCCTGCGTCGCCGCATTCGCTCGCCATCGACTCGGCTTGG
>QHRX01000022.1 GCA_003221455.1 Candidatus Rokuibacteriota bacterium
CCGCGCCGCCGGGCGAGCGGTAGTGCATGGTCAAGCGCCGCCTGATCCGCGATGCTGATCGAGGTCTGGAGGGTGTCGAAGCGCCCGCACTCGACCGCGTAGCGCGCCGCCGCGCCGTCTCCGCTGTAGCCGATGTAGCGCGCCTGTCCCCGCTCGCGGGCCCGCTCCAGGGCCTCGATGACGTCACCCTTGCGCAGCTCTCGCTCGGAGCAGCTGTGGAGCTGGATCAGGTCGACGTAGTCGGTCCGGAGGCGGCGCAGACTCCGCTCGATGCTCTCGGCCAGCGAGCGCGGCCGCCAGTCCGCGCGCCCGTCCTCCGCGGCATGACCGCACTTCGTGAAGAGGTAGTACTCCGCGCGCCGCCGGCCGACGGCCCGGCCGATCAGGGCTTCGCTCCCCGCGTAGCACTCGGCCGTATCGATGGCGTTCAGCCCCGCATCGAGGGCGCTCCCGAGCAGCCGGCCGACCGTGGCGGGCGCGACGCGTGCGTAGCCGATCTCGGCTCCGCCGAAACCGAGGACGCTCACCTTCATGTCGGTCTTCCCGAGTCGCCGTCGCTCCATGGCTCAGCCCCCCGGGGCGAGGTCGGTCGGCCGCCCCAAAAATGATACGGCGAGGCGACCGGC
>QHRX01000321.1 GCA_003221455.1 Candidatus Rokuibacteriota bacterium
CGCCCACGCGGCGGGCGCCCTCTTGATCGCGGTCGCCGATCCCGTCAACCTGGGCGTGCTCGAGCCGCCCGGCGCCCTCGGCGCGGACATCGCGGTGGGCGAGGGGCAGGGCCTGGGCGTGCCGATGTCGTTCGGCGGCCCCTCCCTCGGCGTCTTCTCGGCCAAGCAGGATCTCGTGCGGCGGATGCCGGGTCGGCTCGTGGGGGCGACGGTCGATCTCGAGGGCCGCCGCGGCTACGTGCTCACGCTCCAGACGCGCGAGCAGCACATCCGGCGCGAGAAGGCGACGTCGAACATCTGCACGAACGTCGCGCTCTGCGCCCTCATGGCGACGATCTACACGGCCACGCTGGGCAAGCAGGGGTTGGTGCGGGTGGGGGAGCTCTCGGCGGCGAAGGCGCACTACGCCGCGGAGCGGCTCACCCGGATCCCCGGCGTGCGGCTCCGCTTCGGCGCGCCCTACTTCAAGGAGTTCGCGCTCCAACTCCCGAAGCCGCCGGAGCGGGTGGTCCAGCGGCTGCTGCGCGATCGGATCCTCGCCGGGGTGCCGCTCCGGCAGTTCGACCGGACCCTGAAGGACTCCCTGCTCGTGGCGGTGACCGAGCAGCGGACGCGAGACGAGATCGACGCGTTCGCCGACGCGCTCGGTCGGGCGGTCGCCTGACATGGCGATGCCCCAGTACGACAAGCTGATCTTCGAGCTGTCGTCGCCGGGTCGCGTCGCGTTCTCGCTGCCCGAGCCGGACGTGCCCGTCGCCGACGTCCGGGCCCTGATCCCGGCCAAGTACCTCCGGCGGAAGGCCGCCGAGCTGCCCGAGGTGTCCGAGGTGGACATCGTCCGCCATTACTCGCGGCTCAGCCAGCTCAACTACGGCGTCGACACGCACTTCTACCCGCTCGGCTCCTGCACGATGAAGTACAACCCGAAGCTCAACGAGGACATGGCGCGACTGCCGGGCTTCGCGCGGCTGCATCCGCTGCTCCCCGAGAAGGCCGGCCAGGGAGCGCTCCGGCTGATGCACGAGCTGGCCGCCTACCTGGCCGAGATCGCCGCCATGGACGCGGTGACGCTCCAGCCGGCGGCGGGCGCCCAGGGCGAGCTCGCGGGCGTGCTGATGATCCGCGCCTACCACCTCGCCCGGGGCGAGCGGCGCACCAAGGTGCTCGTGCCGGACTCGGCCCACGGCACGAACCCGGCGTCGACCGCGATCGCCGGCTACCGCGTCGTCGAGCTCAAGTCGGAGCGGACCGGAGAGGTCGACCTCCTCGACCTCGAGCGGCATCTCGACGCCGAGACCGCGGCGTTCATGATCACGCTGCCGAACACGCTCGGCCTCTTCGAGACGCGCATCGCCGAGATCATCGAGATGTGCCACGCCAAGGGCGTCCAGGTCTACATGGACGGCGCCAACCTGAATGCGATCCTCGGGATCACCCGGCCCGGCGACCTCGGCTTCGACGCCTGCCACTTTAACCTGCACAAGACCTTCACCACGCCCCACGGCGGCGGCGGACCCGGGGCCGGGCCCGTCGGGGTCAAGGCTCACCTCGTGCCGTTTCTGCCCACGCCGGTCGTCGCCAAGGCTCCCGACGGCGCCTACACGCTCGACTGGAAGCGGCCGCAGTCGATCGGCAAGCTCCAGGCCTTCTGGGGCAACTTCGGCATGCTCGTGCGGGCCTACACCTACATCCGCACCATGGGCGCGGCGGGGCTCCGGCCTCGGGGCGCCCGGGCCGTGCATGCACGAGTGCGTCCTCTCGGCGCGGCGACAGAAGCAGCAGGCGGGGATCACCGCGACCGACATCGCCAAACGGCTCCTCGACCTCGGCTTCTACGCGCCGTCGACCTACTTCCCCCTGATCGTCGAGGAGGCGCTCATGATCGAGCCGACCGAGACGGAGTCGAAGGAGACGCTCGACGCCTTCTGCGACGCGATGATCCAGATCGCCGGGGAGGCCGAGTAGAGCCCCGAGCTCATTCGCGAGGCGCCCGTCACGACCTCGGTGCGCCGTCT
>QHRX01000322.1 GCA_003221455.1 Candidatus Rokuibacteriota bacterium
CTACAGCGTCGCGGCCGGCGCCGCGGACTTCGCGGGCGCGGGAGACCTGCTCGAGGCGTACCGGTGGGTCGCCCTCGCGCTGCTCGAGGGGCTCCGGCGGCTCGGGGTGCCGGCCGAGATGCGGGCGGTGGGGCCGTCGCCGGGGCGGCCGCCCGCGTTCTGCTTCGCCCGGACGGGCAGCTACGAGATCGAGGTCGCGGGCAAGAAGCTCGTCGGCAGCGCCCAGCGGCGCCGGGCGGGCGGGTTCCTGCAGC
>QHRX01000259.1:0-8346 GCA_003221455.1 Candidatus Rokuibacteriota bacterium
CGTGGCGATCCAGTGTGAGCAGGAGGTGCCAGAGCCTGCGCGGCGACCCGGGCCGGTCGTGGCGATCGACCGCGGCGTGACGAACCTGCTGGGCGATTCCGACGGCCGCTTGGTCCCGAACCCGAAGCATCTGGACGCCAGCCTGCGCCGACTGGCCCACGCGCAGCGTGTCCTCGCACGCCGAACGAAGGGCTCGCAGCGCCGGGCGCGGGCCCGGCTCCGCGTCGCCAAGCTGCACCGCACGATCCGCCGCCAGCGCGCCCACGTCCTGCACGTTCTCTCGGCCCGCTACGCCAAGAGCCACGGCGTGGTGATCGTCGAGAGGCTCAACGTGGCCGGGATGCTGCGCGGCGGGCTCGGCCGCCACCTCTCCGGGGCCGGGTGGTCGTCGTTCTGCATGATGCTCCGCTACAAGCTGGAGGCAACGGGCGGCCGGCTGGTAGAGGTGCCGGCCCCGTACTCCAGCCAGACCTGTCCGGCGTGCGGCGTCGTGGACGCCGCCAGCCGCCAGGGCGATCGGTTCCGCTGCGTGGCCTGCGGGCACGAGGCCCACGCCGATCTCAACGCGGCACGCGTGCTCCTCAGCCGAGGAAACCTCGGGGATGCTGGCCGTGGAGGCTTCCGCGCTGTCAGCGGGCCTGTGAAACGGCAACTCCGCGTCGTGAGGCGCGGACACTCGACTGTCCAAGTTCCTGGGCTCCTCAAAAGCCCCGGACTTCAGTCCGGGTGATGTTTACACCCGCCGGACCACCGCCTGGCCGAAGAGGCCGCTCGGTTTGACCAGCAGCACCACGATGATCACGAGGAGCGCGAGCGTCAGCTTCAGGTCGGTGCCGATGAACCTGACGTAGGTGCCGGCCAGGTTCTCGATGACCCCGACCAGGAAGCCGCCCAGCACGGCACCGCCCGGACTCGTGAACCCGCCGAGGGTGGCCGAGGCGAACGCGTAGATCAGGATCCCGCTCATCATGTTCGGCTCGAGGAAGATGATCGGCGCCACCATCATCCCGGCCACGGCGCCGATCAGGGCGGCCAGGCCCCAGCCGAGCGCCAGCATCCAGCCGACGCGGATCCCGACGAGCCGGCTCCCGGCGGGGTTCTGCGCGGCCGCCCGCAGCGCGAGGCCGAGGCTCGTGAAGCGGAAGAAGAGCCACAGGAGGACCAGCATCACCAAGGTCACGCCGATCACGCCCAAGTCGTGCGGGCCGAACACGACGCGGCCGATCCGGATCGGCGCCCGCGGGAACGGGCTCGGGAAGGGCTGGATGATGTAGGAGTAGAGCCACCCCGCGACCGAGTTGAAGATGACGAGGAGACCCAGGGTCACGATCACGATCGCGAGGACCGGCGCCTGCTCCACCGGCCGGATGATCAGCCGCTCGATCGCGAGCCCCCCCACAAACGCGATGGTGACGGTCAGGACGAAGGCCACCCAGTAGGGGGCGCCGCGGTTCAGCATCGACCAGGCCAGGTAGGTGCTGAACATCGCCATCTCGCCCTGGGCGAAGTTCACGACGTCCGTCGCCTGGTAGATCATGACCAGCGAGAGGGCGAGGCTCGCGTAGATGCCGCCCGTGGCGAGCCCCGACACCACCTGCTGGAGGAAGACGTCCATCGCCACCCCCGTCAGTACCCGAGGTAGGAGCGGCGGATCGCGTCGTCCCGCCGGAGGTCCGCCGCGGGCCCCGCGATCGCCACGCGGCCCGTCTCGAGGAGGTACGCCTGGTCGGCGAGGTCGAGCGCCAGCGACGCGTTCTGCTCGACGAGGAGCACGCTGACGCGCTCGTCACGGTTGATCGCGCGGACGATGCGGAAGATCTCGCGGACGACGAGCGGCGCGAGCCCGAGCGACGGCTCGTCGAGCAGCAGGAGCCGCGGCCGCAGCATGAGGGCCCGCGCCACCGCGAGCATCTGCTGCTCGCCCCCGGACAAGGTCCCCGCGCGCTGCCGGCGGCGCTCCCGGAGCATCGGGAAGTAGTGGTAGACGCGCTCGAAGTCGTCGGCGAGCCGGGTGCGGTCGCGGCGCGCGTACGCCCCGAGCCACAGGTTCTCCTCGACGGTCAGGCCGACGAACGTGCCGCGCCCCTCGGGCGCGTGGGCGATGCCGAGGCGGGCGATGTCCTCGGTCGCCCGCCCGTCGATCCGGCGGCCGTCGAAGCAGATCTCCCCCGAGGTCTCGACCATGCCGCAGACCGCGCGCAGGGCCGTGGTCTTGCCGGCGCCGTTGGCGCCGAGGACCGTCGTGATCCCGCCCTCGGCGACCGCGAACGTCACTCCGTGGAGGACCTTCGTCCACCCGTACCGGGCCTCGACCTGGCGGGCCTCGAGGAGCGCCGCCATCAGTTGTCGCTCCCGAGGTAGGCGCGGATCACCTGCGGGTCCTGCTGGACCTGGGCGGGCGGCCCCTCCGCGATCTTCCGGCCGAAGTCGAGCACCACCACCGTGTCCGACACCTGCATCACGAGGCTCATGTGGTGCTCGACCAGCAGCATGGTCACGCCGCGGCGGTCACGGATGCCGCGGAGGAGCCGGCCGAGGGCGGCGACCTCCTCGTGGTTCAGGCCGCCCGCGGGCTCGTCGAGGAGCAGGAGCCGCGGCCGGCCCGCCAGCGCCCGGGCCAGCTCCACGCGCTTGAGGGTGCCGAAGGGGAGCCCCATCGCCGGATGATCGGCGAGGGCGTCGAGGTCGAGGAACGCGAGGAGCTCCAGCGCGGCCCCGCGGCTCCGGCGCTCCTCTCGAGAGACCCACGGCAGGCGGAGCGCGTTGCTCGCGAAGTCGCTGCGGGTCCGGCTGTGCAGCCCGACCAGGACGTTCTCGAGCACCGTCAGGGTCGGAAACAGCGCGAGGTTCTGAAAGGTCCGGCCGATGCCGAGCCTGGCGATCCGGGAGGGCGTCAGGCGGAGGAGCGAGCGTCCGTCGAAGACGATCTCCCCCCGCTCGGGCGTGGAGAGCCGGCTCAGGCAGTTGAAGAGGGTCGTCTTGCCCGCGCCGTTCGGGCCGATCAGGCCGACGATCTGGCCGGCCGCCAGCTCGAAGGAGACCCCGTCAAGGGCGACGATCCCGCCGAAGCGGAGGGTGACGTCCCGGACGGTCAGGAGCGAGGATGCGGGCGGCGGCCCCATTTCTCCCTGTCGGGTCACGGCCGGCTGCCGGCCTCAGTGTGCGACCGTGCTCAACCGGCGGAGCCGTCGGTCGTGGGGACGAGACGCGTCCGGCACAACGTGAAACAGCCGCTGCGGACCGCCCGTATTCTACGGACCGACCGGTGGGTGTCAATCGCTATGTGCGGCCCCGCCCCAACCGCCCGCGCACCAGGCGATCGCAACCGTCGGTCAATCGCGGGTTGGCCGGGGGAGGAGGCTCGCGGGGCGGATGCTGTCGGCGCCGAAGCGGGCGGCCAGGCCGTCCACCGCGCGGCCGAGCTGCTCGCGGCGCGCCGCGGCCGGGTCGAGCAGCGAGAGCTGGCCCGCGCCGGGCGGCCCTAGCGCCGAGGCGGAGAGCCCGATGAGACGGACCGCCTGGCCGAGCTCCACCCGTCCCAGCAGGTCGACGGCGCGCCGGTAGAGTTCGAGACCGTCCTGCGTGGGGTCGCCGGTCTCGCTGCGCGTCAGCGTCCGGAAGTCGGCGAACCTCACCTTCAGGACGACGCGCGCGGCCGCGAAGCCCCGCTCGCGCAGCTCGCGCGCGACCCGCTCCGCCTGCTCCCGGAGCACCCGCCGGAGGCGGTCGAGGTCGCGGTGGTCCCGCTCGAACGTCTCCTCGGCGCCCACCGACTTCGGCGCTCCCCCCGGATCGACCGGCCGGTCGTCCCGCCCGAGCGCCAGCTCGCGGAGGTGGCGGCCGGAGCGGCCGAACCGCGCCTCGAGAGCCGCGCCGGGCATGCTCGCGAGCTGGCCGATCGTCCGGACGCCGAGGCTCGCGAGCTCCCGCTCCGTCGCGGCCCCGACGCCCCAGAGCCGGCGGATCGGCAGCGGCGCCAGGAAGGCGGCCGCCTGGCCCGCCGGCACCTCGACGAGCCCGTCCGGCTTGCCGAGATCCGACGCGACCTTGGCGAGGAACTTGTTGCCGGCCAGGCCGAGCGACGCCACCAGCCCGACCTCCGCCCGGATCCGGCGCTTGATCGCCCGCGCGACCTGGGGCGGCGGGCCGTGGAGCCCGCGGGTCCCGGTGACGTCGACGAAGGCCTCGTCGATCGAGACCGGCTCGACCAGCGGCGAGAATTCCCCTAGGACCGCCATGATCTCCGCCGACACGCGGGCGTACTTGCCGAGGTCGACGGGCAGGAAGGTCGCGTGCGGGCAGAGCCTGGCCGCCGTGCGGATCGGCATCGCCGAGTGCACGCCGAACGGTCGGGCCTCGTAGGACGCCGCCGTCACCACGCCGCGCCCCGCGGGATCGGCGCCGACGATGACCGGCCTGCCTCGGAGCTCCGGCCGATCCCGCTGCTCCACCGAGGCGTAGAAGGCATCCATGTCGACATGGATGATCGCGCGCGGCGCCGGCGGAGCGCCGGTCATCGCCGGCCCCGCCGCGGCGGACCGCCGACCGGGCTCGGGCACCGCGCCGGGGTCAGGGGTATCCGGAAACGACGGCTCGAGGGCGGCACCCGAGGGGACTTCGACGGCGAGCCGGCGGGCGGGGCGCGGCGCGGGAGGCGGACTCGGACGTCACCGGCCGGCGTCGCGCTGTTCCTGCTGCCGGCGCCACTTGTCGATCGACTTCTTCGAGAAGACCCAGACGCCGTCGACCTCCATCGACGGAATCCGTCGCTCCGCGGCCATCCGGGTCACCGTCGCCTCGTCCATCGACAAGTACGCCGAGGCTTCCGTCGCGGTCATCATGTCCTTCGGGAGCACTCTCGCCCGGTCCTCCCTGGCGTCGCCCGGAACACTCCGCCCGAGGCTCACTTCTTGTCGTCCGTCTCCGCCGCCGCGACGGCCTTGCGCAGGATCTCCACCTCGGCCTCCAGGTTCCGGATGCGCTCCATCAGCTGTTCGATCGCCTTCGCCACCGGGTCGGGCAGGTCGACCTGGTCGAGATCGATGCCGCCCACGCGCTGCCCGTCCCGGTATGTTACGCGCCCCGGCACCCCGACCACAACCGAGTTGGGCGGCACTTCCCGGACGACGACGGAGCCCGCGCCGATCCGGCTCCCGTCGCCGATCTTGAACGCGCCGATGATCTTGGCCCCCGCGCCCACGACCACGTTGTCGCCGAGCGTCGGATGCCGCTTCTCCCGCCGGAGGCTCGTCCCTCCGAGCGTGACGCCCTGGAGGATCGTCACGTTCTCGCCGACCTCCGCCGTCTCCCCGATCACCACGCCGAGGCCGTGGTCGATGAAGAGACCCGGCCCGACCTTCGCCGCCGGGTGGATCTCGATGCCCGTCAGGAACCGCGCGACGTGCGAGGCAAACCGTGCCGTCGTCGTCCAGCCCCGGCTCCACAGCCGGTGGGCGAAGCGGTGGAAGGCGAGGGCGTGGACGCCGGGGTAGCAGAGGAGCACCTCGAGCGGCGACCGGGCGGCCGGATCGCGCTCGAGCACGGTGCGGACGTCCCGCCGGAGCGCGTCAAACATGGCGCCTCACGTAGTCCTGGGCGGCGGCCCGGATCGCCTCCGCCACCACGTCGGCCGCGTGCTTTCGCTCGTCGGGCAGGCCGTCGACGGCGCGCTCGACGTCGTCACGGTGCAGACGGAGCAGATCGTCCACCGGCCGGCCCGTGGCCAGCTCGCTCCCCGCACTGGCCGCCGCGATCGTCGGCCCGCAGCCGTAGGTCTGGAAGCGGACGTCGACGGCGCGGCCGTCCTGCACGCGCAGGTAGAAGCGGGCCAGGTCGCCGCACTTGTCGTCCTCTCCCTCCCCCACCGCGTCCGGGTTCGCCATCAGTCCGGCGTTGCGCGGGTTCCGAAAGTGCTCGATCAAGGTCCGGCTGTAGGTCATCGACTGACGGGCGACGCCGCCCGCAGCTTCCGGACGATCGGCTCGACCGCGTCGATCACGTAGTCGACGTCCTCGGCCGTCGTGCCCCGGCCCAGCGAGCACCGCACCGCGCCCATCGCCCACTCGAGCGGCACGCCCATCGCCACGAGCACGTAGGAGGGCTCGACGTTGCCGGAGGTACAGGCCGACCCCGCCGACACGCCGACACCCTTGAGGTCGAGGCCGAGCACGATCGACTCCGACTCCACGTGCCGGAAGGAGACGTTGGCGGTGCCCGGGAGCCGCCGCGTCGGATGCCCGTTGACCCGCACGTCGGGCACCCGCGCCTCGATGCCGGCGGTCAGCCGGTCCCGCAGCGCCCGCACCCGCAGGGCCTCGGCGGCCATCTCGCGCGCGCGGATCTCGACCGCTTTGCCCAAGCCGACGACGCCCGCCACGTTCTCCGTCCCCGCCCGCCGGCGGCGCTCGTGCTCCCCGCCGTCCTGGACGGCGGCCATCCGCGTGCCTTTCCGGATGTAGAGGCCGGCCACCCCCTTCGGGCCGTAGATCTTGTGGCTCGAGAAGGACAGGAGGTCGATGCCGGCGGCGTCCACGTCGATCGGCATCTTGCCGAACGTCTGGACCCCGTCGACGTGAAAGGGGACGGCGTGCGCGCGGGCGACGCGCCCGATCTCCACCACCGGCTCGATCGTGCCGACCTCGCTGTTGGCGTGCATGATCGTGACGAGGATCGTGTCGGGGCGGATCGCCCGCCGGACATCGTCGGGGTCGACGAGGCCGTCCCCGTCGACGGGCAGGTAGGTGACGGTGAACCCCTGGCGCTCGAGCGCCTGGCACGACCGGAGCACGGCGTGGTGCTCGACCCGCGAGGTGACGATGTGCCCGCGGCCACGCGCGAGCGCCACGCCCTTGACGGCCAGGTTGTCGGATTCGGTCCCCCCCGAGGTGAACACGATCTCGTCCTTGCCGACCCGAAGGAAGTCGGCGATCCGCTCCCGCGCCGTCTCCAGACCCTCCCGCGCCTCCCGGCCGAAGCCGTGGATGCTCGACGGGTTCCCGAAGCGCTCGGCGAGGTAGGGCAGCATCTCGGCGATCACCTCGGGATGGACGGGCGTCGAGGCGTTGTGGTCCAGGTACACGCGGCGGCCCATGCGCTTGCTCCCTCTAGCTCAGAATGCTACGCTCGCTTCGACGTGGATCTCACGAAGAAAAAATTCGGGCTCATGCTGTCCACCGCCCCCGGCCATCCCAATCTCGAGACCGCGGTCGCGCTCGCCGAGGAAGCGCTCCGCCGCGGGGCCGATCTCTATCTCTACCTCATCGACGACGCCGTCCGCGCGCTCGGCGACCCGCGCGTCCGCCGGCTCCCCGCCCGCGGCGCCAAGCTCTTCGTCTGCGCCTACGGCTGCCAGCGGCGCGGCATCGCGCTGGAGGAGCTCGACGGCGTCATCTACTGCGGCCTCGTGGTGCTGACCGACGTGGTCACCGGAGCCGACCGCTTCGTCGCCCTCAACTGAGGTCGTGAGCGCCGCCGAGGCGGTGGTCGTCATCATCTCCACCGATCCGCGCGCGTCCCACCGCGCCGCCGAGGCCATGCGGATCGGGCTCGGCGTGGTGGCCAGCGACCGGGCGGCGACGTTCGTCCTGGCCGGCCCGGGCGCGCACCTGCTGGACGCGGACACCGACGGGCTCGTCGACGGCGACGACATCGCGCGGTTTCGGACCGAGCTCAAGAAGCTCGGCGTGCCCCTCCACGTCGACCGCGCCGGAGTCCCCGTCGCGGCCGACTGGAACGCGGAGGGCCATCCGGTCGTCCTGGTCTCGCCGCCGGAGCTCGTGGCGCTCCTGGACGCGGGCGCGCGCTTCCTCGTGTTCTGATGCGCAGGACGCTCCATCTGCTCAAGGACGCGCCGGGCGCGGCGCTGGCCGCGATCGAACGACAGCACCGAGAGCCGGACACCCGGGTGACGGTCGTGCTGTTGCACGGCGCGGCGGTCCCGTCCCTGCCCCGGGGCGTCGCCGTGCGGCACGTCCCCCGGGATCTCGGCTACGGGGAGCTGCTCGAGCTGATCTTCGAGAGCGACCAGGTCATCTCCTGGTAGAGGCTGCCCGCTCCGCGGGCGCGTCACGCCGGAATCTCCACGACGACGTCGCCGCGGACGACGGCCTGGCAGGCCAGCCGCGAGCGGGCCGTGAGACCCGACGCCAGGTCGAGCCGGTCCTCCTCGTCCGCTCCCATCCGCGAGAGATTCTCCCATCCCCCGCGCACGACGACGTGGCAGGTGGTGCACGCGCCGCTCCCGCCGCAGTCGTGCGTCAGGCGCACCTGGCCGGCGAGGGCGACGTCGAGCAGCGACCCCGCCCGGCCCGAGCCCGCCCGCGGAGAGGCCCCGCTCTCGACCGTCAC
>QHRX01000259.1:8366-10196 GCA_003221455.1 Candidatus Rokuibacteriota bacterium
GGCCGACCCTCCGATTCCCGCCGCCCCGCCGCCCCGAAAATACGAACGGGCCCGGACGCCGGGCCCCCTCGATCGCGGACGCGCGCTCTACGCCAGGGCCGCGCGGCGGCCACCACCGCCCGACGCCGCACGGGTCCCGCTCCGGGCCACCACCGGGTTCCGCCGCTCAGCCGGGCGGCTTGCGCGCCGGCTCGCAGAGGGGCGACATCTCGCGCAGGCGCCGCACGACCTCGACCGTCCGCCGGCCCACGTGCTCGACCTCCTCCTCGGTCGTGAAGCGGTGGAGGCTGAACCGGACCGATGAGTGCGCCCGCTCGGCGCTCGCGCCGAGCGCGGCGACGACGTACGACGGCTCCAAGGTCGCCGAGGTGCACGCCGACCCTGAGGCGAGCGCGGCCTCCCGGTTGAGGCCCAGGAGCACCGACTCCCCTTCGACGTGCGCGAAGGAGAGGTTCAGGCCGTGCGGCAGACGATGCTCGGGATGCCCGTTCAGCTGTGCGTCCTCGACCGCGGAGAGGATCAGCTCCTGGAGCCGGTTCCGCAGCCGGGCGAGCCGCAGGCCCTCTTCGGCCATCGCCTGTCCGCAGAGCTCCGCCGCCAGCCCGAACCCGACCGCGAGCGGGACCGGGATCGTGCCGGCGCGGAGCCCGCGCTCGTGGCCGCCCCCGTCGATCAGCGGCTGGAGGCGCACCCGCGGGTCCTTGCCGCGCACGTAGAGGGTGCCGACGCCCTTCGGCCCGTAGACGAGGTGCGCGGTCGCCGACAGCAGGTCCACCCCCATGGCCTCCACGTCGACCGGGATCTTGCCGACCGCCTGGGTGGCGTCCGTATGAAACAGGATCCCCCTGTCCTTCGCGAGGCGACCGAGGGCGGCGATCGCCTGGATCGTCCCGATCTCGTTGTTGGCGAACATGACCGAGAGCAGGATCGTCCGGTCCGTGAGCGCCGCGCGGATCGCGGCCGGGTCGACCAGGCCGTCGGGCCCCACCGGCACGTACGTGACCCGGAGGCCCTGCCGCTCGAGGCGCCGGGCGACGTCGAGGCCGGCGCGCTGCTCGATGACCGTGGTGACGATGTGGTCCCCCCGGTCGCGGTACGCGTCGGCGACGCCCTTGAGTGCCAGATTGATCGACTCCGTGCCGCCCGACGTGAAGACGATCTCCCTCGGATCGCGGGCGCCGATGAGTCGGGCGATCTGCTCGCGCGCCCGCTCCACCGCGCGCTCCGCGTCCCAGCCGTAGGGGTGGGTGCGGCTCGCCGGGTGGCCGAACCGTTCGGTGAAGTAGGGGAGCATCGCGGCCAGCACGCGCGGGTCGACGGGCGTCGTCGACTGCGCGTCCATGAAGATCGGGAACTTCACGGCCATCGCTCCGCTCTCCCCGGCGAGGTCGGTCGCCGCTCGCGCCGGTCTTCATCGGGCCCTGGCCCGGCTGATCGGCGCGGCTGGATCCGCGGGCTATAATGGATCGACGTCAACCCGCAATCATCAACCGTGATCGGCGCGTTAGGTGACGCGACGCAGAGCGCTTGGCTTCGCCGGTCCGATCGGACTAACACCGACCGTTTCAGTCGGAGTATTACACCCCACGCCGTGACCGTCAAGGGGAAGGCATCGTCATGACTGACAAATCCGAGTTCGAATCAGAACTCCTGCGGACCGTGCGCAGCCAGCTTGACACGGTCGCCGCCCGGCTCAGCCTCGAGCCCAGCATTCACGCGCGGCTCCGCTACCCGCGCCGGGCGCTGGTCGTCTCGATCCCGACCCAGATGGACGACGGCCGCACGGAGGTGTTCATCGGGTACCGGGTCCACCACAATACGGTGCTCGGC
>QHRX01000260.1 GCA_003221455.1 Candidatus Rokuibacteriota bacterium
CGCAGGTCCGGGACATCGCCAAGGTCGCGACGGCCATCGCGAATGGCGATCTGTCGAAGAAGATCACGGTCGACGTCAAGGGCGAGATCTTGGAGCTGAAGGACACGATTAACCGGATGGTGGACCAGCTGAACGGGTTCGCGTCGGAAGTGACGCGGGTGGCGCGCGAGGTCGGGACGGAGGGCAAGCTCGGGGGGCAGGCCGAGGTCAAGGGCGTCGCGGGCACGTGGAAAGACCTGACCGACAACGTCAACGCGATGGCGAGCAACCTGACCGTCCAGCTGCGCGACGTGTCAAAGGTGGCGACGGCGATCGCCAACGGCGATCTCGGCCAGAAGATCACCGTGGACGTCAAGGGCGAGATCCTCCAGATCAAGGACGTCATCAACAAGATGGTGGATCAGCTCAACACGTTTGGCTCCGAGGTGACGCGGGTGGCGCGCGAGGTCGGGACGGAGGGCAAGCTCGGCGGGCAGGCGGACGTCAAGGGCGTGGCGGGCACCTGGAAGGACCTCACGGATAACGTCAACATGATGGCGTCGAACCTGACGAACCAGGTGCGGAACATCGCCGAGGTGACGACGGCGGTGGCCAACGGGGATCTGTCCAAGAAGATCACCGTCGATGTCAGGGGCGAGATCCTGGAGCTGAAGAACACGATTAACCGGATGGTGGACCAGCTCAGCGCCTTTGCGTCTGAGGTGACGCGGGTGGCGCGCGAGGTCGGGACGGAGGGCAAGCTCGGCGGGCAGGCCGAGGTCAAGGGCGTCGCCGGCACGTGGAAAGACCTGACCGACAACGTCAACGCGATGGCCAGCAATCTGACCGTCCAGCTGCGCGACGTGTCGAAGGTGGCCACGGCGATCGCCAACGGTGACCTGACGCAGAAGATCACGGTGGACGTCCGGGGGGAGATTCTGCAGATCAAGGACGTCATCAACCGGATGGTGGACCAGCTCAACTCGATCATCGGAGAGGTCAACCGCGTGATGGCCGCCGTCAGCAGTGGCGACCTGACCAAACGGGCCCAACTGGAAACGACCGGCAGTTACCGGACCATGGTGGAGAATCTCAACCGGTCGACCGATGACCTCCAGCGGATCATCGAGCAGACCACTGAGGCGACACGCGCGGTCACCGCCATCGCGCAAAACTTCTCGGCGACGGCGCAGGACATGAATGCCTCCACGGGTCAAGTGGCGAATTCAGTAGGAGAGATCTCGAAGCGCGCGGTCGTCCAGGCCAAGAAGGTGGAGGAAACGGCCAAGGTCGTGGGCAACATCTCCAGCTCGGGCGAGCGGATCCTTCAGCGGGCCCAGGCGGCCGCGGTCGGCACGTCTGACGCGGCGACCCGCGCGCAGCAGGCCGGGGCCCGGGTCGAAGAGACGATTAAGAAGATGGAGAAGGTGAACGAAATCACGAGCAGCGCGGCCCAGGCCATCCGGGGACTCGGAGAGCGCTCTCAGCAGATCAGCACGATCATCGACGTGATCACGAACATCGCCAACCAGACCAACCTCCTCGCGCTGAATGCGGCCATCGAGGCGGCGCGCGCCGGCGAGGCGGGCCGCGGCTTTGCCGTTGTCGCTGACGAGGTCAGGAAGCTCGCCGAAGGTTCGGCGCGTTCGGCCCAAGAGATCTCGGCGCTGACGCGCGAGATCCTCGAAGGGGCCAAGAAGGCCGTGACGTCATCGGAGTCGGGCGCGGTGGAGGTGGGCGAGGGACGAGAAATGGTGCTGAACTTCGGTCAGACGTTTCGCCAGATTGTCGGCACCGTCGAGGAGATTAACTCGATGGTCAAGGAGATCGCCGACATGTCATCCCAGCAGGCGACCAACAACGCGATCGTCGTCGAGGCCCTCTCGGAGATCGCAAAGGCTGCCGAGGAAACAGCCTCGAGCTCCGGAGGAGCCTCGTCCTTCACAGAAGAGCAGACCTCGGCGATGGAGGAAATGTCCGCGTCGGCCCAAGAGCTGTCGATGATGGCCAACGATCTCTTGGAAATGGTCGGAAGGTTTGAGGCGGGAGGTGGGGGGCGGACGGCCGCCATGCCCGAGGGGGACCGCCTTCGGCCGGAAGGACGATCGCTCGGGTCAGCGGTGCGCGGTCTTGCCCGTCGGCCCGGCGTCGAGAAACAGGCCGCCCGTTCTGAAAGTGCTGGTGGGGGCGGTGCGCCCGCCGGCACCGCCAAGACGGTGAAGCCCACTCGGCGGCGCGACAGCGACGCCGGCCCGCTGCGGTAGGAGAGCGACATGGATCCTCTGAATCTCGAGTCTCGAGCCTCGTCAGCGGCACCCGACGATGCCGTCAACCAGTTCGTGGTCTTTAAGCTCGGCGGCAATGAGTTTGCCGTCGCAATCGAGCAGGTGCAGGAGATCCTCGTCCTCGGTCCTATCGCGAGAGTGCCGAAGACTCCGGGTTTCATCGAGGGGATCATCAACGTGCGCGGCAAGATCATCCCGGTCCTGAACCTCCGCAAGCGCCTGGAGATCGCCGGGCCCGCCCGGGACCAAGACGCGCGGATCATCGTCGCTGAGGTGGACGCGCAGACCGTGGGCATGATCGTCGATCTCGTGACCGAGGTGGTGAAGTTTCCCGTCTCCGCGATCGAGCCCCCGCCGCCCCTGATCACCACGGTGTCTCCACGGTTCGTGATGGGCGTGGGCAAGCGTGACGGTCGGATTCTGGTGATCCTTAACCTCGACCGGATCCTGAGTCCAGAAGAGATGAGTGAACTCAGCGCGACGACGGGTGCCCGCGCAGGAAGTCATGCGAGCGCGACCGCCCCGTCCCCGTCCGCGTAGAGAAGCCGAGGGAGGCCTGCATGGCGACCGTTCTCGTCATCGATGACGCCGCGTTCATGCGGCTGATGCTAAAGGATATCCTGGTGGAGGCCGGCCATCGGGTCATCGGCGAAGGTGAGAACGGAAGCGAGGCGGTCGAGCTCTATGCCAAGCTCAAACCCGATTTGGTCACCCTCGACGTGGTCATGCCCAACAAGACGGGCCTGGTCGCGGCGGAAGAGATTCTCGCCCTGAATCCTCGGGCCCGGATCATCATGGTCTCGAGCGTCGGCCAGGAAGAGATCGCGCGACATGCGCTCAAGATAGGCGTGAAGGCGTACCTCCTTAAGCCATTCCAGCCGAACGAAGTGAAGGCCCGCGTGACGGAGATTCTCTCCGTCTGATCGGGATCCCTGTGGACTCCAACCCGCACCGCGAACTCTTCGTGCAGGAGGCGCAGGAAATCCTAGAGCGCCTCTCTCACTGCCTCAGTGTTTTGGAGCAGACCCCCGAGGACGAACCCATGCTGAGGGAGGTCTACCGGGCTACGCACACGCTCAAGAGTATGGCGGCCACGATGAATCTGCGGCGGACGGCCGACCTATGTCACTCGCTCGAAAGCCTTCTGGACCGAGTCCTGAAGGAATCGCTTCCGCTCACGCCTAGCCAGCTCGATATCCTCTTCCGGTCAGCAGATCAGTTGGAGCGCCTGACGCGAGCGGCAGAAGGCAACGAGGAGTGGGACGAAACGAAGGAGTCACTGTTGGAGGAGGCTCTCCACGCCGCCGGGACCGAGGCCGTGACGCCGGGGTCTCGGTCTGACGCCGGGGCGCCTCGCGTCGAGAGCCGGGCGACGGCCGTCCAGGCGCGGACGACGGCCATCCGAATGAACGTGAGGCGCCTCGACAACCTGATCAACCTCACCGGTGAGCTGCTGATTATCAGATCGCGCCTTCGAACGCTCGGCGCAGCTCTCAATACTCCGGCGCTCAAGGAGACCATCGACCAGCTCCACCGAGTCTCCGACAGTCTCCAGCGCGAGGTCCTCCAGGCGCGGATGCTTCCCGTCGGGTCCGTCTTCGATCGCTTTGCCGCCGTGGTTCGGGACCTGGCTCGTCAATGCGGCAAGCAGGTGCGGTTAGTCGTCAGCGGCCACGAGATCGAGCTCGATCGGACGATCCTCGACGACATCAGCGAGCCATTGATCCACCTCCTGAGAAACGCCGTGTTCTATGGCATCGAATCTCCGGCGACGCGTGCCGAACTCGGTAAGCCCGAGACAGGGACGATCACGCTCTCGGGCAGGCGCGAGGCCGATCGGGTGGTGCTGGAGGTCGATGACGACGGCAAAGGGATCGACGTGGACGAGGTCCGGTCGGTCGCGGTCGGAAGGGGTTTCGTGTCGGCCGACCAAGCGCAGGGACTCTCGCCTCAGGAGGTGATCGGCCTCCTCTTCCTGCCGGGCTTGTCTACGGCCTCGGCTGTGACCGAGGTATCCGGTCGTGGCGTCGGCCTCAACATCGTGCGGACACGCGTCGAAGCCCTCAGGGGAAGCATCGAGGTGAAAACCACCCGCGGCCACGGTGCTCGGTTCCTTCTCCGCTTCCCGCCTATGCTCACGATCCTGGCGGCGCTCCTGGTGCGGGTCGGGGAGGAGCTGTTCGCCATCCCGATGGTCGACATCGCGGAAGTCATTGAAATCGACCGAGCCGACCTGGAGACGACGAATATCCTGTTCACGCGAAATCGGGCCGTCCCGCTGGTGGACCTGGCTCAGGTTCTCGACCTCGGCGCAAGCGCCGGTCGACACAGGCGCGCCTTCGTGTTGATCTCTTCCCTGACAACACGCGGTCCGGGCTTCGTCGTGGACCAAGTGGCAGGGCAACAAGAGATCGTCATCAAACCTATAGACCGTGTCTTGAACCGGATCGGAGGGATCTCAGGCGCCACAATCCTCGGAGACGGCCGCGTCGTCCTGATCCTCGACTTGCAGGCGCTCGTGCGCGAGGAACGGATCGAGCGGGTTGCCCGCACCGGCGATGTGTAAGCGTGGGGACCTACCCAATCCCTCATCCATCGGAGGACCGCATGAACTTCTTACAAGAGATCGCGAAGCTCGGCGCTGAGCAGTCCGCCACTGCGCTGTCCACTCTGCTCAAGATGTCCGTGAGTGTCAACGCCCTGAAGGCTGTCCCGCTCGACAGGGCCGAGGTCGCCCCTCCCGCCAGCGCCTCCGACGTGGATCTCTTCGTGGGCGTCTACTTCTCGCTTCACGGGGACCGAGTGGGAACCGCGGTGCTGATCCTGTCGCGCGGTGACGCGTGCCAGGTCGTCGACGCGGCGAGTCGCAAGGCACTGGGTACGACGACAGTGATGGACGATTACGCGAGGTCTACCGTGTGCGAAGTTGGCAACATCATGATCGGAGCGTTTTTGGCGGCCGTGAGGAAGCTGGTGCCGCTGCTCCTCGTCCACTCGGTCCCCCACCTTGTCATTGATCAGTGGCGTCGACTGTTCGGGACTCTGGTCGCCGGACAAGGGGCGCCCCTGTCCTTGGTGGAGTGCGAGCTCGTGGTAGAGAAGATGAACGCCCGGTGCACCCTCGTAATTGTCGCAGACCTGGACGAGCACGAGAGCGCCGCGCGTTCCGCACCCGTTGCTCGTCCTAGACGGTGAACTTCGGCACAAGTCGGAGAATAACGAATGACGGACGAGAGGACCTGAGGCGGGTGCACGAAACCAATGCGATCGAGGCGAGCCTCAACGCGAAGATCTTCAATCTCTTCGCGCTCAACAAGGCGGCTCAGGTCCTCACCTCGGTCCTCGACCCGAGGTCGCTGACAGAGATGGCGGTGGATGTCGCGACTGAAATGGGCCGTGCCAAGAGCGGCGCACTCTACGTTGCGGGCGGCCCGGGCGAGTCGTACCGACTTGCCGGTGTCAAATCCCTCGACGGCGGATCGTTCGCGTCCGACCTCGGGAGCGCCGCTGCCATCGCCCGAAGGGCAGGGAGTCTGAAGAGTCGCCCCTTCCTCTCGCCGATTCCAGGAAGGACCGAGGAGGGCCTCATCGTCCCCGTTCATCTCGGTGAGCTTCTCGTGGGCTTCTTCATGCTTCTTGACCGCATGAATCCGGAGCCGTGGAGCCAGGACGACTTCGAGGTTCTCGAGACGCTCGCCGCGCACGTCGCCGTGTGCCTGCAGAACGCCCGACTTTACAAGAAGGTGACCGAACAATACGAGGCGCTCGAAGTCGCACAAGCCAGGCGGGTCCAGACTGAGAAGCTGGCCACGATGGGGACCTTGCTGGCTGGCGTGGCGCACGAGTTGAACAATCCGTTGTCCGTGATCCTCGGCCACACGGCAATCCTTTGTCAGACGTCCAAGGACGAGTCCCTGCGCGCGCGGGCGGGGAAGATCGCTTCGGCGTCAGAGCGCTGCGCGCGCATCGTGAAGAACTTCCTTGCCATCGCACGGGAGCGTCCCCCGGAACGGGAGTCTGTGTCCTTGCACCAAGTCGTGGAGGAGGCGGTGGAACTGCTCGCCTATCACCTGCGTTCGGACGGAGTCGATGTGGTGATGGCCCTGGCCGACGACGTCCCGGCCTTGTGGGCCGATCCGCACCAGCTCCATCAGGTCGTCGTCAACCTTGTGTCCAACGCGCATCACGCCATGCGTAAGAGTCCTCCGCCGCGCACGATAACTGTGACGTCACGGTTCGAGCCGGCGCGAGCGCTGGTTCGCCTGGAAGTGGCCGACACCGGGCCCGGCGTCCCGCCCGAGGTCCGATCGCGAATCTTCGACCCGTTCTTCACCACCAAGCCGACCGGGGAAGGCACCGGGCTTGGCCTGTCGCTGTGCCAGGGGATCATCGAAGGGCATGCTGGCTCCATCTGGCTGGCTGATTCGACCGGGCGGGGAGCAGTCTTTGTGATTGAACTGCCGGCGAAGGAGACACCGGCGACTGTGCAGAGTCGGGCGGAACGTGATCTGTCGACTACGATCGGCGGACGGGTGGTTCTCATCATCGACGATGAGCCGGAGATTCTCGAGCTTCTCGTCGACGTGCTCCGCTCCGATGGGCTTGAGGCCGAAACGGCATGCAGCGGAGCGAGCGCCAAGGAGAAACTCCGAGAGCGAACATTCGACCTGGTCCTCAGTGACGTTCGGATGCCAGAGCTCGACGGCGCGGGGCTGTACCGCGAGCTTGAGCGGATCGACCCGAATCTCACGAGTCGCTTCGTGTTTATGACGGGAGATAGTCTGAGTGCCGAGACGAGGCAATTCATTGAACGCGTCGGCGCTCTGAGCCTGAGCAAGCCCTTCTCTCCGGACGAGGTCCGCCGCGTAGTACGACGTGCGCTGGAGCGCGCCGAGGACGCGCAGCGGTGACGCGACGATGCTCGGTATTCAGTGCCAGCGTTTATGGCCGCGACGCCCAGGGTAGGGAACAGAACCTGCCTGAGATTCGGACCTCTGGAGCGTTCGGAGCCCTTCCGCTGCCGGCCGTGCGTCGCGGCGGTTCAGGCCCGCTGCGGCCACCCCTCGGGCGGGTCGCAGGGCACGGTCCCCATGTCCGCGGGCACGGACACTTCCAGGATCTCCAGGGCGTCCGAGGTGCGGATTTCATTGTGACGCATGCCCCCTGGAATGTACAGCGACTCACCCGCCCGCAGCCGAAGAGTCTGGCCATCTTCGAATTCCAGGTCGACCCACCCGGTCAGCGCGTACACGAACTGCGATTCGCAGACGTGGTAGTGCCACCCGGTCGGCTTCGTCATTCCGTCGACCGCCGACGTCACCTGCGCCCGCATCCGCCCGTTGCTCGCTGCCGTGACGCCCAGGTCGCGGTACTTGAAGAAGGCGCGCCGCCCTGCGACGAGCGGGGCGGTGGCCGGACTCGCATACGCCAGTTTCCCCCGGGGGTGAGCCGCCGCCGGCTTCTGGGTCGTTGCCTCGTTCATCATGGAGGACCTCCTGTTCGATCTCGACGGGTCGACGGTTCTTAGTCGGGACTCTACCACAGAGCCGCGCTGATAGCCGCCGCGCGAGATCGCGCCGCAATGCGGTCCAGGGTGTCTCAATCTGTTGAGTTCGAAACCCCTTGGGGCCACCACGCGATCCTCGAGGACTTCTGAGGTTTTTGGCTCATTTACGACTCGTGACGGTCGGTGCGTGAACGTGCCAAGTTCGCCGAACGACCGTCAACTGAGGGCGGAGGTTAGGTTCCGGGACGGCGACGACGGTCCGTTCTGAGATTCACTAAGAGGGCCGGGGTGCTGGGTGGGCGCGGGAGTGTGCAAGTATCCCGAGTGTCGTAGCGAGCCAAACGCAGTGACGTTGCCCGACGTGATCTGCACTGTGGCGCCCCACCTCCTGACCGTGCTTGAGGACCCCATCCAGTTTCGTCATGCGCGGCGGCGATTCCTTTAGCCGAAACGCCGGTGAACACCGCGGCATCGTAAGTGAGGGAGGTGACACGGCATGACGCTACTGATCGACCGCAGTGTAGGCGGCGCCGACACCCGACCGCCACTGGCACCGTTTACGTTCGAGACCGCCACCCACAAGGTGCGGATGGCCGAGGATGGCTGGAATTCCCGGGACCCCGAACGGCTCGCCCTGGCCTACAGTCCGCAAAGCCGTTGGCGCAACCGGGCCGAGTTCGTTGTCGGCAGGGAGCAGATCGTCGCGTTTCTTCGGCGCAAATGGGACCGAGAGCTGGACTATAGACTGATCAAGGAGCTCTGGGCTGGGTTCGTTCCTTTGGCAACGAGAACTGGGAGTTCGATGCGCAGGGGCTGATGATGGCACGTCACGCGTCCATCAACGACGTGCCCATCCGCGAGGAAGACCGCAAATTTCGCTGGCCTCTCGGCCGGCGACCGGACGACCACCCCGCCTTGAGCAGCTTCGGCTTCTGAGGAACGGCCGCCGAGGGCGACGCCGTGCCTTGAATGGCCCGACCACATCCGTGGCGGCCGGACGCCGAGCGCCCTCAGGACATTTGGGACGCGGTCACATGGCACCTCCTCGACCTCCTTGAGCCCGATGAGGAGGCGGCCAAGATGGTGTCAGAGATTACACGAACCTATTTCGCGCACGATGAGGCCGCCGTAGACGAGGCGCTCTCGACTGTCAGCGTGTACCGCGACGAGTTCTTTCGCAGGGCGGCTGATCAAGATGACGCCCGGGGCGGAAACTGGCCGTCCATCGAGGCCGGCACCGACATGCCCCTCGGCGGGGAGGAGGTCGTTCTCGCGAAGGAGCCATCATGACAACCGATGTGCTCGTCGTCGGTGCCGGCCCCACCGGGCTGGTGATCGCGCTGTGGCTGGCCGCACTCGGCGTTCGCGTACGAATCATCGACAAGACGGCGGAGCCGGGGACGACCTCGCGTGCGCTCGCCGTGCAGGTACGCACGCTAGAGCTCTACGACCATCTCGGTCTCGCGCGTGACGTCATCGAGCGAGGGCGTCGGTTCGTCGCGGCGAACCTGTGGGTTCGCGGCACGAAGGCCGGGCGTGTCGCGTTCGGCGATGTCGGCATGGGCCTCAGCCCGTTCCCGTATGCGCTGATCTTCCCGCAGGACGAGCACGAGCGCGTGTTGATCGCGCAGCTGGCGGCGCGCGGCGTCGAGGTCGAGCGCGGCACGACGCTGATCGACTTCGAGGACCGCGGTGATCTCGTCTCAGCGCGTCTCCGCCGGGCCGACGGCACGGAGGAGAGCTGCGCCGCGGCGTACGTGGCCGGCTGCGACGGCGCGCATTCCACCGTGCGCGAGACCCTACGCATCGGATTTCCCGGAGGCACGTACGAGCACCTGTTCTACGTCGCCGACGTGGAGGCTAGCGGCGCCGTCATGGACGGCGAGCTCCACGTGGCGCTCGATGACGGCGACTTCCTCGCCGTGTTCCCGATGAAGAGTGCGCGTGGCGCCAGGCTCGTGGGCACCGTGAGATCGAATGCCGAGCGTCAGCTCGACGTGCTCGACTGGGACGATGTCAGCGCCGGTGTCTTCGCCCGGCTCGACATCGACGTGCACCGCCTGAACTGGTTCTCGACGTATCACGTCCACCATCGCGTGGCCGAGCGGTTCGTTAAGGGCCGTGCATTCCTCCTCGGCGACGCCGCCCACATCCACAGTCCCGTCGGCGGGCAGGGGATGAACACGGGGATCGGCGATGCCGTGAACCTTGCGTGGAAGTTCGCCGCCGTGTTGCAGCGCCAGGCGCCGCCCGCGATCCTTGAGACGTACGAGCCGGAGCGCATCGGCTTCGCACGACGGTTGGTAGCCACCACCGACCGCGCCTTCACGCTCGTGACGAGTCGTGGACGCCTCGCGCGGGTGGTGCGCGTGCACGTCGTCCCGCGCGTCCTGCCCGTACTATTTCGCTCGAGGCTCGTGCGACGCTTCCTGTTCCGTACCGTCTCCCAGACGCGCGTACGCTATCGCGAGAGCACGCTCAGCGCAGGCCGAGCCGGCGGCGTGCACGGCGGCGATCGCTTGCCGTGGGTCGGCGACAACTTCGGGCCACTCTCGTCGCTCGCGTGGCAGACTCACGTCTACGGCGAGCCCTCCGGCGGGGTGCGGAAGGCGTGCGCGTCGCGCGGCCTCGCCCTGCACGTCTTCCCGTGGCATCGTCCGATGCGTCGCGCGGGGCTCGCGCGCGACGCGCTCTATCTGGTCCGCCCCGACGGCTACGTCGCTCTCGCCGATCGCGACGCGTCGGCCGATGCCCTCGAGCGTTATCTCGATACACACGGAATCAGGCTGACGCCGGCAGCGCAGAACGGCGGGCGCGTGACGTAGCTCGGAGCGCGACTCGGCGACGGCGCGACCTTCTCCACTGCGTACCGTTCTTCGCACCCTCGGAGATTCGAGACCAAGACAGCCGTCCCGGCGCGGGCTCCCCGCGCCGCGAATAGCGCGGCCGGCTTCGGCATGAGCTAGGCGGGAAGTTGAGGCGGGCCGCGGCGGCCGCGTCATCGGCCGCGTGCTGCGCTCAGCGGCTGCGTTTCGAGCGGGCCGCGGGCGGATTCGATGCGCGCCCAGGTCGTTGCGCTGGGTGGCGGATCATACCGCGCATTGGTTCAGCGCGTCGGACCGCGGAGACTGACGCCGGCTGGGCTGCTGGGCTGAGGAGTCGGACGATGACGCGGGCACGATTGCCTGGTTTCCATACCTCTCGGCCCGTCCGGGCTCGTGTTACCTTTCCTCGCCGGCTACCGCTGACCGTGAAGCGAGTTCCCAAGAGGACCCTGCTGCGGGTTGGTGGTCGCATTCCAATGATCTCGATGGTGGGTGAACACGCGAGGAGGGCAAGAATGTCTCCTGCCTGTCGCGCCGTGCGGTGGTCGTCTCTGGCACTGGTCGTGTGGTGTGGTCTCGGGGGGTGCACCACAGGGCGCGACTACAAGCGACCCGAGATCATGGCGGCCGCGCATTGGCGAACCGGCCCCGCGGGACCTGGGTCGCTGGCCGATCTCGGATGGTGGGAGTTGTTCGGAGATCCAGTCCTGCAGGAGCTGATCCGGACGGCCCTCGACGAGAACAAGGATCTCCGCCTCGCCGTGGCCCGCGTGGCCGAGGCGCGCGCGCAGCTCGGAGTCACCCGAGCAAACCAGTTGGGCGGGCGCGGCCGGCAACTGCGTCATCGTCGGACGCGGGTCGGCCTACTTTCTACGTGACCGCGCGGATGCCTACCACGTGTTCGTCTATGCGCCGTTCGACGAGAAGATCCGCCGGGAGCGACGCGCCGGGCGGAGCGCCGCCGAGGCCACGCAGCTCGTGGAGACCGTCGACAGAGAGCGGGCGGCGTTCATCAAGAAGTACTTCGACAAGGACTGGCCGGACCGGCAGCTCTACCATCTCATGATCGATTCCGCGCTCGGAGACGAGGGAGTCGTCCAGACAATTCTCGCTGGAATCGCGACGCTTGAGAATTGACTATCGACATGTTGGATCTGTGACCATGTGACGGGAGAAGCGCTCGTAGTTGTTCCTGGACTCCCAGTCCCGACGGGCGGCCGCGGCGATCCCCAAGTCCTGGAAGCGTTGGCGACCCAGAGCTCCTCTGATCGATCCGATGGCTCCGCTCACGTTACCGTGCTGTTGCGGGCGCCGGGCCGGAACGAGTGGGTTGGCCCGGCTCGTCGCTGCTTCACCTGGCGACGTAGAGGGTTGGAAACTGCTTGCGAAGATTGGCGATCTTCGGCAAATCGTTGAAGACGACGTATGGCTCGTTCGGATGCCGATCAAGATAGTCCTGGTGATACGCTTCCGCCGGGTAGAACCTCGTGAGCGGTACGACTTGCGTCACGATGGGACGCGGAAATGCCTTCGCCGCGTTCAGCTCGGCAATGTACGCGAGCGCGATCTGCCGCTGTGCCTCGTTCACGTAGAAGATAGCCGACCGGTATTGGGCCCCCACGTCGGGGCCCTGCCGGTTCAGCTGAGTCGGATCATGCGCGACAGAGAAGAAGACCTTTAGCAGCTGCGCATAGGGGATCTGCGCCGGATCGTAGGTGAGCTGTACCGACTCGGCATGCCCCGTGGTGCCGCCGCTGACGACCTCGTAGCGCGCGGAACTCGCCGAGCCTCCGGCGTACCCAGACACAGCGCGCTGGACACCCTTCACCCGCTGAAAGACTGCCTGCACGCCCCAGAAGCAGCCACCAGCGAAGACGGCGGTCTCCTCACCCGCGCCTCCGGCGTGGGCGGGTCCGGCGGCGAGGTGTTGGCCCACCACCGGGCCGCTGGCGACCATCCATCCGAGCGTCACGGCCGCGGAGAACAACGCCAGACGACGACCGAATCGGTGAGTCATCGCGGCCTCCACATTGGGACGCCGCGAGCCGCCGCGCCCCCCTGCTGTCCGCGTGGTGTGGTGGATCGGGCGGGGTCTGCGGATCTGGTCCAGCTCACTGGTTCTTCCTTCACTCTCTGGCTCTAAAAGGTGAGTTTGCGCTCGATGCCTCCACTCTACAAGCAAATCGGAACTTGCCCTCCCGCCTGACCTATCGTGTGTGGCCGATCACGTACACAGGGTGTCGTCGCCGTCGGAGCGTGTCATCGGTGAAGAACGACCAGACCGCGACCCGATCCACTTTGCGATTTGCGTTCGCGAGAGTAAAATCAGCGCCATGCGCGCCGGGCCAAAGCGCAGCGCCGTACTCTCGGGACCCCTGGTCCTCGCTGTCCTTTTCGTCGGCGGCCTCTACTACGTGAAGTGGGGACCGTATTATCACCGGGCTTTCGTCGCGGCCTCGCAACACTCCATCGGTGGCTCAATCGTCTCGGGGAAGCTGGCGACGCCGCCGCCCCCATCGGTCGAGGCGGCGCTTGGATACGCGTGGGCGTACGGGAAATCGATCTGGCAGGCGATGGTGCTTGGGCTGCTCCTGGGCGCGGGCGTGCAGGCGCTGGTACCGAGAGATTGGCTCGTGCGGGTTCTTGGGAGCATGAAATTCAGCCGGGTGGCACTCGCCGGGCTAATCTCAACCGCGGGAATGATGTGAACCTGCTGTGCTGCCCCAGTGGCACTGGGGCTCCGCAGGAGCGGCTGCTCCGTCGGCGCGGCGCTGGCCTTCTGGCTCGGCAACCCGATCCTCAATCCCGCTACGATGATCTTCATGGGGTTCGTGCTCGGATGGCGCTGGGTTGGTCTGCGACTCATTGTCGGAGTGCTGCTCGTCTTCGTCATCGCGTACCTCGTCCAGTGGCTCGCGCGAGACGATTCGTCGATCGCGCGTGCGCCGGCGATCGCCGGAGGGAGCGATGCGGGGCCAATCGACGCCACGGTGCCCTCGGCGATCTGGAAGCGGTGTCTGAAAGAGTTCTGGCGACTCTCGATCGGGCTCATCCCGGAGTACGCTATCCTGGTGCTCTTGCTCGGAGCCGCACGTGCCTGGCTGTTTCCCACCGTGACGCCGGGCGCACACGGGGTGCTCTGGACGATCGGCCTCGCCGGCGCGGGAACGCTCTTCGTCATCCCGACCGCAGGCGAGATTCCGATCGTGCAGACGTTGATGGCCTACGGCCTCGGCGTCGGACCGGCAGCGGCACTGATGACCACTCTCCCGCCAGTCAGCCTGCCGTCTCTCGCGATGGTAGCCAAGGTCTTCCCCTTCAGGATCGTCTTCGCGATCGCCACGACTGTGGTGGTGCTCGGCGTCCTCAGCGGAGCGGCGGCAGTCCTGCTGAACTTCTGACGCCCGCTCAGCGCGGCCGTCCGCGTTGCCCTTCAGCGCGTTGTTTGGGCGCCTTCCACAAGCGCCGGCTAGAGCACCCCCGCCTCGCGCACACCCTGTCCGGCGCCCGCGAGGCTGGCGAGCTTCATTTCTGAATATTTGCGCGAGAGGACCACGCCTGGCGCGCCGGCTTCGAAGGCGGCTTTGACCGCGTCTCGAACATCGTCCGGCGTAATCTGCCTCTCGCCGGCCCCGGCCGGAACGCCCACGTCAATGCCAGGATAGACCGCGATCGCGCCATTGACGTCGGCGATGACACGTTTGGTTTCGCGGGCCACGTAGTCGGCGGAGAGGCCGGCCGTGGGAAGCTCCGCGTGGGGAGCCTCCTCGTAGTTCATGATCTTGTAGTAGAAGGGCAGAACGTCGTCGGGCCTCGCGTCGTGAAAGATCGTGGTGGAAAGACGCTCCAGAAACAGGGCCATGCGTCCGCCGCCAACAATATGATAGACGGCTGGTTTCACGAAGTCGGCGTACGTCGCGGTCTCGGCGTAGTCTTCCTCGGCACGGTACAAGGGGCTGAGCGTGGCATTGTGCAGGATGTGAAAGCCAAGCGGCTTCTCCGGAGCGATGGATTTCGACCGACGATACACCTCGGCCCGGATTTCGTGATAACTGTCCGTCCACAGTTTTTCCCAGCCCAGGATTTCCGGGTACTTGGACAGCAAGCGCCAAAAGCTTACGAAATAACCGTCGGCCGGCCGTTCGTCGCGCCGGGCCGCCCCGAGAAGTTTTTCGAGGTCGAGGTAACCCCGCCGCGCCCGCTCGACGGAGAGATCGCGGTCCCGCGCCTTCTTCTGACAGTGCGGACAGAAACAGGAGATGAAGGGTTGTCCCCACGTGCCGCCGATCATGTTCATCAGGGGCCCCATTCGTTCCTGCCCCCAGGCGATGCCGGCGACGTCCGGGTATTGCCGGAGGTAGACCTGAACCCGCCCAAACATGTGCTGGCGATAGTCCTCATTGTTGTTGCACGGCGCCCACGTGCGTTGGCCATGGACATCAATTTCTACGACGCGGTCCATGTTCTTCAGCTTCCGGGGCACGTCGCGGTCGGGAAAGAAGAAATCCCAGGCCACGACATCCATGTCTCGGTCTTTGGCCTTGGGCAGGACTTCTTGGAGAAGATTTCGGCCCTGGTAGTCCGGCGAGCGGAACTGGTTCAGCGCGGTGTGCCGAAAGTATTTTGGATCGTAGTCAAACACCGCGCCGCCATGGAGCTGGTCCGGCTCCTGCGGGCCGTGATCGGGAAAGGGGTGGCCCGCGAGTTGCCGCCCACCGGTGCCGTAGTCCCACGTGTAGGTGTTTAACCAAACCGTGTTGACGTGAGCCTTCTCGCGCAGGACGTCCAGCACCGTTTCGACGCCCTCATCGACGAACGAAACCGCCGGAACCTGGACCGCAATGTACGGCCGTCGGAGCCGCACCGCGTCACGGCGCACCTCCGGCGCGTACGCCGCCCTCGCGCGGGAACGGGTCCCGCCGGCGGCCCAGGCCGCGACCGCGGAGAGCAATTGAAGAAAAGACCGGCGGGAGAAATCTGGGGTGTTCATGCTCGGTGTGAGTCAGTCTCGGGATTTGAGTTGGCACCATGATGGAAGACGGCGGCGGGCGTCCACGAGGAAGAAGCTGGAAGACCGGCGGCGGCCGAACGCTGTCGCCGCGAGCTCGCGGCGACAGCGTTCGAATGCCTGAGGAAGTGGGGAAGCTGACCATCCGATCTATCCATAGGCCCGCGATGAGCGGGGCAACGAGGCCGGGCCAGCCCCGGACGGCCGCACGCCGAGATGCGCAGCGTCCCAAAGGCCCGCGAACTCATTGTCCATGCTCAGCAATTCGCATACGTGGTCGGGGTCTTGTCCATTTCGATTCTAAGCGCACGCGAAAACTGAGCGATCCCCACGTAGAATCCAGAGGTCATCGTGAGCTCGATGATCTCTTGGGACGAAAAGAGGCGTTGCATCGCGGCGAATGTCGCGTCGTCCACATCGGCGGCCTGCACCATTTTCTCCGCATATCCGAGGATGGCGCGCTGCCGTTCATTGAAGACGGATGTCCGGCGCCAGCTGGGGAGGCTGTCGATCTGTGCCTCTGTAAGTCCACATGTGAGCCCGATGCGTTTATGGTGGGCAAACTCGTATTCGCCCTCCTTGAGCTGAGTCGTGCGCAGAATCATCAGCTCTCGGTCGACCCGCGGCGTCACTCCTGAGAAACGGAGAGCGATTGCCAGGCCTGCGAAGGCTTTGTAGAGCTCCGGAGCGTGTCCGATCGTTCGGTGGATGTTGAGCGGCTCTAGTCCGCGCGATCTCATGCCGTCGAAGATCGGGCGCAATACCGGGTCTTGGGTGAAGGGATCGACGAGGGGAAGGCGAGGCTTCGCCGCCTCTTGTGAAGAGGCCACTACGGCGATCAGGAGTGTGAGCGTCCCCAGTACATATCGAACGCGCCCCACTGAGAGGAGCGCGCGCAAGACCACGGGTATGGTCACGAAGAGTCGCATCGCCCTACCTCCGTTGTAAGATTGGTTCGGTCCGAAGCCGCTAGCGTGCGCCAGGCGCCCCCCGGTGGGAGCCCAGTGCGTACGATACTCGATTAGAAACGTCGGCGCGAAGAGGGGTTGTTTGTGACTTCCGGGTCTTTGTGTCTCGCGGCGCCGAGGACCTGTCCTGGCCAGAAGCCGCAGTGGGCCGAGTCGTCTCGATCCCCGGACGTCCGGTGACGGGGTTGACGTGCGCCGCCATCACGGCATTCGCTCGCCGACCCGGCGTCGCGGAGTGCGCCGCGAGGGTATAGTGTAAGAGGGCAGGCCGCCGCGTCGTCGGCGACTGAGTCATTGCCCGTCCGGGCGCCTGAGCCCAAGCCTCGTGATAGCGCCGGGCCAGCTTGTCCGGCCCGGCGGGCTTGCGGATCGAGAACGCCGCGACGACGGCAGTGACCCGAGCCGCCCCGGCGGGTCAGACGTGATCCGCCCCCGGTTGTGGGGTGGACGGGGCACCCTTTCGACCATCTGAAAGGACGCGATGCTGAGGATTCGACGGGTTCCGGTCGACCGACGGAGGTCTCGATGGGCTTCGTGACGCTCGTCCTCCTCTTGACGGTCTTTACCGGTTGTCGGACTTCAGCGCCTCCGGCGCCGTCCCCGCGCCCCCCCTCGACACTCGGCGCCGTCATCGTCGTGGATATGATTCCCGCGTCGCTGAGTGGCGAGGAAAATCAGGATAGCGAGCCATTCCTGTCGGTTCATCCGACGGATCCTCGAAAAATGGCCGCGTCGGCGTTCACCCCGAACCCCGAGGGGGCCGCCAGCGGATTTGCGCCCGTCTTTGTCTCGGAGGATGACGGCAACACCTGGTCCTTGCGGAACATCGTACCGAGTGCGGGGCCGGTGGGAACCGGGGACATCACCCATGCCTCCACCGGCGGCACGGCGGCGGCCTTGTATGCGGGGATCCTGCGGATTCCAGGGAATCTGCTCCTCAATGAATTGAGGACCCTCGACTTCGCCTCATCGGGTGCGATGAACGTTCAGGCCTCGCGTAGTCAGATCGACCAGCCCTTTGTGCAGGCGGCGAGGATCGGGCTCAAGGATCGCGTCTACGTCGGAAACAACGATTTTGGTGCGGCGCCGCGGACGGCGACCCTTGACGTATCGCTGG
>QHRX01000261.1 GCA_003221455.1 Candidatus Rokuibacteriota bacterium
GCTCCGCATCGTGCTCGAGGGCGACCCCGCGCTCGCGAACGTCTACCACGTCCTGCGCCCCGACCCCGTGAGGGCCCCCCGCGTCAACGTCGCGGGCGGCCGTGCCCTCGAGGACTTCCTCGTCTCCCCGGCCGCCCAGGCGACCATCGAGACCTTCGGCGTCGAGCTGTACGGCGCCCCCCTGTTCTTCCCCGACGCGGGCAAGCCGGAGCCCAAGTAGCGTGGCGCTCGTCTGGGACGGCCTCCGGCAGGCGCTCGGGCTCCTCGCGGGCGGCGACGCGGACGTGTTCGGGATCACGCTGCGGTCGCTCGAGATCTCGGGTGCGGCGACCTGCCTCTCGCTGCTGCTGGGGATCCCGCTCGGCGTCGCGCTGGCCCTCGGCCGCTTCCCGGGCCGCGGACTCGCGATCAGCCTCGTCAACACCGGCATGGGGCTGCCGCCGGTCGTGGTGGGTCTCTTCGTGTCGATCCTGCTCTGGCGCAGCGGCCCGTTCGGGTTCCTCGAGTGGATCTACACGCCGATCGCGATGGTCCTCGCCCAGCTCGCCATCGCGGCGCCGATCGTGACCGGGCTGACCCTGGCCGCCATCCAGCAGATCCCGGACCGCTTCCGCCTGCAGATGCGCGGCCTCGGCGCCTCGCGGGGGCAGCTGCTCTGGGTCCTCCTCCGCGAGGCGCGGCTTCCGATGCTCGCCGCCGCCATGGCCGGCTTCGGCGGCGTCATCTCGGAGGTCGGCGCCTCGCTAATGGTCGGCGGCAACATCCGCGGCCAGACCCGCGTGCTCACGACCGCGACCGTGCTCGCGGCGAGCAAGGGGAACTTCGACGTTGCCATCGCGCTGTCGGTGTTGCTGCTCGCGATCATGTTCCTCGTCAACGCCGCGCTCACCTGGATCCAGCAGCGCCGCGCTCCCTGACCGCGCGGGCGCCGACGGGGCGCCCGCCGGCCATGTATACTGGGGTCGCGCTCCGGAGCGGAGCGCGCGCCTCCTCGAGAGGGACGATGGCATGACGCCCCGAGGTACCTGGTGAGCGCCGAGGCGCTGACCGCACTCTGGCTGTCGGTCAGGGTCGCCGTGGTCGCGACCGCGGCCAACGCCGTCATCGGCATCCCGCTCGCGTACCTGCTCGCGCGCCGCCGCTTCGCCGGCCGCGGGCTCCTCGACCTCCTCGTCACGCTGCCGCTCGTGCTCCCGCCGACGGTGACCGGCTACTACCTGATCGTGCTCCTCGGCCGCCGCGGCTGGCTCGGCGCGCCCCTCTACGCCCTCACCGGCTGGTCGGTCGCCTTCACCTGGTGGGCGGCCGTCGTGGCGGCGACGGTCATGGCAATGCCCCTGATCGTGCGGACCGCCCGCGCCGCCATCGAGTCCGTCAACCCCGCCTACGAGAAGGCGGCGTTCACGCTCGGCCGCTCAGAATGGCGGACCGCGCTCGAGGTCACGCTGCCGCTCGCCCGCAAGGGGCTCCTGGCGGGCTTGGTCCTCGCCTTCGCCCGCGCGCTCGGCGAGTTCGGCGCGACGTTGATGCTCGCCGGCAACATCCCCGGCCGGACGCAGACGGTGCCCCTCGCGATCTACACGGCGGCGCAGACCGGCGAGACGGGCGAGGCCCTCTGGCTCGTGGTCATGCTGACCGCGCTCTCGGGCGCGGTGCTGGTCGCGGCCAATCGCCTGGGCGGCCGGGCCCCGTGACGGAGGCCCTCGACTGAGCGAGCGTCTCACCGTCCGGATCGGCAAGGCGCTGCCCGGCTTCACCCTCGACGTCGACTGGTCGGCCGGCGACGGCACCGCCGTCCTCTTCGGCCCGTCGGGCTCCGGCAAGACCCTGACCCTTCAGTGCCTGGCGGGCCTGGTTCGCCCCGACCGCGGGCGCGTCGTAGTGAACGGACGCACGCTCCTCGACACCGCCGCCGGCGTCGACCTGCCCCCGCAGGCGCGCCGGCTCGGCTACGTGTTCCAGGGCTACGCGCTCTTCCCGCACCTCAGCGTCGCCGACAACCTGGCGTTCGGGCTGCGCGGCCGGCCCCGCGCCGAGCGCCAGGCGCGCGTCCGCGAGGTCATCGCGCGGCTCGGGCTCGGCGGCCTCGCCGACCGCTATCCGCGCGAGCTCTCGGGCGGCCAACAGCAGCGAGTCGCCCTCGGGCGCGCGCTCGCCCCGGACCCCGAGTTGGTCCTGCTCGACGAGCCGCTCTCCGCGCTCGACGCGCCGCTCCGGCGCCAGCTCCGCGACGACCTCGGCGCGATCCTCTCCGACTGGGGCAAGACGGCGGTGCTCGTGACGCACGATCTCGCCGAGGCCTACCAGCTGGCCAGCACCGTGGTCGTCTACGCCAACGGCCGAGCGATCCAGTCGGCGCCCCGGACGGAGCTCCTGTGGCAGCCGGCGTCGGAGGCGGTCGCGCGCGTCATGGGGATCCGCAACATCCTCCGCGGCAGCGTGGTGAAGGCCACCGCCGACGGCATCCAGTTCCGCTGGCGCGGCCAGCTCCTCGAGGGCGCGAACTCGCCGACCCGCTCCTACCTGCCGGAGCCGGGTAGCGCGCTCGCCTTCTACATCCGGCCCGAGTACGTGCGCCTGATCCGCAAGGACCGGGGCGGGCCCGACGCCCAGCACCACACGAACCTGATGAGCGCGACGGTGGTCCGCGAGGCGGACGCCGGCACGGTGTGGACCCTCTACCTGCGGCTCGACGAGCCCGGGCCGCCGGCACAAGGCGACTACGACCTCGAGGTCGAGGTGCCGAAGCTCGTCTACGAGATCCTGGAGATCCCGCGGGACCGCTCCTGGCAGATCTCCATCCACCGCGGCTCCATCCAGGTCCTGCCCTCGGCGTGACCATGACCGTCGTCTCGCTGACGGACGTCACCGTCCGTTACGCCGGCGCGCTCGTCCTCGAGATCCCCGCCCTCGAGCTCGAGGACGGGCAGATCCTCGCGGTCATCGGGCCGAACGGCTCAGGCAAGTCGACGCTGCTCCGCGTCCTCGGCCTCCTCGAGGCGCCCGCCGCGGGCGCGGTCCGGGTCCGGGGTGCCGCCGTCCCGGCCGGGCGGCGCCTCGAGGCCCGGCGGCGCATGGCCACGGTCTTCCAGGAGGCGCTCCTCGCTGACACGACCGTGCAGGAGAACGTCGCCCTCGGGCTCCGCTTCCGCGGCGTCCCCGCGGCGGTGCGCCGGCCGCGCGTCGCGCGGTGGCTCGACCATTTCGGGATCCGGGAGCTCGCCGACCGCCCGGCGCGCACGCTCTCGGGGGGCGAAGCGCAGCGCGTGGCGCTCGCGCGGGCGCTCGTGCTCGAGCCGGAGGTCCTGCTCCTCGACGAGCCCTTCTCCGCCCTCGATCCGCCCTCGCGGGACACGCTGCTCGCCGACCTCGGGCGGATCCTCCGTCGCGAGCGCGTGAGCACGGTGCTCGTCACCCACGAGCGGACCGAGGCGCGGGCGCTGGCCGACCGCGTGGCGGTGCTGATCCGCGGCCGGATCGTTCAGCTGGACACTCCCGAGCGGCTCTTCCAGGCGCCCGTCTCGAACGAGGTCGCGCGCTTCGTGGGCGTCGAGACGATCGCGGACGGCCGCGTCCTCTCGGTCTCGGCCGGCCTGACGCTCGTCGACGTCGGCGGCCAGAAGATCCAGGTGGCGGCGGAGGCCGCGGCCGGCGAGCGGGTGCGCGTGTGCCTCCGTCCTGAGGACGTCACCCTCTCGCCGGGCGACGTCGGGGCCGGGGTCTCGAGCGCCCGCAACCGCCTCGTCGGGAGCGTGACGCGGGTGGTGGCCGCGGGACCGGAGGCGCGCGTGGTGGTCGACTGCGGCTTCCCGCTCGTCGCGCTCGTCACCCGCCGCTCCGTCGAGGAGCTCGGCCTCGTCGAGGGGGCGCGGGTCACCGCCGCCTTCAAGGCGACCGCGCCCCACCTCATCCGGCTCGACGGCACAGCTTGACAACGTTTTCGCGGATGGCTATAACATGGCTCAACTCAAGGAGGTGGTCGGCATGGATCAGGCATCTCTCATCGAGAGACTGACGGCCGAGAACGAGGAGTTTCGGCGCCTCCGCAGCGAGCACCACACCTACGACGAGCAAATCGGGCAGCTTCAGCAACAAGTTCCGCCGTTGTCCGCGGAACAGCAGTGGCGGATCGGCGAGCTCAAGAAGCTCAAGCTGATGGCCAAGGATCGGATGGAGGCCATCATCCGCCACGCTCGACTCAGCGTCACCGCCTGATCCGGAAGTCACGTATGGGAGAGGCGTCCGTTCGCGGCCTCTCTCACCTGACGCCCGAGGGCGAGGCCCGCATGGTGGACGTATCCACCAAGGCGGAGACTGCCCGCGAGGCGGTGGCGCGGGCCGTGCTCGTGCTCAAGCCGGCCACGCTCGCCGCCATCCGGGCCGGCCAGGTCAAGAAGGGCGACGTGCTCGGCGTGGCCCGGACCGCCGGCATCCTGGCCGCCAAGCGGACTCCCGACCTGATCCCGCTCTGTCACCCGCTCCGCCTGACCGTCGTCGACGTCGCGTTCGCCGCGGACCGGCGGGCCTCGACGCTCACGATCGAGACCCGCGTGCGGACGGTCGACAAGACCGGCGTGGAGATGGAGGCCCTCACCGCGGCGGCGGTCGCCGCCCTCACGGTCTACGACATGGTGAAGGCGATCGAGAAAGGCGTGACGATCGCGGAGCTCGGCCTCCTCGAAAAGTCGGGCGGGAAGAGCGGCCGCTGGGTCCGGGCCGCCGCCGCGCCGCGGCGGGCGCTCGCTCGGAGCGCCCCCGGGCGGGGCGCCGCGCGGCGAGGGCGCCTGCCGTGAAGACCGCGTTGATCCACTCGGATCAGTGGACCCGCTTCGACTACGGTCCCGATCACCCGCTGCGCATGGAGCGGCTCGGTCTGACCTGGCGGCTCATGGAGGCGTACGGCCTCACGAGCCTGCCCGACGCCAAGGTCCACGACCCCCCGCCGGCCGATGAGACCGCGATCGGCCGCTTCCACACGCGCGAGTACCTGGAGATCCTGAAAGAGGCGAGTGGGCGGGGACCGAGCGGGCGGGCGGGGCTCCACGGCCTCGGCGCGGGAGATAACCCGGTCTTCCCCGGGCTGTGGGAGGCCTCCCGGCTCGCCGCCGGCGGCTCGATCCTCGCCGCGCAACTCGTCGCCGCCGGCGAGGTGACGCGCGCGTTCCACTTCGCGGGGGGACTCCACCACGCGATGCCCGACTGCGCGTCGGGCTTCTGCTACGTCAACGACGCGGTGCTGGCGATTCTCCACCTCCGGGACCGCGGCCTGCGCGTCGCCTACGTCGACATCGACGCCCACCATGGCGACGGCGTGCAGTTTGCCTTCTACGACGACCCGAACGTGCTGACCATTTCGACGCACGAGCGCGGGGACCGCCTCTTCCCGGGGACCGGGTTCGTGGAGGAGCAGGGGCTCGGCGCCGGCCTCGCCTACGCGGTGAACGTCCCCCTCGACGTGTTCACCGACGAGGAGGTGTACCGGGCCGCGTTCGAGGCGGTGGTGCCGCCGCTCCTCGCCGCCTTCCGGCCCGACGTCGTGGTGGCGCAGCTCGGGATCGACTCTCACCACACGGATCCGCTCACGCATCTCTCGCTCACCGTGCAGGGGTTCACCCGCACCGTCGCGCGCCTGGTCGACCTGGCTCCGCGACTCGTGGCGCTCGGCGGGGGCGGCTACGACGTGACGAACGTCGCCCGTGCGTGGACGGCGGCCTGGGCGACCATGAACGGCGCGGAGCTTCCGCAGGCGCTCCCGGCCGACTTCGCCGCCGAGGCGCGACGCTTCCGCTTCCGGAGCCTCGAGCTCTGGGACCCGCCGGTCGAGCTCCCCCCGACGATCCGCCAGGCCGCGCGCGAATTCGCCGACCGTCAGGTCGAGATGCTCCGACGCACGGTGTTTCCGATCCACCGCCTCCCGTAGGCGGGCGCCCGGTCAGGCGGAGGAGGGGGCGCCCCCGGCCGGGGGGCCGCCCCGCTGGCCGCCCCGGCGCCGGCGGCGGCGGGGTCTGTCGCCGCCGGGTGCAGCCGGAGGCGCCGGCGGCGTCGGCGGCGCGGCGGGCGCTGACGTCGGCGCCGGCCCCCGCGGGCCGCGGCCGCGGGGGCCGCGGCCCCGCTCGCCCCGCTCGCCGAACCGGCCGCGCGCCTCGATTCGCGCGCGCCGCTCCTCCGCATACCGCCGGCGCTCCTCGGCGGTCGGCCTGATCTCGGGCAGGAACAGGGCGTCGTCGGGCCAGTCCACCGGGATCTTCTGGATGAGAAACTTCTCGATCGGTTCGAGCATGAGCGCGGTCGCCTCGTCCACGAGGCTGATGGCCTTGCCGCCGGCGCCCGCGCGCGCGGTGCGGCCGATCCGGTGCACGTAGTCCTCCGGGTCCTGGGGCAGATCCCAGTTGACGACGTGGGTGACGCCCTCGATGTGGAGGCCCCGCGAGGCGACGTCGGTCGCGACCAGGATCGGGAGCTGACCGTCCCTGAACTCCCCGAGGATGCGGAGGCGCCGCTTCTGGTCGACGTCACCGGTGAGGGCCCGGGCGAGCCAGCCGTTGCGGGTGAGGCGGTCCTCGAGCCGCCGCGCCTCCTCGCGCGTGTTCGAGAAGATCAGGATGCGATTGCCGCCCTCCAGCCGGAGGAGGCCGAGCAAGAGCGAGAACTTCTCCTCGCGCCCGACGTGGTAGAGCACCTGCTCGACCGTCTCGACCGTCTTCTGCTTGGGCGCGATCGTGATCTGGGTCGGGTTATTCATGAACTCCCAGGTCAGCTCGAGCACGCGGAAGGACAGGGTCGCCGAGAAGAGGAACGACTGGCGCCGCTCGGCCGGCGGCAGCCGGCGCAGGAGGAACCGGAGGTCCGCGATGAAGCCCATGTCGAACATCCGGTCGGCCTCGTCGATCACGAGCACCTCGACGCGCCGCGGCGACCAGACGTGCTGCTTCAGGTAGTCGATCAGCCGCCCGGGGGTGCCGACGAGCACGTCGCAGCCCTCCCGGAGGTCGTCGCGCTGCTTCGCGTAGTCGATGCCGCCGTAGACGGACAGGATCCGGAGCCCCGTGAACTTGCCGAGAAGGCGGGCGTCGGACTCGATCTGCACGACGAGCTCGCGGGTCGGCGCGATGACGAGCACTCGCGGCGCCGCCGGCGGCGCCGCCGCCGGCCCGCCCGACCGCAGGATGCGCGTGTACGCGGCGATCAGAAAGGCGGCCGTCTTGCCCGTCCCCGTCTGGGACTGGCCCGCCACGTCCTTGCCCCGGAGGGCGAGCGGAAGGGCGGCCTCCTGGATCGGAGTGGCGGTGACGAAGCCCGCCTCGCGGATGCCCCGCACGACGGCGTCGGGCAGGTCGAGGGAGAGGAAGTCCATGCCTATCTCGCCCGCCAGCGGCCGCTCGCCGTCCGGGCGATCGACCCGGCGGCCTTCCCCGGCCCGCCAGGTCGCCACCGTGCGGACCCGGCGCCGCGGCGGGTGCCCGACGAACGCTCCGCCGCGCCTCTCAGCATCGGATCATAGAACCTCCCGGCGCGGAAACCCCGCCTCTTCAGGGCGGGGAGGAGCGCCGATCTCTGTGGTAGTCTCTCGCCAGTTGGAGCTGAGCACGCGCTCCGCGAGCGGCCCTGGCGATAACCAAGCCGTGGGCCCGCTCAGACAGCCGTCGAAACGACGGTGGGGCTGGACGGGGAGGCTACCGCGCAGTACGGCGGTCCGATGAACCGTCAACCTGGGACCGCAAGGCCAGGCTCTCGCGCTCAAGCACGGGCTCCTTTCTCTAGAAAGCCCCGGACTTTAGTCCGGGCGATGTTTTACAGCGGGCAGACGAGCTGCCCCAGGCGCTCCGTCAGCTTGAGGTTCTCGCGGTAGTCCACCGGCACGTCGACGACGCACGGCATTCGCGAGGCGAACGCGGCCTCGAGGGCGGGGACCAGCTCGTCCGCGCCCTCGACGCGCAGACCGCGGCAGCCGAACGACTCTGCGAGCCGGACGAAGTCCGGGTTGCCGAACGCCACCCCGGACTCGCGTCCGTACCGGGAGAGCTGTTTCCATCGGATCACCCCGTAGGCATCGTCGCGGAAGATCACGATCACGACGGCGAGGCCGAGCCGGACGGCGGTCTCGAGCTCCTGCACGTTCATGAGGAAGGCGCCGTCGCCGGCCACGGCCACCACGCGGCGCTCGGGGTAGAGCATTTTCGCCGCGAGCGCCCCCGGCAGCGCGATCCCCATCGACGCGAAGCCGTTCGAGATGATCACCGTGTTCGGGTTCATGGCCTGGAAGAGCCGCGCCACCCAGAGCTTGTGGGCGCCCACGTCGGAGATCACGATGTCGTCCGGGCCGAGGTTGTCGGTCGAGCCCTGCAGCAGCTCGGCGAGGATCCAGTCGTGGAGCGCGCGCGCCGGGGTCGGGTCCCGCCGCACGCTCACGAGGTCGCGCAGGAGGTCGAGGGCCTCGCGGACGTCGGCCACGACCTCCACCGCGGGCGGGTAGTCCTGGTCCACCTCGGCCGGGGTGAAGTCGAGGTGCACGATGGTCTTCGTCCGGTCCGGGTTCCAGAAGTTCGGCGCGTACTCGACCGGGTCGTAGCCGGCGGCGATGACGAGGTCGGCGCGGTCGAACCCGCACGAGATCGCGTCCCGCAGCTGGAGGCCGATCGTCCCCAGCGCGAGCTCGTGGTCCCAGGGGATGCACCCCTTGGCCATGAACGTGTTCGCCACCGGGATCCCCGTCCGCCCCGCGAACTCGCGAAGCGCCCCCGACGCCTTGCCGCGGATGACGCCGTTGCCGGCGAAGATCAGCGGGTTGCGGGCGCGATCGATCAGCTCCGCGGCCCGCCGGAGCGCGGGGCGATCGGGGGACGGCCGGCGGGGCCGGCTCGTCGCGAGCGGCGCCGCGCCGGCGTCCACCGTCTCCTCGGCCACATCCTCGGGCAGCTCGAGGTGGCAGGCGCCCGGCTTCTCGGTCTCGGCGACCTTGAACGCCTTCCGCACCGCCTCCGCGACCACCGAGGCGACCTCGAGCCGGGTGTTCCACTTGGTGATCGGCCGGAACATGTCGACGACGTTGACGTACTGGTGCGACTCCTTGTGGATGCGGTCGCGCGCGGCCTGGCCGGTGATCGCCACCACGGGCGCGCGGTCCAGGTTCGCGTCGGCCACACCGGTCATGAGGTTGGTGGCGCCGGGCCCGAGCGTCGCCAGGCACACCCCGGCCCGGCCGCTCAGGCGCCCCCAGACGTCGGCCATGAACGCCGCGCCCTGCTCGTGCCGGCACGGGATGAAGCGGATGCCGGAGTCGACGAGCACGTCGGTCAAGGCCAGCGTCTCCTCGCCGGGAAGGCCGAAGATCGCGTCGACCCCCTCGTTGGCGAGGCACCGGACCAGGAGCTCGGCCGCCTTCACGTCCCGCTCGGCTGCTCGACGGGCTTCTCGACCGGTGCCGGCCGCCGCCCGAAGAGCCGCGCGGAGATGATCCCGAGCTCGTAGAGGATGCAGAGCGGGCCCGCCATCAGCGTCTGGTTGAAGATGTCCGGCGTCGGCGTGAGGACGGCCGCGATGATGAAGTTGATCAGGATCGCGTACTTCCGGTTCTTCGACAGCATCTGCGGCGTCACGACCCCGAGCCGCGCCGCGATCGTGATGATGACCGGCAGCTCGAAGACCGCGCCGAACGCGAGCGTGAACTTCAGCACGAAGTCCACGTACGCGCCGATGGAGATCATCGGCGCCAGGTCCGGGCCCGGGAACGAGACGAGGAACCGCATCGCGAACGGGATCACCACGAACAGCGCGAAGGAGGCGCCGAGCAGGAAGAAGACCGAGCCGACCAGCACGAACGGCACCGCGTAGCGCTTCTCGTGCGAGTAGAGTCCCGGCGCGATGAACGCCCAGATCTGGTAGAGGATGAACGGCATGGCGAGGATGAGGCCCGCGATCAGCGCCACCTTCATGTAGACCCAGAACGCCTCGGTCGGGGTCAGGAACACAAGCTTCTGGCCGGGGGCGGCGACGTCGAACGGCCGGCGCACGAACTTCATGATCCGGTCGGTGAAGTTCAGCGCGATCGCGAGCCCGGCGATGACCGCGATCGAGGACCGGATGATGCGCGTGCGGAGCTCGCCGAGGTGCTCGAGGAACGGCATCGAGTCGGCCCGGGACGTGCGCGGCATCAGCTCACCAGTCGGCGATGAAGTGGCGGAGGACGCCGACGCCGTGGCCCGGCTGGAAGCCTTCCTCGATGGCGCGCCGCACGTAGGCCTTGGCGTCGCGGACGGCGTCCACCAGCGGGCGGCCGCGGGCAAGACCGGCGGCGATCGCCGCCGAGAAGGCGCAGCCGGTCCCGTGGGTGTTCCGCGACTCGATGCGCGGGGCGTCGAAGCGGGTGACCTCCCGGCCGTCCCACAGGAGGTCGGTCGGGTCGGCCTTCAGGTGGCCGCCCTTGACCAGCACGTACCGCGGGCCGAGCGCGTGGATGCGGCGGGCGGCCTCCTGCATCTCGGGAAGCGTCTCCACCGGAATCCCCGCCAGCACCGACGCCTCGTGCAGGTTCGGAGTCACCACGAGCGCGAGCGGGAGGACCTCCCCGATCAGCGCCTCGCGGGCGTCGGCCGTGAGCAACGGGTCCCCCGACTTGGCGACCATGACCGGATCGACGACGAGGCCCTCCACGCGATGGTGACGCAGCCGCCCGGCGACGGCGGCGACGATCGGCGCCGAGGCGAGCATGCCGAGCTTCACCGCGTCGGCCCTGAAGTCGCCGAGCACGGCATCGATCTGCCGGGCGACGAACGCGGGCGGGAGCTCGTGCACGCCGTGAACGCCGAGGGAGTTCTGCGCGGTCACGGCCGTGACCACGCTCATCCCGAACACGTGGAAGGCCGAGAAGGTCTTGAGGTCGGCTTGGATCCCGGCTCCGCCCCCGGAGTCCGAGCCCGCGATGGTCAGCGCCGTGGAGACCTCCATAAGACAGTCGAGTATACACCGGCCCTCAGGGGGCCGCGGGGCCGGCCGGGATCACCAGCGTGAACTCGCCGCGGGCGCCGGCCCCCGCCAGCCGCGCGAGGTGGGCGGCGGGCGGGCCCGTCAGGACCTCCTCGAACCGCTTCGTGAGCTCGCGGGCCACCAGCAGCTCGACGTCGCCGAAGACCTCCCGGATGGCCTCGAGCGTGACCGCGATCCGATGCGGCGATTCGTAGAGCACCACGGGCATGCGCGCCTCGCAGAGGACGCGGAGGCGGCGGCGGCGGCGGCCCGGCCTGGTCGGCAGGAAGCCCTCGAACACGAACGGCGAGGCCGGCACGCCCGCGACGGAGAGGGCCGCCGTGACCGCCGACGGCCCCGGCACGGGAACCACCGGAATGCCGGCCGCCCGCGCGTCCCGCACGAGCTCGGACCCCGGGTCCGAGATCCCGGGCGTGCCGGCGTCGGTGACGAGCGCGAGCGTCCTGCCCTCGCGCAGAAGGCCGAGCAGGCGGGGCCCCTGGCGGCGCTTGTTCCGCTCGAAGTAGCTCGCGGTCGGCGTCGAGATGCCGAAGTGCGTCAGCAGGGCACGCGTCCGCCGGGTGTCTTCGCAGGCGATCAGGTCGGCTTCTCGCAGGACGCGCAGCGCCCGCAGCGTGACGTCCTCGAGGTTCCCGATCGGGGTGGCGACTACGTAGAGCAGGGCGTTACGCGGTCTGCTCTCTCGGCTCGCGGATGAGGATGGGCCGCTCGCGGTTCAGGATCACCTCGCGCGTGATCAGGCACTCCTTGAGTCCCTCCATCGACGGCAGGTCGTACATGGTCTCGAGCATGACCTCCTCGAGGATCGCCCGAAGGCCGCGCGCCCCCGTCCCGCACTTCAGGGCCTGGCGCGCGATCGCGGCGACGGCGTCGTCGGTGAACTTGAGGCGCACCTTCTCGAGGTCGAAGTACTTCTGGTACTGCTTGATGATCGCGTTCTTCGGCTCCCTCAGGATCCGGATCAGCGCGGCCTCGTCCAGGTCGTGGAGGGTGGCCACCACCGGGAGCCGCCCGACGAACTCGGGGATGAGCCCGTAGCGGAGCAGGTCCTCCGGCTGCACGAGAGCCAACAGGTCGCCCACCCGGCGGTCGTGGCGGCTCCTGATGTCGGCGCCGAATCCCATGCCGCTCTTGCCCACCCGATTCTCGATGCTCTTGTCCAGGCCCACGAAGGCCCCGCCGCAGAGGAACAGCACGTTGGTCGTGTCGACCTGGATGAACTCCTGGTGGGGGTGCTTGCGGCCGCCCTGGGGCGGCACGTTGGCGACCGTCCCCTCCAGGATCTTCAGCAGGGCCTGCTGCACGCCCTCGCCGGAGACGTCGCGCGTGATGGACGGGTTCTCGGACTTGCGGGCGATCTTGTCGATCTCGTCGATGTAGACGATCCCCCGCTCGGCCCGCTCGACGTCGTAGTCGGCCGCCTGCAGCAGGCGCAGGATGATGTTCTCGACGTCTTCGCCGACGTAGCCGGCCTCGGTGAGCGTGGTGGCGTCGGAGATCGTGAACGGCACGTGCAGCATCTTGGCGAGGGTCTGCGCGAGCAGGGTCTTGCCGGAGCCGGTGGGCCCGATCAGGAGGATGTTCGACTTCTGCAGCTCGACGTCCCCGGCGTGCCCCCCTGCCTCGATCCGCTTGTAGTGGTTGTGGACGGCGACGGCCAGGATCTTCTTGGCGCGCTCCTGGCCGATCACGTACTGGTCGAGCGCGGCCTTGATCTCCGCCGGCTTGGGGAGGCTGCGGATCTCCCGCGACTTCTCCTCTTCCCACTCCTCGGCGATGATGTCATTGCAGAGCTCGATGCACTCGTCGCAGATGTAGACGGTGGGACCGGCAATGAGCTTCCGGACGTCGTTCTGGCTCTTGCCGCAGAACGAGCACTTGAGTGCGCCGTTCCCCTCTCGCGTCCGGGCCATCCCGTCTCCCTACCTCGGGGTGATGACCGCCGTGAGCGCGGCTTCTTCCGTTACGGGCCGGGTCGTCGGCTTCGATGAGATCACGGCGTCGACGATTCTATAGTCTTTCGCCTGCTCGGCGGTCATGAAAAAGTCTCGATCGGTGTCCTTCTCGATCTTCTCCATGAGCTGGCCCGTGTGGTAGACGAGGATACGGTTCAGCTCCTCCCGCATCCGGAGAATCTCCTTCGCCTGGATGTCGATATCCGTGGCCTGTCCCTGGACACCCCCCAATGGCTGGTGGATCATGATCCGCGCGTGGGGGAGCGCGAACCGC
>QHRX01000262.1 GCA_003221455.1 Candidatus Rokuibacteriota bacterium
CCGGGCCTCCTCGCCGGCGGCGTCAAGGGGTGAGGGTCGTCTTCGAGCGGACGAGGGCCTGCCGCCGCTCCCGCCGGCGCCCTCGGGCGCGTGGGCCGTCGTCGGAGCCGGCTACGCCGCGCCCGGCGTGATGACGGTCTTGGCGCCCTTGCCGGCCGCGGCGTGGGCGAAGGCCTCGGCGACTCGTTCCAGGGGGAAGCTCGCGGTGACGAGCCGCTTCACGCCGAGCCCGGGCATGAGGGCGAGTGCCCGGCGAAAGGCGGTGCCGCGACCGAACGCGCCCCCGAGCCTCAGCTCGCGGTAGTGGATGTCCCAGAGGTCGAGCGGGAGCCGACTCGTGTGCGGGCTCACGCCGACGAGCTGGACGACGCCGGTCGGCTTGGCGAGAGCCAGGGCCTCGGCCACCAGCTCGGGCTTCCCCACGGCCTCGCAGACGAGGTCGGCCCCGCGGCCGCGCGTGAGCGCCGTCACCCGCTCGCGCAGGCTCTCCCGCGCGGGATCGACGACGACGCTCGCCCCGAGCCGCCGGGCGATCCGGCGACGCTCCTCGAGCGGGTCGGACAGGATGAGGCGCCGGGCCCGACGCCGACGGGCGAGCACCAGGGTGAGGAGCCCCATGATGCCTCCGCCGATGACGACCACCGTCGCCCCGCGCGGCACGGGGAACATCTCGAGGCCGGCCAGACAGCAGGCGGCGGGCTCCGTCAGCGCGGCCGTGGCGAGATCGAGACCGCGGGGCAGCGGATGCACGCAGCTCGCAGGCAGCCGGACGCGCTCGGCGAAGCCGCCGACGCGGACGCAGCGCGGGCACTGGCTCACGCGCTCCGCCGCGCATTCGGCGCACTCGCCGCACCCGTAGGAGGGCTCGCAGGCCACCGCGCGCCCCACCAGGCGGCGGCTCACCCCGCGGCCCGCTTGGCGCACGACGCCGGAGTACTCGTGGCCCAACACCGTCCCGACCGGCCGCGGGAAGAGCCCCTGGGTGGTGTGGACGTCGGTTCCGCAGATGCCGGAGGTGTGGACGGCGACCACGACCTCGCCCGGCCCCGCGACCGGCTCGGGCACAAGGTCGATGGTGAAGCGACTCTCGCCCCGCCAGGTCGCGACCCGCATCGCCGCCGCCCCGGGGCTACTTCTTGGTCGCGAGCCCGAGCCGCGTCTCCAGGACCTGTCGCACCTCCCTGACGGCATCCCGCCAGAGGCTCTTGTCGGGGGCCGTGTCGTAGGCGGCCTGGAACTGCTTCCGGAACTCGGTCATCGCCGCGTCCTGCTGGTCGGCCGGGGCGGCGTCGAGCGTCTTGGCGCGGATGCCCAACATGCGCTGGGTGGCGGCGGAGGGCCGCTCGATCCAGCGCCCGAGCTCGTTCCAGTCCTTGTCGAAGAAGACGAGGATCGGGATGGACCGATAGCCGTTGTTCAGGAAGCAGTCCGTCAGGTCGAGGTTCTGATCACGGAAGAGCACGCGGAGGTCGCAGGTCGGCATCGCCTCCACGATGCGCGCGAGCACCGGCGAGTTTCGGTGGACGTCACCGCACCAGTTCTCGGCGAGCATCAGCGCGTACCGCACCTGGCCGAGGCCGCTGAAGAACCGTCGCTCCTCCTCCGTCAGCACGGCCTTCTGATAGTTGTCCTCGGTGCGCGCCCGGGTGTCGCCCATCTGCGCCATGTAGTCCTTCCAGGTCAGGCCGGTGGCGAACCGCTGCGCGTCCAGGGGGATCCTCAGGTGGGTCATGTCGTCTTCTCCTCGGGCGGCGTCGACGCCGCCGATCTCTTCTACACCACGTGCGCTCATTGAGGGGGAAGCAGGCGGACTCGCGCGGCCCAGCCGACCGCGGCCCGCCGTCGAAGTGCCGCAACGATACCAGGCCCCGGCCGGCCACTCAACCGGGGCCGAGCCGCGCGGGCGCTATTGACCTGCCCACGGTGCCTGCTACCATCGCCGTCCGACAGCCGGGGGCGGGTGAGCTCGGCGGGAGTCGGAGGCGGACATGCCAGCACGGCCATTACCGACGGCGCAGGAAGTGCGCTCCTCCATTCGCGACCGGCGAAACTGGGGGCGGTGGGGCGCGGACGACCAGGTTGGCGCGATCAACCTCATCACGCCGGCCAAGCGGGCGGCGGCGGCGCGCCTCGTCCGCTCGGGCCGGTCGATGTCGCTGAGCCGGCCCTTCCCCACGGAACCGGGTCCGAACAACGCGCTTCCCGCCCAGCACTACATGCGGACGCTCCCGCGGGGGACGGGCGGCTTCGCCGCGGACTACTACGGCATCTTCTACCACGGCGTGGCCTCCACGCACATCGACGCGCTGTGCCACACGTGGGACGACGAGGCGATGTGGAACGGGCGCGACCCTCGGAAGGAGATCACGTTCGACGGGGCGATCGAGCACTGGGCCGACGGCATCATCACGCGCGGCGTGATGCTGGACGTCCCGCGCCATCGGGGTGTCCCCTGCGTGACCCAGGAGACGCCCGTCCACGGCTGGGAGCTCGAGGATATCCTCGCGACGACCGGACTGACCCTGGAGCCGGGGGACGCCGTCTGCGTCTACGCCGGCCGGGAGGCCTGGCAAGCCGCGAACCCCGACCGGCCCTACAGCCGGCCCTTCGGGCCGGGGCGGCAGGAGCGTCCGGGCCTGCACGTCTCGTGTCTCTCCTTCCTGCGCGACCACGACGTCAGCGTGCTCGTCTGGGACATGCTCGACCACCTCCCCATCGGCTACGACATCCCGTGGGGCGTCCACGCCGCACTCTTCGCCTACGGCGTGGCCCTCCTCGACAACGCCCTCCTCGAGCCGCTCGCGTGCGCGAGCGTCGAGGAGGGGCGGAGCGAGTTCATGCTGGTCATCGCGCCCCTCAAGGTCGTCGGCGGCACCGGATCGCCGGCGAACCCCCTCGCGGTCTTTTGAGGCGCCCGGCGCCCGCCGGGTCCGTGCTGGCGACGGCCGTCGTCGGCAGCTATCCGCAGCCTCGCTGGCTCGTGGACCCCGCGACGCTCAGGTCGAGCGGCGTCCCCCGCGTGCGCATGCCGGACGTGTGGCGCGTCCCCGATCCGCTCCTGGGGGAGGCGCAGGACGACGCCGTCCGGCTGGCCGTGCGCGACATGGAGCGGGCCGGCGTCGACATCGTCAGCGACGGCGAGCAGCGACGCGAGAGCTACTTCAACCAGTTCGCCACGGCGCTGGGCGGTGTCGACCTCGACCGGCCGGGGATGGCGGTGAGTCGCACCGGCAGGCCGACGCAGGTCCCCCGCGTGGTCGGTCCGATCGTGCGCGAGCGCCCCGTGCACGTGCGCGACGCCCGCTTCCTGCGCGACCTGACTGCGCGGGAGATCAAGGTGACCCTCCCCGGCCCCTTCACCCTGACCCAGCTCGCCCAGGACGACTACTACCGGGACGAGGAGCGTCTGGCGATGGCCTACGCCGACGCCGTCAACGCCGAGTTGCGGGACCTCGAGGGCCTGGCCGACGTGCTCCAGCTGGACGAGCCGTATCTCCAGGCCCGGCCCGACAAGGCGCGCGCCTACGCCATCCCCGCGATCGACCGGGCGCTCCGCGGCATCGGCAAGACGACGGTGGTTCACCTGTGCTTCGGCTACGCCTTCACCGTGAAGGACAAGCCGAGCGGCTACTCCTTCCTGCCCGAGCTGGACCGTTCGGCCGCCCGGCAGATCTCGATCGAGGCCGCGCAGCCGCGGCTCGACCTCTCGGTGCTGGCCGCGCTGCCGTCGAAGACGATCGTGCTGGGGGTCTTGGACCTCGGTGCTCCCACCGCGGAGACCCCGCCGGTCGTGGCGGAGCGGATCCGCGAGGCACTGAAGCACGTGCCGGCGTCGCGGCTCGTCGTCGCGCCGGACTGCGGGATGAAGTACCTCCCCCGCGAGCTGGCGTTCGCCAAGCTCGCGGCGATGGTCCTAGGCGCGCGTTCGGTCATTCACTGAACGCGCCGAGGAGGCAGGGATGGAGCTGAGAAGCCTGGGTCGGACGGGCCTCACGGTCTCGACCTTGGGGTTCGGGTGCGGCAACGTCGGCGGCTTGATGATCCGGGGGACGCCCGTCGATCAAGAGCGCGCGGTCGGGCGCGCCCTGGCCCTCGGGATCAACTACTACGACACCGCCCCGTCCTACGGGGCGGGCGAGTCGGAACGGAATTTGGGGCGGGTCCTCCGGACGCTCCGCGCGCCCGTCCTCGTCGGCACGAAGTTCCGGGTCGAGCCCCAGGACCAGGGGCGCGTCGCCGAGGCTGTCAGGGCCTCGCTCGAGGCGAGCCTCCGGCGGCTCCAGCGGGAGCAGGTCGATCTCCTGCAGCTCCACAACCTCGTCGCCGACGGCGGCCCGCCCGGGATCGTGAGCGCGCGGCTCGTCCTGGAAGAGGTCGTGCCCGCGCTGGAGCGCCTGCGACAAGAGGGCAAGGTCCGCGGCCTCGGCATCACCGCCCTCGGCGACACGGCGGCGCTCGACCGGATAATCGACGCGCGGGTCCTCGACACGGCCCAGGTCTGCTACAACCTCCTGAATCCGAGCGCCGGGGTGGCCGTGCCGCCGGGCTTTCCCGCCCAGGATTTCGCGGGCCTTCTCGCTCGCGCGCGCCAGACGGCCACCGGGGTGATCGGCATCCGCGTCCTGGCGGCGGGGACCTTGAGCGGGGTGGAGAGCCGGCACCCGATCGCCGCGCCCTCGGTCGAGCCGATCGCGTCGGGGTCGGACTATCAGGCGGACGTCCGGCGCGCCCAGCAGCTCGGGGCGCTCGTCCAGGAGGGCCATGCGGGGAGCGTCGTCGAGGCGTCGCTCCGCTTCGCCATCGGCCACGACGCCGTGTCGACCGTCCTCGTCGGCTATTCGAGCCTGGAGCAGCTCGAGTACGCCGCCGAGTGCGTGGCGAAGGGGCCCCTTCCGCGAGCGGCGCTCGAGCGGCTGGCCGCGTTGTGGAGCGGGTTCAGTACCCCTCGCCGAGAAGCGGAAACGCGCTCGTGACGTGCGGGAGGGTGACGGGCGCCGCCGCGTGCAGGTAGGAGTGGTCGAGGGCGGCCCAGCCGCCGACGCCCAAGAGGCCCAAGCAGATCCGGACCTCCTCTTCGAGGATCTCGAGCGTCCACTTGAGGCCAGCCTGGCCGGCGGCAGCGAGACCGATGCACGGCAGCCGGCCGAGCGCCACCAAGTCGGCGCCCGTCGCCACGGCCTTGACGACGTCGGTGCCCCGCAGAAAGCCACCGTCGATGATCACGCGGGCCCGTCCCTGCACCGCCGCCAGCACTTCCGGCAGGACGTCCATCGTCCCCCGTCCGTGGTCGAGCTGGCGCCCGCCGTGGTTCGAGACGTAGACGACGTCCACGCCGTGCTCCACGCAGAGGGCGGCGTCCTCGCCGGTCGCGACCCCCTTGATGATGAGGGGGACCTCGTGCGTGTCCTTGAAGCGCTTGACGTGATCCCAGGTGACGCCTGCCTGGTGTTCGGCGCCGCCGGCGCGCTGCCGCCAGGGCTTCACGTAGCGGGTAGCGAGGTCGCGCTCGCGCCGGCTGTAGTGCGCGGCGTCGACGGTGATGCAGAAGGCGGCGTAACCGTGGTCCGCCGCGCGCCGGACGTGGTCGTTCACCCAGGCCTGGTCGCCCCGCACGTAGAGCTGGTAGATGCGGAAGTTGTCCGCCGCCTTCGCCGTCGCCTCGAGGCCGGGCAGGCAGACCGAACTCAGCATCTGGGGGACGCCGAACTCCGCGGACGCGCGGGCGACGGTGGCGCCGCCACCCGGGTCGAACGTCTCGAGCCCTCCGATGGGCGCCAGCAGGACAGGCAGGCGCACGGAGCGGCCGAGGAAGGTGGAGGCCGAGTCGACCCGGGAGACGTCGCGCAGGACGCGCGGGCGAAAGGCGATGGCGTCGAGCGCTCCGCGGTTACGGCGGACGGTCGTTTCGGTCTCCGTCCCCCCGACGAGATAGTCCCACGGGCCCCGCGTGAGGGTGGCGCGGGCGGCCTTGACGATCTCGTGCAGGGTCTGGAAGCGCTCCGCGAGCCCGGAGGCCATGGCCTCACCCTTCCCCCCGCGCCGGGCAGGACGTCTCGCTGCCCTCGGCGCTCATGTCGCGTCCTCTGGCGGTCGTCTGCCGCGCTATTCTAGCGGGTCTCGGGCGAGAGCTCACGGGTCGGGGCCCCCGGGTCTCGGGCGCGAATCGGCATGGTAGCATTCGCCGTCAGGAGGTGTGGGGTGGAGGACCGTGGCGGCGTGACGGACGTTCTCGCGGGAATCCGGGTGCTCGATTTCGGGCGCTACATCGCCGGGCCGTACTGCGCGGCGCTCCTCGCTGACTTTGGTGCCGACGTGATCCGCATCGAGCGGCGCGGCGGGGGTGAGGACCGCTGGGTGGCGCCGGTCGGCGCCGACGACGCGGGCGGGCTCTACCTCGTCATGAACCGCAACAAGCGCGCCATGACGCTCGACCCGGCGTGCCCGGAGGGGCGCCTGATCGTCCGGAAGCTCGTGGCGACGGCCGACGTCGTCGTGGCGAACCTCCCGCCCGCGGTGCTGCAGTCACTCGCCCTCGACCTCGAGAGCCTCCGCCAGGTGAAGCCGGATATCATCCTGACGACCGTCACCGCCTTCGGCGCCGGCGGGCCGTGGAGCGGCAGGCACGGCTTCGACGGCGTCGGCCAGGTGATGTGCGGGTCGGCGTACCTGACCGGCATGCCGGAGCAGCCGCTCAGGGCGGCCGTGGCCTGGGTCGACTGCGGGACGGCGTCGCTCGCGGCCCTGGGGACCCTGGCCGCGCTCCTGGCCCGCCAGAAGACCGGCCGCGGCCAGAAGGTCGAGGGGGCGCTCCTCCGCACCGCTCTGGCCTTCAACAACCCGGCACTCGTGGAGCAGCAGGTGATCCGCGCCAACCGCGTGGCGACCCTCAACCGGGGCCAGACCTCGGCGCCGTCGGACCTCTTCCGCACCCAGGACGGCTGGATCATCGCCTACGCCATCGGCAATCCGATGTTCGCCCGCTGGGCGAAGCTCATGGGCGAGGAGCGCTGGCTCACCGATCCCCGGTTCGAGGATGACGAGGCGCGCGGCGACCACGGCGAGATCATCTCCAAGCGCATGTCGGAGTGGACCGCCGAGCGGACGACCGCCGAGGCGCTCGCCGCCCTCGAGGCGGCGAAGATTCCTGCGGCGCCGCTCTACTCTCCCCAGCAGGCCGTGGACGACGCCCACATCCGGTCGGCCGGGCTCCTCCAGGACACCGAGTATCCCGGCCTCCCGCGGCCGGCGCCGCTCGCGCCGACGCCGGTCGATCTGTCCGAGACCCCGGGGCGCTTCCGTCACCGGGCCCCCACGCTCGGCGAGCACACCGACGCGATCCTCGCCGAGATCGGCTACGGCGCCGAGGAGATCGCGACACTCCGCGCCACGGGTGTCATCTGAATCCACCCGAGCACCCCGAGGAGGCTCCATGAAGAGCCGCACGGTCGGCGTCGTCGGGCTCGGCTTCGGTCGCGCCCACATTCCCGCCTTCCAGGCCAACGGCTGCCGCGTGGTGGCGGTCTGCCAGCGCGACCGGGCGAGCGCCAAGGCGATCGCGGATCGCTACGGTGTCGAGCAGGTGTTCACGCGCTGGGAGGAGATGCTGGAGCGCGCGCGGCCGGAGGTGGTCGTGATCGCGACACCGCCCCGCCTGCACTCGGCCATCGCCCTCCAGGCGCTTGCCGGCGGGGCCCACGTCCTCTGCGAGAAGCCGCTGGCACTCACCCGCTCGGAGGCGCGCGCGATGGCGGAGGCGGCGGCGGGCGCCGGTCGAGTGGCGATGACGGGCTTCAACTGGCGGTTCACCGCCGCGATGCGGCGGTTCAACGCGATGGTCCAGGAGGGCGCGCTCGGCCGCGTGTTCCACGTCCAGGCGCGCTTTCTGGGCAGCCGGTTCGCCGACGAGGCGGCCGCGCCGACGTGGCGCATGGACCGCGCTGAGGCGGGCCACGGTGCCATGGGCGACATGGGAGTGCATCTGATCGATCTCGTTCGGTGGAACTTCGGCGAGTTCGTTCGCCTGGCGGCGACCGGCGGCCTGGCCTACCCGTCCCGAGGCATCCCGGGAGTCGGGCGCCCCGCCGACGCCGAAGACTACTGTACGGTCGTCGGTGAGCTCGCGACCGGCGCCCGGGTCACCTTGAGCGTGAGCCGCGCCGCCCATGGCATGAACGAGCACACCCTCGAGGCGAGCGGGAGCCGGGGCACGCTCGTGTATCGGCTATCCCGCGACGGGGCGCGCTGGTTCGACGGAGAGCTCAGCGCGGCGTCGTCGGGAGGCGCCCTCGAGGCCGTGTCGGTGGCGGGGGGGATACAGGCCCCGGCGACCGGCGATCAGCTGGAGGTCCTCGGTCTGACGACGATCGCTCCGCTGGTCGCGCGCCTGCTCGAGGGGATCGAGGGAGGCCAGACGCCGGCACCGTCCTTCGGCGACGGATACGGCGCTCAGGCCGTCCTCGACGCCGTCCTGGAGTCCTTGGCGCAGCGGGCCTGGGTGGCCGTCGCGGGAGCCGGGGCGGCCGCGAGCCTCGCGAGCTCTCGCTAGGTCGCCGTCTGCCGCGGGCCGAGAGCTTCCGGGTTCAGCGCCCTCGCCGGCACCTGGCCGTCGAGCCAGCCGAGGATGTTCTCGACGGCCTGCTCGAAGAAGGCGTGGTACGCCTCCCGCGTCACGTACCCGAGGTGGGGCGTCAGGACGACGTTGTCGAGGCTCAGGAGCGGGTGGTCCCGGGGCAGCGGCTCCACGTCGAAGACGTCCAGCGCCGCCCCCGCGATGCGCCGCTCGCGCAGGGCGCCGAGGAGCGCCGGCTCGTCGACGATCGGCCCGCGGGCGGTGTTGACGAGGTACGCTGTCGGCTTCATGAGCTCGAGGAGGTGCCTGCCCACCAGGCCCCGGCTCTGCTCAGACAGGCGCAGGTGGACGCTGACGACGTCGCTCTCCCGGAAGAGGTCGTCGAGTCCCAGCCGGACGACGCCGGCGGCGGCGGCGCGGTCGGCGGTGAGGGTGGGGCCCCAGGCGAGGACGCGCATGCCGAGCAGACGGCCGAAGGCGGCCATGCGCGTGCCGATCCGGCCGAGGCCGAGGATGCCGAGGGTCTTGCCGCTGAGCTCGACGCCGACGCTCTCCTGCCAGCGCCCGTCCCGCAGCGCCCGATCCTCCTGCGGGATCCGACGGACGATCGCCAAGAGGAGGCCGATCGTGTGCTCGGGCGCCGAGGCGGCGCTGCCCTCGGTGGCGGTCACGAGGATGCCTCGCCGCGTGGCCTCGGCCACGTCCACGTGGCCCGTGTTGCGGCCGGTCATGGCGAGATGGCGCAGCGCGGGCAGACGGGCCAGCAGCGAGGCGGAGAAGCGTGTCCGCTCCCGGATCGGCACGATCACCCCGTAGGGGGCCAGGCGCGAGGCGAGGGCGCCCTCGTCACCGAGCGTGTCGCGGAAGAGGTCGACGCGGGCCCGACCGTCGAGCCGCTTCCAGCAGGGGAGCGCCAGGACGACCCCTTGGTAGTCGTCCAGCACGGCCACGCGGATCATCGGGCGGTCCCTGCCTTCGCGGACGGACGCCGGGATGTCAGGGGAAGATCGAGAAGTCCACGGCCTTCTCGGTGATGAACTCGAGGAGGGCCGGCGTGCCCTCGCGCGTCTTCTCGATCGCGCGCTTGATCGCGGGGACGATCGCGCCCGGCTCGGTCACCCGCTCGCCCCAGCCGCCCAAGGCGCGGGCGAAGTCGGCGTAGTTGCCGCTGATGTCGGTCGAGCGGTACTTCTCGGTCGCGACCTTCATGACCTTCAGCTCGATCGCCATCGAGAAGTTGTTGAGGAGCACCGAGAGGATCGGGATCCGCTCGCGCACGGCCGTCTCGAAGTCCATGCCGGTGAAGCCGATGGCGGCGTCGCCCCAGACGTTGACGCAGAGCTTGTCGGGGGCGGCGAGCTTGGCGCCCATCGCGAGCCCGAGGCCGTAGCCGAGCTGGGTCGTCTTGCCCCACCCGATGTAGGTGAGGGGCGCGACCGGCTCCCAGAACGGCGAGATCTGGTCGCGCGGGCTGCCGGCGTCGTGCGTGACGATCGTGTTGGCGACGTCCACGGTGTGCAGGAGATCCCAGATGACCCGGTAGGGAGAGAGCGGCGTCGCGTCGGACAGGAGCCGGGGCATCCACTGGCCGAGCCACTCGCTCTTGAGCTGCTTGATCTGCTGGGTGACGGCGCCGGCGCGGCCCCGCGGGCCGCCGTGGAGGCGGTCGCGGACCTCGGCCAGGAGGGCATCGAGGGTGAGCCCCGCGTCGCCGACCAAGGCCCACTCCGCCCGCAGGTCCTTGTTGATGTCGGCCGGGTCGAGCGTGGCGTGCGCGATGCGCGCGCCCTTCGGCATCGCGACGCCGTAGGTGGTCGTCGAGAAGCTACAGCCGATGCCGAAGATCAGGTCGGCGTTCGTGAGGAAATGATGGAGCGGCTTCGAGATCGAGCGGCCGCCGGAGCCGAGCGACAGGAGCAGCTCGGCGAGCTCGCGGAGCTGCCTCCACGCGCGCGCATAGTGCACGCCCTGGCCCGCGTAGATGACCGGCCGCTCGGCCGCCACCAGCGCCGCTGAGACCTCGGCGACCGCGCGCGGGTCCGGCGCCGAGCGGAGCCGCGGCGCGGGGGTGTAGGTCCAGCCGTCGGGCACCTCCTCGCGGAGGAGGTCCCAGGGCAGCTCGCAGAGGACCGGCCGCGGGCGGCCGTTCTTCACCTGGGTGAAGGCGCGGCGCATGGCGTCGGGCACGGCGTCGGCCAGGATCACCTGCTCGGCCCACTTGGTGACGTGCTGGTAGTTGAGAAACGAGCTGAAGTTGGGGGGGATGTTGAGGAGCCGCCGCGGGTAGCCGGCGGGGAGCACGACGATCGGGACCGAGTCGCCGTAGGCCTGCGCGACGCCGCCGAACGAGTTCTCCGTCCCGGGGCCGTGCTGCATGGCGAACACGCCGATGCGCTCGGCGGACGACACCCGGCTGAGCGCGTCGGCCATGTGCAGGCCGGTCCGCTCCTGGCGCACGATGATCGTGCGGATGTCGGCCTCGGCGGCGGCCTCGATGATCGGGTTGACGGGGTAGCCGAGGAGGACCCGCACCCCTTCGCGCTTGAGGATGTCGGCCACGACGGCGGCTGCGTTCACGAGTCTCCTCCCTCGCCGGGGATCCCGGCCGTCAGGAATCGCGGGCCGTCCGGCGCGGCGGGCGCGCGGGCGGCCGGGCGCCGGCCACCGCCGACGCCCCTAGCCCATCCCCGGCACGAACGGGTCGCGGCCGCGCTGGTAGGTGCGCTGCCGCTGCGCGGCATTGCGGTTGACGAGGGGCCGCAGGTAGAGCGGGTTCGTCAGACTGCGGACCTCGTGCTCGATCTCGAAGAGCAGCCGGCCGTCGTCGGGGTCCACGACGGACTGTAGCCGCCACTCGTACTCGCCGGTCTCCCGCGTGATGAGCCCGCGTTCGAGCAGACGACGGTGCGGCCCCGAGAAGTCGGCGATGTAGATGGCGATGTGGTGGCCGTCGTAAGCGGGCTGCGGCTCGGTCGTCTCCCGGAACACGAGGGCCTGGACGCCGCCCACCCGCACCCGGGCCGCCACCCCGGCGCCGTCGTCGCCGACGCTCGCGGGCGCACCCATGAAGGTCGCGTAGAACCGCGCCACCCCGGCCGCGTCGCCCGGCGCCACCGGGAATTCCACGTACGGCATGCCCAAGACCATATCGCCGAACTCGGGGGAGGGCGGGTGGCAGCGAAGACGGTTGCCCCACGGGCAGGTCACCATGACGGTCTTCCCCTCGACCTCGTAGGCGAACCGCGTCCCCCGGAGCGGGGCGCGGACGGCGTCGAGCCGCTCCGTCAGCTCGCCCGGGTCGGGCACGACGAGGCCGACCACCCCGCGCACCACCTGGGGCTCGCCGGTGGGCAGGTGGAACTGCTGCCGGCCGATGTTCACCCACATGTTGTCGACGCCCACCATGAGGTAGGGGTCGCGGGTGAAGCCCATGCCCACGATCCAGAAGATGGTGGCGAGCTGCTGGTCGGGCACCCACACGTTGACGTGCTCGAGCGCCACGATGTTGCCCACGTCCTGCCGGCGGCGGTCGTACGTGTTCGACGGCATCGTCCTCAGCCCTCCTCAGAAGGGGACTCTATCACTGAACGGCGCGTCCTGGCCTCGGAGAGGCCGCGGGTCGGGCGAGCGCCGCTGCCCCTTGCCTTCAGCGGCCCTACGGTCCGATTATGGCAGGCCGGCGCTAGGCGCCCGGTGGCGACGAGGGGGCGCCCGCGGTCGCGGGCGGGAGGAGGGTCGGCGTCCCTCCGGCGGCGCAGAGGAGTGACGCCGCCATGACCGCGGGGACACGAGCGGAGTGCGCAACGACCGTGGGCGCGAGCCGCCAGGGAGGGGGCGCCGTCATGAGGATCGGGTTCATCGGTCTCGGGACAATGGGACGCCATATGGCGTCGCATCTCATGAAAGCAGGGCACGAGCTCGTCGTCCACGACGTGCGGCGGGAGGCGGCGGCGCCCCATCTCCGGGCCGGTGCCAGCTGGGCCGACACGCCGCGCGACGTGGCCGCGGCGACCGAGCTCGTGTTCACGTCGCTGCCGGGCCCCGCGGAGGTGGAGGCGGTGGCGCTCGGAGAGCAGGGGCTCCTCGCGGGGTTGGCGGCGGGCACGACGTACTTCGATCTCACGACCAACGCGCCCTCGGTCGTCCGCCGGATCCACGCGGCCTTCCAGGCGCGCGGGATCCACATGCTGGACGCGCCGGTGAGCGGCGGCCCCCGCGGTGCCGAGACGGGGCGGCTGGCACTCTGGGTCGGGGGCGACGAAGCGATCTTCGCGCGCCACAAGCCGGTGCTGAGCGCCATCGGCGATCAGCCGTACTACGTCGGGCCGATCGGCGCGGGCTCGATCGCGAAGCTCGTCCACAACTGTGCGAGCTACATCGTCCAGACCGGGCTGGCGGAGGTCTTCACGCTGGGCGTGAAAGCGGGCGTCGAGCCGCTCTCCCTGTGGCAGGCCGTGCGCCAGGGAGCCGCCGGACGGCGCCGCACGTTCGACGGCCTGGTCGACCAATTTCTTCCCGGACGGTTCGAGCCGCCCGCGTTCGCCCTGCGGTTGGCGCACAAGGATGTCACCCTCGCCACCGCCCTCGGCCGTGAGCACAAGGTGCCGATGCGGCTCGCGAGCCTGACGCTTGAGGAGATGACCGAGGCGCTCAACCGGGGCTGGGGCGAGCGGGACGCGCGGGTCGCGATGCTCCTGCAGGAGGAGCGCGCAGGGGTGGAGATTCGCGTGCCCGACGCGGGGATCCGCCGCGTGCTCGAGAGCGACCGCGGGGGAGCCGGC
>QHRX01000023.1 GCA_003221455.1 Candidatus Rokuibacteriota bacterium
CCTGCAGCTGGTGTCGGCCGGCGCCTACAGCCTCGGCCACGGGACAAACGACGCCCAGAAGACCATGGGAGTCATCGCCGTCCTGCTCTTCACCACGGGGCGCCTGGGCCGGGAGTTCTACGTGCCGTACTGGGTGATCCTGGCCGCTCACGCAGCCATCGGCCTCGGGACCCTGGCCGGCGGTTGGCGCATCGTGAAGACCATGGGCATGCGGATCACCAAGCTACGCCCGGTCGGGGGCTTCTCGGCCGAGACCGCGGGGGCGGTGACGCTCATCGGCACCGCCATCGGCGGCATCCCGGTCAGCACGACCCACACGATCAGCGGCTCGATCATGGGGGTGGGCGCGATCTCTCGCTTCTCGGCGGTCCGGTGGGGCGTTGCGGGCCGCATTGTGAGCGCGTGGATCTTCACGATCCCGGCGGCGGCCCTCGTCTCCGCGGTCGCCTGGTTGCTGCTCCGACCCCTCCCCCTCTGACCGGGCCGCCCGCGGTCGGGGCCGCGGGCCTCGAGAGGCCTCGACCGCTTGTCAGCACGAGACGTTGTGGTAGACTCCCTAAATGTGTGGATTCCCATAAATCGGCGGCGCGCCGCCGCGGTGCGACGCTTCCGCGGACGCGTCGCCCAGTCGAGGGTGGGGTGACTTCACGAGCGGCCAGACAGGTTCGAAGCTTTCTCGGTGAGCGGTTGCGCGCCCTGCGTAAGCAGCGGGGTCTCAGTCAGGAGCGACTCGGCCACCGGTCGGACCTCAGCGGGAAGTTCATCGGCGAGGTCGAGCGCGGCGAGAAGTCCATCTCCATCGACAGCCTCTACCGGGTGGCCGTCGCGCTCGACGTGCCTCTGGCCACGCTGACCGACGTCCGGCTCGACGGAGGCCGGTCCGTGAACGATCGCGAGGCGGAGAAGATCTTCGCGCTCGTGACGGCTCGACGCCGACCGGACGAGATCCGGAAGGCGTACGACGTCCTCCGGGCGCTCTTCGGCAAGGCGTCGTAGGCCAGGCCTCCGAGATTCGTCCGGACTGACCGCCGCGGCCGGTCGCGCGATCTTGCGCCCGGCTCCTCCTGCCCCCGGGGGCCGGCCACGTGTGCAAGACTTTCGCCGACTTTCCCTGACTTTCCCCGTTGCGTTTCCCCGCCTTCTCCCGGAAAATCCCCGTCCAAGCGTGACATATCCGTCGCACATGAGGAAAACCCATGGGTCAGATTCAGGGGGTGGCGGGACGGATTAGGCTGCGCCTTCGTCAGCTTGGCTACTGGAAGCACGACCGTCCAGATGTCCGGCGCTTCTGCGAGGAGCGCGGCTACACGACCCAGTACCTCTACGGATGGCTCCGGGGACGGACCCCGTCGTTCGCTTACGTGACCCGGCTCGCGGGCGACCTCGGCGTCACCGTCGAGTGGCTCGCCCTCGGTAACTCTGCTGGCCCCGAGGAGCGACCCGCCCCGCGGCGCGGCCGGCGCGCGGCGCCGGGCCCCGCGGATCCTGGGCCGGGCCCGGAGCCCCCCGCCCCCTGGCCGTTCGACGCCGGCCAGGCCCAAGCCAGGCGCGGCAAGGTCATCGAGCATCCGCTCGCGCGGATCGGCGCGCTGATGGAACGGCTGTCCAAGTCCGAGGCGGAGCTCCAGTCCACGGTGCGCGCCTGGCGTGATAGCGAGGAGCGCTTTCGGAAGGTCTTCGAGGATGGGCCGCTCGGCATGGCCGTCTTCGACCCTCGCACGCTCGTTTTCCAAGGCGTCAACCAGCGGTTCGCGGAGATGCTCGGGTACCGCCCGGACAAGCTGATCGGGCGCCACGTGCTGAACTACACCCATCCCGACGATACGGCGCACGCGACGGCTTCGCTGGGGAAGGTCCTGGCGGGCCAGGCGCCCTTCGTCACCTGGGAGGGCCGCTACATCCGCAAGTCCGGCGACCTCCTCTGGGGCCATGTCACGACCATCATCATCAAGAGCGACGCCGCGGGTGGGCTCTGTGGCGTCAAGATGATCCAGGACGTGACGGAGCGGCGGGGCGCGGAAGAGCGCCTCCAGAGCCTCTTTGACCGCGTTCCCGTCGGCCTCTACCGGGCGACGCCGGACGGCCGGCTCCTGGACGCCAACCCGGCCTACGTGCAGATCCTCGGCTATCCGGACCGGGAGAGCCTGCTCGCCACGAACGCCGAGGCCCTCTACGTCGACGTCGAAGACCGCCGGCGCTGGCGGGCCAGGCTCGAGCGCGACGGCATCGCGCGGGACTTCGAGAAGCAGCTTCGACGCCCGAACGGCGCGGTCATCTGGGTCCGCGACAGCGCCCGCGCGGTCCGTGACGCGACGGGGCGGGTTGTGGCGTGGGAAGGCGCCGTCGAAGACATTACCGCCCGAAAGCGGGCCGAGGACACGACGCGGGCCCTCGCCCAGATCGACCGCGAGCTGGCTGGCACGCTCGATCTGGCCCGCACAACCGCGCGGATCGTGACCGCCGTCCTCGATCTCCTGCACGCCCAGCGGTCGGTTCTCTTCCAGCTCGACCGCGCCGGCGGCTCGATGGTCTGCGTGGCGGCGGCGGGGGTGGGCGATCCGGCGGAGTGGATCGGCCGGTCGGTGCCCGCCGATGCCGGGATCTCAGGCCTCGCCATCCGTGACGGCGAGCCGCGGTGGTCGCCCGACCTCCTCGCCGATCCGCGGGTCACGCCGGCCGAGGGCGGCCGCGAGCGCGTCCAGCTCGACACCGACGGCTCGGGGCTCGGCGTCCCGCTGACGGCCGGGGGTGAGGTCCTCGGCGCGCTCGCCGTCGACGACGCCCGCGGGCGCGTCTTCACCGAGGAGGATCTGCGGCTCGTCTCGGCGTTCGCCGATCAGGCGGCGCTCGCTCTCCGCAACGCCCACCTCTACGAGGAGGCTCGGCAGGGGCGGCGCGAGGCAGAAGTGCTGGCGGACCTGACCGGCATCATCAACGCGTCGCTCGACCTCGACGCGGTGCTGCAGCAGATCGCCGACGGCGCCAGGGAGCTGTGTCAGAGCGACCTGGCTTGGATCGCGCGCCGGCGGCCGAGGACGACCGAGATGCTCATCACGCACTGGTCCGGCGCTCGGTACGGCCACGCCGACGACCACCCGGTTGAGGCCGGCCGAGGCATCGGGGGCCTGGTCTTGGACACCGGCCGGCCCTTCCGCACGGACAACTGGCGCGCGGATCCACGGATCATCCAGGACTCCGTCGCGGTCGCGGACGCCGAGGGGACGATCGCGGAGATGGTGGTGCCGATCCGGGTGGGACGCGGGATAGAAGGGCTGCTCTGCGTGAGCAACCGGTGCCACCGGCCGTTCAGCGACCGCGACGCGGCGATCCTGCTGCGGCTGGCGGATCACGTCGCGGTCGCGATCCGCAACGGCCGGCTCTTCGAGGAGGCCGAGCGGCGCCGCTAGGCGGCGCAGTGCATGGCGCAGTCGGCCACCTCGGCTCGGAGTCGCTCGACCCGGCGGAGGTGGGACGGCGAATCGGCGACGGCGCGCTGTCGCTCCTCGCCGTCAACGCCGCCAGCCTCGACCGGCTGGGGCCGACGGGCGTTCTCGGGTGGCTCACGGTGGCGGGGCCGATGGACCCCACCGCCGAGAACCTGGTGCTGGGCTCGGACGGCGGGCGCTCGGACGCCGGTCGAGGCCACCGGGCCCGTGTACGCGGCCGATGCGCTGGCCGATTGCCGGCGGACGTGCCGGCCCACGGTGCGCGCGAAGATCGAGACCCTTCCGTGCCGGGCGGTGCTCGCCGTCCACTCACCGCGAGGGGCCGCGGTCGGTGACCGGCCGGGGCGGACGTTCGGCAAGGAGGAGATCCACCTCGCCGAGGCCATGGCCGATCAGGGGCGGCGCCGGCCCTCGACAACGCTCGGCTGCTCGCGGGATGTCCGGGCGCAGCAGGGTTCGCCCCTCGGTAGGCGCGAGAGAATCCCGGCCGCGGGCCGAGGCTCAGAAGACGCGGAGCGGCTCGTAGGCGGTGGTGCGCTGGACGGGGGTGAAGCCCGCCTCCCGGATGAGCGTGGTCATCTCTTCCACCGTGATCGTGTTCACGTAGTCGGCGGCGCGGTGGACATTCTCCTCGAAGAGGGTCCCCCCCCAGTCGTCGGCGCCGAAGTGGAGCGCGACCTGCCCGGTCGGCTTGCCCTCGGAGAACCAGGAGGCCTGCACATGCGGAAAGTTGTCGAGGTAGAGCCGCGCCGTCGCGAGCACGCGGAGGTACATGGTCGGCCCCTTGTACTGCCTGATCCACTTCTCGAGTAGCGTGCGGCCAGGCTTGAACGACCAGGGGACGAAGGCAGTGAAGCCGCCGGTGTCGTCCTGGAGCGTCCGGATCGCGTCCAGGTGGTCGAGGACGTCCTCCGGCCCCTCGACGTGGCCGTACATCATCGTGGCCGTGCTCTTGAAGCCCTGCCGGTGCGCCTCGCGATGAACGTCGAGCCAGGTCTCGGGCCCCCCCTTTTTCGGCTCGATGCGCGCTCGCACTCGCGCCGAGAGAATCTCGGCGCCGCCGCCGGGCAGGGTCGACTGGCCGGCGTGTCGGAGCCGGGCGAGGACCTCGCGGACCGAGAGGCCCGAGACCTCGGCCATCGTGCGGATCTCCGACGCCGTGAAGAAGTGGGGCGTGACCTGCGGGAAGCGCCGGCGCGTCTCCCGGACGAGCGTGAGGTAGTAGTCGAGGGAGAGCGCCGGATTGTGGCCGCCCTGGAGCAATACCGTCGTCGCGCCCCTGACCGCGGCGGCCTCCACCTTCGCGAGCACCTGGTCCACGGTGAGCGTGTAGGCCTCGGGGTCACCGGGCTTGCGGTAGAACGCGCAGAACTGGCAGTCGGTGACGCAGACGTTCGTATAGTTCGGGTTGGAGTCGATGACGAACGTCACCGTCGGCTCGGGCAGCCGCCGGAAGCGCGCGGCGTGGGCGAGCGCGCCGAGCTCAAGCAGCGGTGCGGCGGTGAGCAGATGGAGGCCGTCCTGGCGGTCGAGTCGCCGACCGCCCTCGACCCGCTCCTGGATGCCGTCGAGCGCGGTAGCCACGGGGAGGCTCACGGCCGCGGCTCCAGCCGGCGGCGGAGCTCCGTGATCGCGCGCTCCTCGTCGGGGCCGAGCCGGTACGTGAAGCCGCGGAGGTAGTGCTGGACTCCGGTCTCGTCGAGCCCGACGTCGCGCCGCACCATCGCGATCCGGCGCAGGGAGGCGAGGGCGTCGCTGATCGAGGCCTCGAGGGCGTCCGCGAGCTCGGCCGCCGCCGGCGCGCCTAGCGACGCGCGGACGCCCCAGCGGGCGAAGACGCACGGCAGGCCGGTCCACTCGACCCACTCGGTGCCGACGTCGATCCGGTACGGGGCGGGGTGGCCACCGTGCAACGCGCGCAGCGCCTGGTCGCCGATCAGGAGGACCGCATCGCTCGGAGACGCGGCGTCCACCCAGGCCTGCGGCGCCACCGCGTACTTTGTGGCGAGGAGCAGGCGAAGAATCTCCACGGAGGTCGACGTCTCGTCGGTCACGCCGACGACGGCGCCGTCGAGCTCCTTCGGCGGGCGGGCCGAGAAGAGGATCACGCTTCGCGCCGGACCGTTTGTGGCGATGCCGAGCGGCAGCGGCCGGAGGGTCTGCTCCAGCCGGAAGAAGTCCACCAGCGAGAGTGGGCCCGCGTCGACCCGGCCGGCCTCCATCGCCTGCCCGAGCGGGCGCGGCGGAAGCGGCACGAGCTCGTGCCCCTCAAGGGTGAAGTAGAACGGCTCAGAGTTCAGGTAGGGGATGCGGCCGACGCGCACGTCAGTTCCAGACGCGGACGACGTTGTAGAGCGCATCCCGCTCCACGGCCGTCTTGCCTGCGTCGTGGATCATGCGAAGGAGCTGCTCCCGCGCGAGTCCCACGGGACTCTCCGCCTTGGCCATGTGGGCGATCCGCTCGTCCTCGAGGGTGCCGTTGACGTCGTCGGCGCCGAAGTGGAGCGCGATCGACGCGGTCTGCTCGCCGAGCATCACCCAGTAGGCCTCGACGTGGGGGAAGTTGTCGAGCAAGAGCCGCGCGGCGGCGATCGTGCGGAGGGCGTCCGTGGGCGGCGTCTGCCGAGGCACGAGCTTCGTGTCGCCGACCTGGTAAACGAGGGGGATGAAGGTCAGAAACCCCCCCGAGGCATCCTGCTGGGTCCGGAGCCGGAGAAGGTGGTCCACACGCTCCGCCAGCGTTTCGATGTGGCCGAACAGCATGGTCGCGTTGGTAGGGATGCCGAGCGAGTGGGCGACGCCGTGGATCTCGCACCAGCGGTCCGGGTCGGCCTTGCCGGTGTAGGCGAGGGCCTTGGCGACCCGCCGGGAGAAGATCTCCGCGCCGCCGCCGGGCAGGGCGTGGAGCCCCGCCGCCTTCAGGCGCTGGAGCGTCTCCTTCGGCTCGATCTTCCAGCGCCGCCAGAAGTAGTCGATCTCGGCCGCGGTGAACGCCTTGATCTGCACCTCGGGGCGCGCGGTGTGGATGGCCCCGATCAGCCTCTCGTAGTACTCGAACGGCCACTCCGGATGGTGCCCGCCCACGATGTGCACCTCGTGCACTCCGTCCTTGATCATCCCGAGCACGTCCTCGATCGAGTGCTCGAAAGCGCCGGGCCGACCTGGCTTGCGCGCGAAGTCGCAGAAGCGGCACGACAGCACGCAGACGTTGGTGGGGTTGATGTAGCGGTTGATGACGAAGTGGACGCGGTCGCCATGCAGCCGTGTCTTGACGTGGTCGGCGAGCCATCCGAGCCCGAGCAGGTCGCCGGTCTCGAACAGGGTGAGCCCCTCGTCCCGCGAGAGGCGCTCCCGCGCACAGACCTTCGCGCGGATCCGGTCGAGTCGGGGGTCGGCGAAACGCACGGCGCCTCCTTGGCGGAGTGCAGCGGCCGAGCTCTCCGAATGGTAAGTATCGGCCGCGCCGCCTGTCAAGAACCGGGTGGGGAACCCCGACTGATGGGCGCCGACGACTCGATGACGCCGGGGCGCCCGGCGGGGCGACGCTCGCTCAGGCGGCGGGACCGAACGCGATGCCGGTCTGGTGCGGCTCGACGAGAGGCCGGAACCGGACCGCCTGCCCGATGGCGAGGGCGTCGAGGGGGATGTCGACGATGCGGCCGAGGACGGAGACGCCCTCCCGGAGCCGCACCTGCGCGACGGCATAGGGGGGACCGCTGGCGCCGCCGCGCGGCGGCACCCGGAACACGGTGAAGCTCGCGACCGTGCCCGATCCCTCGAGCGGCACCGTCTGCCACTCGCGGCGCCGGCAGGCCGCGCAGGCCTCCTGCGGCGGCATGGCCAGGGCCGCGCAGTGGGCGCACCGGATCGCCGTGAGCCGGCCTTGGCGGGCCTGCTGGAAAAAGGCGTCGAGCATGATCACGATCGCGATCCTCCCCCGCCACCGGCGCGGGCCGTCCCAGGTCGACCACTATAGCAGAAGCTACGCCATGCTAGCATGCCGCCATGCCGCGACCGCTCATCGTGATTCTCGGCTGCGGCTGGATCGCCCGCCGCCATGCGGCGGCCGCGCGGCGCCTCTCGGCCCACCTCGACCTAGCCTTCGCGAGCCGGAGCGGAACGCGGGCGCGCGCCTACGCGCGCGCGTTCGGCGCCGTGGCCGCCTTCGACGGCTACGAGAGCGCGGTCCGTGACCCGCGGGTGAGGGCGGCGATCGTGTGCACCCCGCACGACCGGCACCTCGCCGATGTCCTGCTCGCTCTCGATCACGACCGGCACGTACTGGTCGAGAAGCCGATCGCCCGTACCCTGGCGGAGGCCGACCAAATGATCGAGGCAGCCCGCGCCCGGGGCCAGGTCCTGATGGTCGCCGAGAACTTTCACTACATGCCGGCGTTTCGGCGCGTGCGGGCGCTCGTCGCTGGAGGCCACCTCGGCGACCTGCGGGACCTCCTCCTCACCTCCCGGGGCTTCCGGGAGCGCACGGGCTGGCGGCTCGATCCCGAGGCGGCGGGCGGCGGGTGCCTGATCGACGGCGGGATCCACTACCTGCACAACCTCCGGTCGTGGGGCGGCGAGGTGCGGCGCGTCTTCGGCCTGTCGCCGCCGCCGACCTTGGCCAGGCCGGCCGGCGAGGACGCGGTCAGCGCGCTGCTCGAACTGGACCGCGGCGTGGTAGGATTTCTGGCGAATTCCGTGGCAACCCCGGGCATTCCGACCTTTCAGTGGGCGTCGGTGTCCGGCACGCGGGGGACCTGCTTTGCCGACAATCGCGGCCGGCTCGTGGTGATCCGCGGTGGCAGCGGATCGCGTGTCCGGGCCTACTGGCGAGATCATCGGGGATACGAGGCGATGCTGAGGGCGTTCCTGCACGCGATCACGACCGGTCTGGCGCCGGAGACCGATGGCGGCGAAGGCCGCCGCGACCTCGCGGTGGTGCTCGCCGTCTACCGCTCGCTTCGCGAGCGGCAACCGGTGGACGTCGAATGCTGAGCGAGGAGGCCGTGCTGCTGGTCGCCTGCCTGGCGGTGACGGCGCTCGTGATCATCGCGTTGCTGGAAGTCGTCTGGCCCTCCCGGGCTCGCCATCCGCGGGCCCGCGTCCGGTACCGGCGTCCGCATGCGACGCGGTCGCGGGATGCCCGCCCGGCCTACCGCCGGACGGCGCCCGAAGCCCGCGAGGCCGCGCCGCGTTCCGGACCCCCGACCCCGCGGAGGGTGGCAGAGGCTCCCCCGGCGGCGATCGAGCGCCGCAGCGAGAGTGTCTTCGCGCGTGCTGTCGCACCCCGGGGGGCGCCGCCGCCCGCGCCCGGCCTCGGGCCGCCGGCGGGGGCTCTGGCGGCGGAGCCGGCCCCGCCGGCGCCGGCACCCGCCCCGGCTCCCGCCGGCCTGGCGCCGGGTCCCATTGCCGACCGCGGGCCGGCCGACCGCAGCCTTCCCCTTGAGGAGTGCTTCGCGCTCTACCAGGACAAGCGCTACGCCGAGGTGATCGCGCGGGCCGGGCTCGCTCTCGAGCGGGACGCGGAGGTGGGTCGCCGCGGCCCGACGTTTCCCCACGAGGTCGCGGCGCTCTGGAGCGTGACGGGATTGTCGCGGCAGGCGCTCGACGACGAGGAGGGCGCCCGGGCCGCGTTCGAGGCGGCGATCCGCGCCGCGCCGGCGTCCGAGCGCCCCACCTACGAGCGCCACCTGGCCGCGCTCGCCCTCACGGTCGCGCGCCAGCTGATCGCGCGGGCGGACACCCTGCCCGACGCCGCCGGCGCTGATCGGTCGGGCGCGCTCCGGAACGCGGTGCGCTGGCTCCGCCAGGCGCTCGCGAGCGCGCCGAACGACGCGACCCTCCAGCAGGCTCTGGCGCGGGCGTGCGCGGGGCTCTGGGACTCCTATGGGCAGTTCGCGCGGGCGTTGATCCAGCGGCAGGAGTTCCCGGGCGCCCGCCGCGTCATCCGGGAAGCGCTCGCCGAGGACGGGTTCCCTGAGGAGCGGCGGGAGGCGTTCGGGGACCTCCTGGCGGCGACCTTCAGCGGCGAGATCGGACAGCTCACCGCCCACGCCATCCGCGTCATGCAGGACGAGCACGAGCGCGAGGCGCTGGCGTCACTCGAACGCGCCGAGGCGCTGCTGGCATCGGTCCCGACCGAGACGCTCACGCCCAAGCGCCGGGAGGAAGTGAACCGCCGGCTCTGGTGGGGCTACACGAAGCTCGGCGCCCGCCGCGTGGCGTCCGGCGAGTACGAGGACGCCGTCGAGCCGCTCTTCCACGCCCTCAGGCTGAGCGACGCCAACCCCGAGCAGCAGGACGAGGCGCGGGCGGCGCTGGTCCAGGCCCTCGACGGCGTCGCCGAGGCGCGGGCAGCGTCGATCGGTCGGCTCCTCAAGACCGGCGACCGGGACGCCGCCGCCCGGGAGAGCGATCGGCTCCGCAGGCTCCTCCTCGAGGGCATCGAGCTCGGGCTCACCAAGAACGAGCTCACGTCCGCGCTCACCCGGACCCGCCGTGTGTTCGAGCAGGTCGAACCCTCGCCGTGATGCGGAGGATGGGGGCTCGTCAGCGGCGCGCCCGGCCGTAGCCCGCCGCGCCGCCTCCGTTGCCGATGATCCCCTTCGCCAAGGGCCACGGGCTCGGCAACGACTATCTGGTGCTGGACCGGAGGGACCTGCCGGGCGAGCTGTCCGCCCGCGCGATCCAGCGAATCTGCGATCGCAATCGGGGCGTCGGCTCCGACGGGATCCTGCTTCGGGTCGCGAGTGTCCGCGCCGACTTCGGCCTGCGCATTTTCAACCCTGACGGGAGCGAGGCGGAGAAGTCGGGTAACGGCCTTCGGATCTTCGCGAAGTACCTCCACGATCACGGGCATGCGAAGACCGCGGTCTTCACGGTGGACACCCACGGCGGCCTCGTCGAGTGCGCGTGCCACGTCGTGAACGGACGGGTCGCGGCGGTGGCGGTCGAGATGGGGCGGGCGACCTTCCGGGCGCCCGAGATCCCGATGAACGGCCCCGACCGGGAGGCGATCGGCATCCCCCTCGAAGTCGCCGGCACGATCCTGACCGTCACCGCGGTGTCGGTAGGCAACCCGCACTGCGTGGTCTTCGTGGAGCGCCTGGACGAGGGCGAGGTCCGGCGGCTCGGGCCGCTCGTGGAGCGGCACCCCGCCTTCCCGAACCGGACCAACGTACAGTTCGCCCGGGTCCGCGCTCGGGACACCGTCGACGTCCTCGTCTGGGAACGGGGCGCCGGCTGGACGCTCGCGTCCGGCTCGTCCGCGTGCGCGGTGGCCTCGGCCGCCGTACGGAACGACTTGACCGACGGGAGGATGACGATTCGGATGCCCGGCGGGCCGCTCGCGGTCGAGGTACGGCCGGACTGGTCGCTCCGCCTCGAGGGGCCGGTGGAGGAGATCTGCACGGGTGTGCTGAGTCCCGAGCTCGAGCGACACCTCTGATCGGGCGTCTCTGCGTCTTCTGCGGGTCGCGCGAAGGCGTCCGGCCGGAGTACGCGGCCGCGGCCGCGGCGCTCGGCCGCGAACTGGTGGCCCGGCGGATCGAGCTCGTGTACGGCGGCGGCTCGGTCGGCCTCATGGGCGTGCTGGCAGATACGGTCATGCGGGGCGGCGGCCGGGTGATCGGTGTCATCCCGGGCCCCCTCGCGACCCGCGAGGTCGCGCACGCGGGCCTCACGGAGCTGCGTGTCGTGGCGAGCATGCACGAGCGGAAGTCGGTGATGGCCGGGCTCGCCGACGGCTTCATCGCCCTCCCCGGTGGCCTCGGCACGCTCGAGGAGCTCCTGGAAGTGCTCAGCTGGGCCCAGCTCGGCGTCCACTGGAAACCCGTCGGCGCGCTGAACGCGGCCCACTATTACGACGGGCTGCTGCGGCTCCTCGCCCACGCCGTCGAGGAGGGCTTCGCACTTGCCGAGCACGTCGCCCTCCTGCAGGCGGCACCGACCGCCGCCGAGCTCCTGGACCTCTTTGCCGCCTGGCGCCCACCGGCGACCCGGCGCGCGTGGCTCGCGCCGACCGAGACCTAGCGTCCGGGCAGCGCCGAGTGGACCGCCGCCCGCGCTCGTGCTAGAAGACTCTCGTCGCGTGGGGACCGCGCGAGCCCGAGGGGCTGGCCGCAGGAGACCGGAGGAGGCGCGTGATCACGATCGAGATCCAGGGACTGCCGAGCTGGAGCGCCTTGCGGGCGCGGGTCGCCCAGCAGCTGACCCACGCGCTCCGTCCCCTCGGCGACGCCCCGGTGCGGGCGAAGGTCACGTTCGTCGACGGCGACGGCCCCAAGCACGGCGTGCGCATCCGGTGCGCCCTGACGGTCCGCCTGCCGCACCGGCCGGTCGTCCGCGTCGAGCAGCTCTCCGACACGCCGACGCGGGCGTTCCGCGGCAGCTTCGCGACGCTCGAGCGTCAGCTCAAGAAGTACCGGGAGCGCCGAACGGAGCGCCGCCGGCGGCCCAAGAAGTACTACGTGGCCAAGCGGCTCCTCGCCGAAGGTCTGCCGCCGGATCTCGTGGGCCGCCCGCGCCGGGCGGTTCCGGAGGACGGGTGACGCGGCTCTACCGCCGGATCCTCCACCCGACCGACTTCTCCGCGGCGTCGCGTCGTGCGTTCGCGTCCGCGGTGGCGCTGGCCCGGCGAGACCGCGCCGAGCTCCTCCTGCTGCACGTGCTCGCGTCACCGGCCGCGTTCGCCGGCAACGGGTACGTGACGCCGGAGACCTGGCAGCGGATCGAGGCCGCGGCCCGCCGCTCGGCCGAGTCCCGCCTGACGGCGACGCTCGCCCGGGCGACACGGGCGGGCGGACGGGCGCGGGCGATCCTCGTCGAGGGCGTCCCGTTTCACCAGATCCTGCGGACGGCGAGGGCCAGGCGCGCGGACCTCATCGTGATCGGCACCCACGGCCGGAGCGCGATTTCGCGGCTCTTCATCGGAAGCGTGGCAGTGCGCGTGATCCAACTGGCGCCGTGCCCCGTGCTGACGGTTCGCGGGCGGTAGAGGGGGCCGCGCGAGTCGGGCCCGTCAGGTCAGCGTGCCGCCGTCGAGGACGATCGTGTGGCCCGTGACGTAGGCGGAGGCGTCGGCCGCGAGGTAGAGGACCGCACCGACCATCTCGTCGGGCTTGCCGGTTCGGCCGAGCGGCGTCGTCTTCAGGTATTGGCCGAGGATCTCCGCGTTGGTCCAGAGCGCCTCGCTGAACCGCGTCTCGATCAGCCCGGGCGCGATCGCGTTCACACGGATGCCGTGGGGCCCGAGCTCGCGGGCGAGCACCTTGGTGAGCATGATGACCGCGGCCTTGGAGACGCCGTAGGCGCCGATCAGCGTCGGCACCCGGAGGCCGCCCGTGGACGACACGTTGATGATCGAGCCGCTCTTCTGCGTCATCATCACCCGCGCCGCCTGCTGGCTCAGGAGAAGGCAGCCCTTGACGTTGACCTCCATGACCTTGTCCCACGCCTCGGGCGTGATGTCGACGAGGGGCCCGAAGTGCGGGTTGGTCGCGGCGTTGTTGACGAGGACGTCGAGGCGGCCGAGCTCGCGCACCGTCGTGGCGACGAGGCGCTCGACGTCCTCGCGCCGCCCTGTATGGGTGGCGACGGCGAGCGACCGGCGGCCGAGCGCCCGGATCTCCGCGGCGACCGGCTCGAGGTCGGGGAGCTTACGGCTCGCGACGACGACGTCGGCGCCAGCCGCAGCCAGACCCAGCGCGATCGCGCGGCCGATTCCGCGCGACGCCCCGGTGACGACGGCGACCCGCTTGTCGAGACGGAACAGGGCGGCGCTCATTAGCCGTATCATATCGGAAAGGTGGTATTCGACCAGGCCTCCGGTTGAGGGACACCAAGGACGACTAACCGCACAAGAAACCGACGGCCCGGGTAGTCGATGATGCGCGAACTCCTTCAGCTCCGCCTCCGTCTGGTCCAGCCCGAAGCGCATCCTCTCGCGCACCCGTGCAGACAGCCGGGCTGTAGCGCCGCTCGGCGGGTGGCGGTAACAAACCCTGCCTCGAGCGCCCCCTCCATTTCCCGGGGAAATGGGCGGTCTCCGCACCCGTGAACGGGCGATAACAAACGACCACGTTTATGATCATTCGGGTGTTCGGGCAACCAGGCGGGGACGAGGGGGCCTCTTGTGGCGGGAATTCGCGAACCCCCCGGGCGCCGCGCGCCTACGAGGCGGTCATAGAGCCGGAGCACTATGGCAAGATCGTGCTGATCCCATAGGTCATGCGCCACGTCCGACTCGGCCGCACGGGCTTGTCCGTCTCGCGTCTGTGTCTCGGCACGATGACCTTCGGCGTGCAGTGCAACGAGACGACCTCTATTGCCATCCTCGATCGCGCGGCGGCGGGCGGGATCACCTTTCTCGACACCGCCGACGTCTACCCACTCGGCGGGGGCCTCGACACAGTGGGACGCACCGAGGAGATCCTCGGCCGGTGGCTCCAGGGCCGACGGTCCGACTTCGTGGTCGCCACCAAGTGTGTCGGCGCCATGAGCGCCCGGCCCTGGGACCGCGGCAGCTCTCGTAAGCATATCCTCGACGCCATCGAGGGCTCACTCCGGCGCCTCTGCACCAACTACGTCGACCTCTACCAGCTCCACCACCCCGACCCCGAAACCCACATCGACGAGACGCTCCGCGCGCTCGACGACGTAGTGCGCTCCGGCAAGGCGCGCTACGTCGGGTGCTCCAACTTCCACGCCTACCAGGTGGCACGCGCGCTCGGCCGGAGCGAGGCGCAGGGCGTGGTCCGCTTCGATTCCGTACAGCCTCGCTACAACCTGCTCTTCCGCCAGGTGGAGCGTGAGCTCCTGCCGCTCTGCCAGGAGGAAGGCGTCGGGGTGATCCCGTACAACCCGCTCGCCGGCGGCTTCCTCTCCGGCAAGCACCACCGGGAGACAGGCCCGACCGCCGGGACCCGCTTTACGCTCGGGAACGCGGCCCGGATCTACGGCGACCGCTACTGGCACGATCGCGAGTTCGCAACCGTGGAGGCGCTCCGCTCGCTGGCGGAGGAGGCGGGGACCTCTCTCCCGCGACTCGCGGTGGCGTGGGTCCTGGCACATCCCGCGATCACTGCGCCGATCGTCGGCGCGAGCCGGCCGGAGCAACTCGACGATGTGCTTCCCGCGGCTGAGAAGGGGCTCGACGCCGACCTCAAGGCGCGGCTCGACGAGCTGACGCGCGAGTACCGCTGGGGCGACGACCCCCGATAAGGGGAATTCCCCGGCATCTTGGGTTGTACGTCACGACAAGTCAAAAACGCGCCTGGCGCCTCTCGTTGCAGGAGATCCGTGGCAACCAGATGACCGCCACTCTCCGAGGTCACTGATCGCCGATCGAACTTATCCTGATTCCGAGATCATTGTGTCGCAAAGGATCAGTCTCGCGACTGATGAGCCCTGTTTCGCCGAAGTCACCGCTCTCATTGTCCAACAAGTCCAGTGATAGAGATTTGCGACAGGAGAGACGCGTCAGGGAACCACATGATGCTGGAACGGACAAAGGAGATTAGTCACCGACGGCAGGACGTGACCTGGCCGAGCGTTGGTCCCAACGATCGGGAGATAGAGCCATCGGGGTGGGCGGTCAGTGCACTGTCCACCACATTCGATGCCCACCGACGATGCCCACCGAGGGTGACGCTCGGAGGCGCGGTCGTCGCACGCCCGTGATGAGTGCGCGTGCTTCGCCATACGGTGTATGGCTCTCAGCATGGATACGATTCGCGTAGACATCTGCGACCGGCCCTTGCGCATCGGCTGGGCTGTCCGCTCAGGCGATATTGAAGCGTACCGTAGGGCAGTGTGCCTGTCGTTTGCGCTCTGGGGAGGACGCTTGAACCCCGTTCTCATTGCGGATAGAGAAGAGGAAACCAGCGGGTCGTGGATCTCTTTCGCGTCGATGTGGTTTCGCCCGTCGGCGACAGCGATGAGATCAAGACGCTGCCCAAGAAATTCCCCTCTCTCATCAATCCATTCCTTTACGACACGCTCTTTGTGGAGACCTCCACTGAAGAACGGAAGCGCTCACAAGTCCCCCGACGTCTACAACCCTCTCGTGCACTTCGCCGATCGACGAGAGTGGAAGGCACGCCTCGGGGCTCTCTCTACACTTCACGCCGCATTGCCTGAGACACAGCTACGCCTCCCAGCTGCTCCAGGTCGGCGCGCCCCCGCTCTACGTCAAGCGCCAGCTCGGGCGCCACTCGATCAAGCTGACGGTCGACACGTACGGCCGGTGGCTGCCCGTTGGCGATCGCGACCTGGTCGACCGGCGCGACGAGGCGGCAAGTGGTAGCAAAGTAGTAGCAGCGGGGCGCGGGACGATTCTGCAATCCCCCGATTCTCAAGCGGAACCGGGGCCAAGACCGCTCAAAGTATCGGGATTGTGGTAATTTGGAGCCGATGTTGAACCTCGCGCTGATCGCCTATGTCGTGGCGACGGGCCTCGCTCTCGCCTACCTGGTCCAGCGAGAGGAGGTCACCTACCGGCTCACGACGGCGGTGACGCTCGCCGGCTGGGCGCTCCAGACCGCAGGCCTGATCGCTCGGACCGTCGAGGGCGGTCGCGGGCCCTTCGCGAGCTTCCCCGAGGCCGTCTCGGTCGCGGTGTGGGCGGCCGTGCTCCTGGAACTCTGGGCCGAACGGCAGTACAGGATCAGGGTGCTCGGCGCGTTCGTGCTGCCGGTCGTGGTCGTGCTGAGCGTTTCCGGAACGATGGCCGGGCCGGCCCTGCAGTCGACCGCGCTCCACAACGTCTGGATCACCGTCCACGTGGTCTTGGCGCTCCTCGGCATCGCGGCGTTCGTCCTGAACTTTGCGGGATCCATCATGTACTTGCTTCAGGAGCGGCAGCTAAAGGCTCGGCGCCCCGGCACGTTCTACTACCGCCTGCCGTCGCTTGAGACGCTCGACCGCCTGACCTTCCGAGCCCTCACCCTCGGGTTTCCATTCCTGACCGTCGGGCTGATGCTAGGCGCCCTCTGGACGGGACGCTTCCACCCGCTGATCGCGTTCTCGACCGTCGCGTGGGTCATCTACGCCTTCACCCTGGCGAGCCGCGCGGTCGCGGGCTGGCGCGGCCGGCGGGCGGCCTACTGCGCGATCCTCGGCTTCGCGGCGCTCGTGCTGACCCTGGGTGCGGGCGTCCTGCTGCCGGGGCCCCACGGCTCCTGAGGGCCCCCGCCATGGTCACCTCCGTGTCCCCCCGCCTCGGCAGGCCCTGTCGGCCGGCTCCGGCCGCGCGTCCCGCGGCGGGGACGTTCGGGCGGGAGGCGCCGCCTCCCGTCGAGGCCTGACGTGGGCACGCTCTTCGTGTCGGGCCTGAGCCACCGGGAGGCGCCGGTCGCCGTGCGTGAGCAACTCGCCCTGGAGGCCGACAAGCTCCGAGAAGTCCTGGGCCACGTGATGGCCACTGGCGCGCTCGCCGAGGTCATGATCCTCTCGACCTGCAACCGGGTCGAGGTCTATGGGGTCGCCGGCGCGCCGGCCGCGGCCCGGGCGTTGACCTTCCGGCAGCTCGGCGCGCAGCGCGGGATGGCGCTCGACGGCCTCGAGCCCATGCTCTACACGAAGACAGAGACCGACGCGGTCCACCATGCGTTCCGCGTCGCCGCGAGCCTCGACTCGATGATCGTGGGCGAGCCGCAGATCCTCGGGCAAGTCAAGGAAGCGGTCGCCGTCGCCCAGGACTGCCAGACCCTGGGCCCGACCCTCCATCGCCTCTGGATGAAGGCGTTTGCGGTCGCGAAGCGGGTGCGGACGGAGACCGACGTGGCACGCCACGCGGTATCGGTCTCGTTCGCCGCGGTCGAGCTGGCGAAGAAGATCTTCGCCGGACTCGACGGCCGGACCGTCTTGCTGGTGGGAGCCGGCGAGATGGGGGAGCTGGCCGCCCGCCATCTCGTCGAGCAGGGGGCGTTCCCCATCTACGTCGCCAACCGGACCTGGGCCCGGGCGCAGGAGCTCGCCCGCGCGCTCGCCGGCACCGCCGTCCCCTTCGCCGACCTCGAGGCCACGATGGCCATCGTCGACATTGTCGTGACGTCGACGGGCGCGTCCGAGCCGATCATCACGCGGGAAGCGGTTCAGCGCGCGCTCCACCTCCGACGCTCGCGGCCCCTGTTCTTCGTGGACATCGCGGTACCGCGCGACGTCGAGCCGACGGTCAACGAACTGGCCAACGTCTTCTGCTACGACATCGATGACCTCAAGCAGGTCGTCGATGCGAACCTGCGCGAGCGCGAGCGTGAGGCCCAGCGGGCCGAGGCGATCGTCAAGCACGAGGTCGAGCGGTTCGTGACGCGCCGCCGCGACCAGGAGGTGGTGCCCACCATCGTCTCGCTGCGGACACGGCTCGAGGCGATCCGCCAGGCCGAGCTCGAAAAGGCGCTGGCCAAGCTACCCGACGCCTCGGCGGAGACGCGCCAGACACTCGAGGCGCTGTCGACCGCCATCGTCAACAAGATCCTCCACGTGCCTATCACAAAGCTCCGTGAGTCGTCGCGTGCGGGACAGGGCGGCTCGTGGACCGCCTTCGTGCACGAGCTGTTCGGGCTCCGGCGGGACCCGCCGTGACGCTCCGCATCGGCACGCGCGCCAGTCCGCTCGCGCTGGCGCAGGCGGGCTGGGTCGCCGACGCGCTCCGCACGACGGGCGTAGAGGCCGAGCTGGTCCCGATGCGGACCGAGGGCGACCGCCTGGAGGAGGTGCGCCTCGGCCAGGCCGGTGGCAAGGGCCTCTTCGTGCGCGAGATCGAGGAGGTGCTGCTCGCGGGCGGCATCGACCTTGCCGTGCACAGCCTGAAGGATCTGCCCGCCGACCTGCCGGCGGGACTCCGGCTGGCCGCCTTCCCGCGACGCGAGGATCCCCGCGACCTGCTCGTGACGCGGGGTGCCGGTGGGCTCGCCGACCTGCCGCCCGGCGCGCGGGTGGGGACGTCGAGCCTCCGCCGCCGGGCGCTGCTCCTGGCGGCGCGCGTCGATCTCACCGTTCTACCGATGCGCGGCAACGTCGACACGCGCCTCCGGCGGCTCGACGGGGGCGACTGCGACGCGATCGTGCTCGCGGCGGCCGGGCTCGCCCGGCTCGGGCGGACGCCGCCGCACGCGTGGCCGCTCGAGCCGGAAGAGTTCGTGCCCGCGGTCGGGCAGGGGATCTTGGCCGTCGAGGCTCGCGCCGGCGACCGGGCGGTGCTCGCGGCCGCCGCGGCGCTCGACGACCCCGAGACGCGCCCGTGCGCAGTGGCCGAGCGCGCCTTCCTCCGCCACCTCGGCGGCTCCTGCGCGACGCCGATGGCGGGCCACGCGATGCTGGAGTACGCGTCACTGCGCATGATCGGCGTCGTCCTGAGCGAGGACGGCCGGGCGTGCCTCCGGGACGGCGTGACCGGGGCGCCCGAGGATGCCGAGGAGGTCGGCCGATGGCTGGCGGAATCGCTGCTCGCGCAGGGCGCCGCGAAAATCGCCGTACTCAATCCGGTACAATGAGCCGATGACCGCCCGCGCGTCGATCGACGCTCGTCCGCTGGCGGGTCGCCGGGTGGTGATCACCCGCGCGGCCGCGCAGGCCTCCGCGTTCGCGCAGCTCTTGAGCGCGGCCGGTGCAGACGTGTTCGAGGCACCGACGATCGCGATCGGGCCGCCGGACAGCTGGGGACCGCTGGACGCGGCGCTCGAGCGGCTCGGCACGTTCCAGTGGGTCGTCTTCACGAGCGTGAACGGCGTGGCGATGGTCGGCGCCCGCCTCGCCGACCGCGGGCTCGGGTGGACCGCACTCGCGGGCGCCCGGGCGGCGGCGATCGGCCCCGCCACGGCCGCCGCCCTCGAGGCGTGCGGGGTTCGTGCCGACGTCGTGCCCGAGGAATACCGGGCGGAAGGGCTCGTGGAGCGCCTGCGGGAGCTCGTCCGGCCCGGCGACGCCGTGCTCCTCCCCCGGGCCGCGCAGACCCGCGACGTCCTCGTGACCGAACTCGCGCGGCTCGGCGCGAGGGTGAGCGAGGTGCCGGTGTACCGCACGCGGCCGGTCGCGGAGGCCGCGGCGCGCCTGCGCGCGGCGCTCGAGCGCGGCGAGGTGGACGTCGTCACCTTCACGAGCTCGTCCACCGCGCAGAGCTTCGCCGCCCTCTTCTCGGACGAGGAACGGGCGCGGTTGCTCGCGGGGGTGACGATCGCGTCGATCGGGCCGATCACCGCGGCCACGGCGGCGTCGTTCGGCCTGGCGACCCGGGTCATGCCCGACGAGTACACGATCCCGGCGCTCGCGCGCGCGATCGTCGCCCACTTCTCGAGCCGCGCCGAAAGGAGTGGTTGAAGATGGCCCCCCCAATCTATCGCCCCCGACGGCTTCGCGACAAGGCGCTGCTCCGGAAGATGGTGCGCGAAACCGCGCTCTCGAGCGACGACCTCATCTACCCGCTGTTCGTCGTACACGGGCGCGGCCTCCGCCAGCCGATCGCTCCGATGCCGGGCCAGTACCGGCTGTCGGTGGACGAGGTCGTCAAGGAGGCCAAGGACGCGGCCAGCATGGGCATCCCGGCCGTGCTGCTCTTCGGCATCCCCGAGGACAAGGACCCCCGCGGGTCGGAGGCCTACGCGGACGAGGGAATCGTGCAGCAGGCCACTCGCGCCATTAAGGACACGGTGCCGGACCTCCTCGTGATCACCGATGTCTGCCTCTGCGAGTACACGAGCCACGGTCACTGCGGCGTCGTCGAGGACGGCCGCGTGAAGAACGATCCGACGCTCGAGCTGCTGGCCCGCACCGCAGTGTCGCACGCGGAGGCGGGAGCGGACCTGGTGGCGCCGTCGGACATGATGGACGGGCGCGTGGCCGCGATCCGGGAGGCGTTGGACGAGGGGGGGTTCGGCGACACCCCCATCATGGCGTACTCGGCGAAGTACGCGTCGAGCTTCTACGGGCCGTTCCGCGAGGCCGCGGGGTCGACCCCGCAGTTCGGCGACCGCCGCTCCTACCAGATGGACCCTGCGAACGTCGTGGAGGCGTTGCGGGAGGTCGCGCTCGACATCGACGAGGGGGCGGACATCGTGATGGTGAAGCCCGCCCTGCCGTACCTGGACGTGGTGTCACGGGTGAAGGCGGAGTTCGGGCTGCCGCTGGCCGCCTACTCGGTATCCGGCGAGTACGCGATGATCCGGGCCGCGGGGACGCTCGGATGGCTCGACGAGGAGCGGGCGATGATGGAGGCGCTCGTCTCGATCCGCCGCGCCGGAGCCGACCTCGTGATCACGTACTTCGCCAAGGATGCGGCGCGGCGCCTCGAATCGAGGCGGGCGTGAACCGGCCGGACGCCCCGCGGGGCAGGGCCCGGGTGTCGCCGGTCCCGACGGGAGGCCCCGCCGCAGCTCGATGAAGATCTCCGCGAAGGGAGAGTACGCCCTCAAGGCGATGCTGGACCTATCGATGCACGAGTCGAGCGGCCTCGTCTCGATCCAGGAGATCGCGGCGCGCCAGTCGATTCCTCAGCGCTACCTGGAGCAGGTGCTGCTCCAGCTCAAGCGCGCCAGCCTCCTGACCTCCAAGCGTGGCGCGGCGGGCGGGTACCATCTGACCCGGCCGCCCGGCGAGATCACGGTCGGCGAGGTGCTCCGTGCGGTCGAGGGCGAGGTCGCGCCGTTCGAGGCCGCCCGGCGCCCCCGGCGCGGCGCGGCCGACCATGGGAGCGACCTGACGGAGCTGTGGGGCGATCTCTCACGGGCCGTCTCGGAGGTGATCGACCGGAAGACGTTCGGGGACCTCGCAGCGCGGGCGGCCGAGCGTCGGAGCGCCGCCCGCCCCATGTATCACATCTAACGCTCGACCATCCCGGACGCGGGAATCGGCGGGGACCACCGGGTGAGGGTGCGATGAGACCGAAGATCGCGGGCAGCGTGCTCGACCTCGTCGGCAACACCCCGATCGTCCGGCTCCGCCGGGTGGTCAAGCCGGGCGGGGCGGCGGTGGTGGCGAAGGTCGAGTCGGTGAATCCGGGAGGCAGCGTGAAGGACCGGATCGCCGTCGCGATGGTGGAGGACGCGGAGCGGCGCGGCGTGCTGCGGCCGGGCGCCACCATCGTGGAGCCGACCAGCGGCAACACCGGGATCGGGCTCGCGATGGTGGCGGCGGTCAAGGGTTACCGCCTCATCCTCACCATGCCCGACGACATGAGTGTCGAGCGGCAGCGCCTGCTCTCGCGGTTCGGTGCCGAGATCCAGCTCACGCCAGCGATCGAGGGCATGACCGGCGCCGTCTACGCGGCGACCGAGCTCTGCCGCGAACACCCTGACTACTTCATGCCCCAGCAGTTCCAGAACCCCGCCAATCCGGACATCCACCGCCGGACGACGGCGCTCGAAATCCTGGACGGGACGGAGGGACGGCTCGACGTCTTCGTGGCGGGGGTGGGCACGGGCGGGACCCTCACCGGCGTCGGCGAGGTGCTGAAGGAGAAGGTGCCGGGGATCCGCGTGGTCGCCGTCGAGCCCGCGCGGTCGCCCGTGCTCGCGGGGGGCAAGGCCCGCCCCCACGGCATCCAGGGCATCGGCGCCTCGTTCGTCCCCGGGGTCCTCAACCGAGCCGTGATCGACGAGATCGTGCACGTCCGCGACGAGGACGCGACCGGGATGTCGAAACGGCTCGCGCGCGAAGAGGGGCTCCTCGTGGGCATCTCGGCCGGCGCCAACGTCTTCGCCGCCGCTGCCCTCGCGGCGTCGCTGCCGCCCGAGAGGCTCGTGCTCACCGTGCTGCCCGACACGGGCGAGCGCTATCTGAGCCTCACGCCATAACCGGAGGACGGTAGTCCAGTGAGCGTCCACGTCTACATCCCCACACCGTTCCGGCGGGCGACGAATAACCGGGACCGGGTTGAGGCGCGCCCCGGCGACGTCGGCGCGCTGCTCGACGAGCTCGAGTCGACGTTCGGCGGCCTCCGCGGCCTCGTCCGCAACGAGGCCGGCGAGGTCCACCATCACGTCAACATCTACGTGAACAGCGAGGCGATCGAGGCGCTCCAGGGATTGAAGACGCCCGTCCGCGACGGCGACGAGGTGACGATCATCCCCGCCCTGGCCGGCGGCGCGTGACCCTGACGCCCGACGAGCTGGAGGAGATCCGCCGGCACGCAGAAGCCGACTACCCGAGCGAATGCTGCGGGGTCATCCTCGTCCGGGGCGGGGATAAACGGGTGCTCGTCCGACTGCGGAATGTCCAAGACGCCCTGCACCGGAGTGACCCCGTCCGGCATCCCCGGGACTCGAGCACCGCCTACGCCGTCGACGGCCAGGAGTGGTGGCGGCAAGTGTGCAAGCGTGAGGACGAGGGGTACCATGTCGCGGTGATCTACCACTCGCACATCGACGTGGGGGCCTACTTCTCCGCGACCGACACGCAGAACGCGCTGCTCGGCGGGGATCAGCCCGGGTATCCGGACGCGACGTGGGTCGTGGTCTCCGTCGCGAAGGGGCGCGCGGGCGCCGCGGCGGCGTTCCGGTGGAATGCGGCGCAACGAAGCTTCCTCCCCGTCGACGATCCCGCGTTCTGCGCGTGAACCGGTCCGACTCGCTCTTCGCTGCGGCCCAACGGGTGATCCCGGGGGGGGTGAACAGTCCCGTGCGCGCCTTCCGGGGCGTCGGCGGCCGCCCGTTCTTCGTCGACCGCGCGGCGGGCGCCCGCATCTTCGACGTGGACGGCAACGCCTACATCGACTTCCTCGGCTCGTGGGGACCGCTCATCCTCGGTCACGCGGCGCCGGCGGTGGTGGAGGCCGTCGTGACGGCGGCGCGGCGGGGCACGAGCTACGGCGCGCCGACCGAGGGCGAGGTCGAGCTGGCGGAGCGGATCACGGCCGCCGTCCCGTCGATGGACATGGTGCGGCTCGTGAGCTCGGGGACGGAGGCCGCGATGAGCGCGATCCGCCTGGCCCGCGGCGCCACCCGGCGCGACGTGATCGTCAAGTTCGACGGCTGCTACCACGGGCACGCCGACAGCTTGCTCGTCAAGGCGGGGTCGGGCGGCGCGACCTTTTCGCTGCCCGACAGCGGCGGAGTCCCCGCCAGCCTGGCCCGCCTCACGGTGACCGTCCCCTTCAACGATCTCGCGGCCGTCCAGCGGGTGTTCCGCGAGCGCGGCGCTGAGATCGCGGCCGTGATCGTGGAGCCGGTGGCGGGGAACATGGGCGTGGTACCGCCGCAGTCCGGCTTCCTCGACGGGCTGCGCGCGGTGACGCGCGACGCCGGCGCGCTGCTGATCTTCGACGAGGTGATCACCGGCTTCCGAGTGGCCTACGGCGGTGCCCAGCAGCGGTACGGCGTGCAACCCGATCTGACGTGCCTCGGCAAGATCATCGGGGGCGGCCTGCCCGTGGGCGCCTACGGCGGTCGCCGCGAGCTCATGGAGCAGGTGGCCCCGCTCGGCACGGTCTACCAGGCCGGAACGCTCTCCGGGAATCCCCTCGCGGTGGCGGCCGGGCTCGCGACCCTCACGGTCCTCCGCGATCCCGCCGTCTACGACCGGCTCGAGCGACTCGGGGCCCGGCTCGAGGAAGGGCTCGGGGCGGCCGCGCGGAAGGCCGACGTCGCGCTCACGGTGAACCGGGTCGGCTCGATGCTCACGGGGTTTTTCTGCGCCGGGCCGGTGACGGACTATGCCGGAGCCAAGCGGTCGGACACGGCTCGCTACGGGCGCTACTTCCACGCCATGCTCGCGCGCGGCGTGTTCCTCGCCGCCTCTCAGTTCGAAGCGACCTTCGTCTCCGCCGCCCACAGCGATGCCGACGTCGAGCACGCCGCGGCCGCCGCCGCGGAGGCGGTGGCGGCGCCGGCCTGAGAGTGGCTCGAGATTGGCTCGAGATCGGTTGACTTGGGTTTTTCGCTGGTGATAGTCTTCACAAGGTCTTTCCTAGCCTTCGGGAGGGTGCGACTCTCGCGATGACGGTGAAGGCGGGCGGTGGCGAGCTCGACGTCGTGCGGCTCGCCGTGCCCGTCGGGCTGGCCCCGAGGTCACGGGCGCCGGGCGCGGCCGGGCGCCCCGAGCAGCCGATACGCCGAGTCCGCCGACTCCTCCCTCACGCCGGACCCGTGCCACCGCCGACACCCGGACGGCCGCTTGACGAGGAGAGCGTGGCCTGATGCAGCGACGAGACTTCTTCCGGGTCGTGGCCGCCACCGGCGCGGCCGCAGCCGCCGGCGGTTGCGGCGGCGCGGCCGAGAAGCTCCTGCCCCAGGTCGTGCCGAACGAGCAGATCGTCCCCGGGGCCCCCGCGTACTTTGCGACGGTCTGCCGCGAGTGCCCGGCCGGCTGCGGCGCCCTCGCCGAGAACAACAATGGGCGCGTCACCAAGCTCGAGGGGCACCCCGACCATCCCGTCAGTCGCGGCGCGTTCTGCCTGCGGGGCCACGCCGCGCTCCAGGGGCTCTACCATCCCGACCGCCTCTCGGGCGCACGCCTCGGCGGCCGGCCCGTCACCTGGGAGGCGGCCGAGACAGCGCTCGTCGCCCGGCTCCAGGCCGCCCGCGGCAAGGGCACGAGCATCGCGCTCGTCTCCCAGCTCGAGACCGGCAGCCTCGGTCGCCTCATGGACGCCTTCCTCAAGGCGGTCGGCGCCCGGCCGCGCGTGGCCTTCGAGCCCTTCGCGTACGAGGCGATCCGGGCGGCGAACCAGCTGACATTTGGTCGCGACGCGATTCCGTACTACGCCTTCGAGGAGGCCGGGACGGTCCTCTCCTTCGGCGCCGACTTCATGGAGACGTGGCTCTCGACGGTCGAGTACAGCCGCACCTTCGCGCACATGCATACGCTCAGGGACGGGCGGGCCGGCCTGTTCGTCCAGGTCGAGCCCCGCCAGTCGCTGACGGCGTCGAACGCCGACCTCTGGGTGCGGAATGCGCCCGGCACCGAGGGTGTCCTCGCGCTGGCGATCCTCAAGGCGATGGTCGAGGAGGGTCTCGCCGACCGCTCGTTCGTCGAGGCGGTTCGGGGGGTCGACCTGGAGACCGCCGCCCGGGATACGGGTGTGAGCGTCGAGATGATCAGGCGCGTCGCCCGCGCCTTCGCCGCCGGCCGGCCGGGTCTCGCCGTCGGCGGGGGAGTCGCCGGGTCCGGACCCAACGCCACTCAGACGCAGACGGCGATCAATCTGCTGAACATGGCGGTCGGCGCGGTCGGCCGGACCCTGCGCTTCGGGCCCGACTCGGCCTTCGGAAAGGCAAGCCCGTACAGGGACGTGGCGAGACTGACCCAGGCGATGGCCGCCGGCGAGATCGAGGTGCTCCTGCTCGCGAACGGCGTCAACCCCGCGTTCACGCTCCCGGCCGGCCTCAAGTTCGCCGACGCGATCGGGAAGGTCCCGTTCGTGGTGAGCTTCTCCAACCTGCCAGACGAGACGACGGCGCTCGCCCACCTCATCCTGCCCGACACCCACTGGCTCGAGAGCTGGGGCGACTACGCGGCCCGGGACGGCGTGGTCGGTCTTCTCCAACCGACGATGTCGGCGGTTCGCGACTCGCGGCCGACGGGCCAGGTGTTGATTGAGGTCGGCCGCGCCGTCCTCGGCACCTCGGAAGGGGCCGGGCCGCTGCCGTGGGCGAGCTTCGAGGCCTACCTCAGGAACGCGTGGGAGCCGCTGGTCGGGACCGCGGGCTGGGGTCCGACGCTCGAGCGCGGCGGGGTCTGGAGGGCGATGGCGCCGGTCGCCGTCTCCCCCCGCCGGCCGCCGGTCGCGGTCGCGCCCGCGAAGCTTGACGGGGATCCGGGCGGCCTCGTGCTCCTGGCGTATCCGTCGCTCCGCTGGTACGACGGACGCGGCGCGAGCCGCTCGTGGCTCCAGGAGGCGCCGGACCCCGTCACGCAGGTCGCCTGGGACGGCTGGGTCGAGGTCCCCCGCGCGGCCGCCGTGCGGCTCGGGGTCGCGAACGGCGACGTCCTGCGGGTGGTCTCCCCGCACGGCTCGCTGGAGCTCCCCGCGTACGTCTCCGACAGCCTCCACCCCGACGCGGTTGCGATCCCGATCGGCCAGCACTACGCGCCGTACCAGACGGGGCGCTACGTGCGGCCGGAGGCCGGGCCGATGAACCCCCTGGCCCTGCTCGGGTCGACGACCGACCCCGTCTCGGGCGGGCTCGCGTTCCTCGCCGTGCGCGTGACGCTCGAGAAGACCGGGAGGCGGCGGCCGCTCGCGATCCTGCAGGCGACACACGACCAGGATCAGCGCGAGATCGCCCAGGAGCT
>QHRX01000024.1 GCA_003221455.1 Candidatus Rokuibacteriota bacterium
CCAACGCGCGCATCGGCATCGGCGCCGTCGTCCTGAACGGCGCCGTCGTGGAAGAGGGCGCCCAGGTCGGCGCGGGCGCGCTCGTGCCGCCGGGCAAGGTGATCCCCGCGGGGTGGCTCGTGATGGGCGTGCCCGCCAAGCCCGTGCGGCAGATGAGCGCCGAGGAGCTGGAGGATATCCGACGCAACGCCCGCGAATACGTCGATCTCTGGCGCCGCGACTACGGGGCCCGGTAGCCCGGTCACGGCGTTCGACGGGTATGACGGAAACGGCTAAGATGGCCGCAGCCAAAGGGGCCGAGCGCGACCATGACCCGTCTCGCGACCCAGAGCCTCTCCGGGGCGCCGGGTGCCGGTGCCGTGTCCGGGCGGCCGCGGAGCCAGCCGCGCGGCGGCCGGGCGTCGACCCCGCGGCGGGGGACCGGATCCTGACGGGCGCTGACCGCCTCCTCTCGGCGCTCGCGCCCAAGCGGTCGGTCCCGTCGACCGGCGCCGGACCGGTGGCGCTGACCCCGCACAGGCCCGCCGGCTCGGGCCTGACCAACCTCCCATCGTCGTCACGGAGACTCGGGTGAGCAACCTGGTGAGCTACGAGCGGGAGCGGACGATCGGCGTCATTACGGTCGACAACCCGCCCCTCAACGCGCTCAGTGTCGGCGTCCGCCAGGGGCTACTGGACGGTCTGGCCCACGGACTCCGGGACGCCGGCGCGAGGGCGCTCGTCATCATGGGCGCCGGGCGGACCTTCAGCGCCGGCGCCGACATCCGCGAGTTCGACCGGCCGCTGGCGCCTCCCGACCTGAACGACGTGATCGGGCGGATCGAGGCGAGCCCGAAACTCGTGGTCGCGGCGCTCCACGGGACCGCCCTCGGCGGCGGGCTCGAGGTGGCGCTCGGCTGCCATTACCGCTGCGCGCTCCGCTCGACGCGGGTCGGCTTCCCCGAGGTGACGCTCGGCCTCGTGCCCGGCGCCGGCGGCACCCAGCGGCTCCCTCGCCTGGTCGGCGCCGAGCTGGCGCTCCGGATCATCGCGAGCGGCGAGCCGATGCCGGCCGAGCGGGCGCACAGCCTCGGACGGATCGACGAGCTGATCGACGGCGACCTCCGCGGCGGCGCCATCGCGCTTGCCGAGCGGCTCGTGGCCGAGGGCCGGCCGCTCCGCAGGCTCAGCGCGATCGACGACAAGCTCGAGGCCGCGCGGCGCGACCCCGGGATCTTCGACCGGTTCCGCCAGGAGATCGAGCGCCAGGCGCGCGGCTACCTGGCGCCGTTCAAGTGCATCGAGGCGGTCCGGGCCGCCGTGACCTTGCCCTTCGCCGAGGGGCTCCGGCGCGAGCGGGAGCTCTTCCTCGAGTGTCTCGCCTCACCCCAGTCGAGGGCCCAGATCCACGCGTTCTTCGCCGAGCGCGAGGCGACGAAGATCCCGGACGTGCCCCGGGACACGCCCACGCGGCCGATCGGCACCGCCGCGGTGATCGGTGCCGGCACGATGGGCGGCGGGATCGCGATGACCTTCGCCAACGCGGGCATCCCGGTCGCCGTCGTCGAGGCCTCCGAGGAGGCGCTCGACCGGGGGCTCGCCGTCGTCCGGAAGAACTACGCGGCGACGGTCGAGAAAGGGCGCCTCACGCCGGCCGAGATGGAGCGCCGGCTCGCGCTGATCCGCGGCACCCTCGCCTGGGAGACCGTCGCCGACGCCGACATCGTCGTCGAGGCGGTGTTCGAGGAGATGGCGGTCAAGCAGGAGGTCTTCGGCCGGCTCGACCGCCTCTGCCAGCCGACGGCGATCCTCGCCACCAACACCTCGACGCTCGACGTCGACCGGATCGCGCAGGCGACCTCGCGGCCGGGCCAGGTCATCGGCACCCACTTCTTCAGCCCGGCCAACGTCATGCGCCTCCTCGAGCTCGTGCGCGGCGCCCGCACGTCGACGGAGACGATCGCGACCGCCGCCGCGCTGGCGGGCCGGCTCGGCAAGGTCTGGGTCCTCGCCGGCAACTGCGACGGGTTCATCGGCAACCGAATGCTCGCGGGCTACTTCCGCGAGGCGGCGTTCCTCGTCGAGGAGGGCGCCACGCCCGAGCAGGTCGACCGGGTCCTCTACGACTTCGGCTTCGCCATGGGCCCGTTCGCCGTGTCCGACCTGGCCGGGCTCGACGTCGGGTGGCGCATTCGGAAGGGCAAGGCGGCCGCGCGCTCGACCGACCTCCGCTACTCTCCGGTGGCCGACTGGCTCTGCGAGCGGGGCCGCTTCGGCCAGAAGACCGGCGCCGGCTGGTATCGGTACGAGCCGGGCGGCCGGACGCCCCGCCCCGACCCCGAGGTGGCGGCGCTGATCGCCGAGAGCGCCCGCGCGCAGGGCATCCGGCGCCGCGAGGTGGGCGACGAGGAGGTCCTGACGCGCTGCCTCTATCCGCTCGTCAACGAGGGCGCCCGGCTCTTGGCGGAAGGCATCGCGCTCAGGCCGGGCGACATCGACGTCGTGTACCTCCACGGCTACGGCTTTCCGCGCTACCGGGGCGGCCCCATGCACTGGGCCGACACCCTTGGATTGAAGCGTGTCTCCGACGAGATTGCCCGGTATCATCGCGTTCACGGGCGGCTCTGGGAGCCGGCGCCACTGCTCCGGCAGCTCGCCGAGCAGGGCAAGGGCTTCCGCGATTTCGGGCGCGCCTGACGGAGGACCCGATGCTCGAGCGCCGCACGTGATCCGGGCCAGGATCGCCGGTCTGGGTGCTTACGCGCCTACGCGAGTCCTCACCAACCACGAGCTCGAGCAGCGGCTCGGGACCTCGGACGAGTGGATCACCCAGCGGACGGGGATCCGCGAGCGCCGGATCGCCGACGCGAGCGAGGCCACCTCCGACCTCGCCCTGCCCGCCGCCCGGCAGGCGCTCGAGCGCGCCGGGGCCACGCCGGCCGAGGTGGAGCTGATCGTCGTCGGCACCTCGACGGCGGACATGGTCTTTCCCTCCACCGCCAACTTCGTCCAGCACAAGCTCGGGGCGGGGCACGCCGGCTCGGTCGACGTTTCCGCCGCCTGCTCGGGCTCCGTCTACAGCCTCTCGGTCGGCGCCCAGTACATCGAGACCGGCAAGTACCGGACCGTGCTCGTGATCGGGGCCGAGACGTACTCGCGGCTCGTCGACTGGGACGACCTCCGCACCTGCGTCCTCTTCGGGGACGGGGCGGGCGCCGCCGTCCTCCGCCCCGCCGCCGACGGCTCGGGGATCCTCGATACCGACCTCTACTCCGACGGCCAGTACGCGGATCTGCTCTACGTGCCGGGCGGGCGCTCCCGGCACCCCGCCACGCGCGAGAGCGTCGCGCAGCGGCTCCAGTTCCTGAAGATGCCGAAGGGCGACGAGGTCTTCAAGGTCGCCGTCCGCACCCTCGCCGAGGCGTCGCTCGCGATCCTCGAGAAGAACGGCTTCGGACCCGACACGGTCGACCTCTTCGTCCCCCACCAGGCCAACATCCGGATCATCGAGGCCGTGGCCAAGCGGCTCCACCTGCCGATGGGCAAGGTCGTCGTCAACGTGGACCGCTACGGCAATACCGCGGCGGCGTCGGTCTACGTCGCGCTCGCCGAGGCGTGGTCCGAGGGGCGTGTGAGGCCCGGCGACCTGGTCCTGCTCGCCACCTTCGGGGGCGGCTTCACCTGGGGCACCGCGCTCGTCCGATGGTCCTGAGCCGTGTATCATCGCAGAGAGGGGACCGACGCCTGACCCAAGGAGACCGACCATGACCGAGGCCGTCATCGTCTCGACCGCCCGTACCGGGATCGGCAAGGCCTACCGCGGGGCCCTCAACAACACCCACGGGGCCACGCTCGGCGGCCACGTCATCGCGGAGGCCGTCCGGCGGGCTCGCCTGGAGCCGGGCGAGGTCGAGGACGTCGTCATGGGCTGCGCGCTCCCGGAGGGCGCGACCGGGCACAACATCGCGCGCCAGGCGGCCCTGCGGGCGGGGCTGCCGGTGACGACCGCGGGAACGACGGTCAACCGGTTCTGCTCCTCGGGCCTGCAGGCCATCAGCATCGCCGCGGCGCGCGTGCTCGTCGACCGGGTGCCGATCGTCGTGGCGGGCGGGCTCGAGTCGGTCAGCCTCGTGCAGAACGAGCACATGAACCTGCACCGCTTTCGCGAGCCGTGGCTCGAGGAGCACAAGCCCGAGATCTACATGAGCATGATCGAGACGGCGGAGGTGGTGGCCACGCGCTACTACATCACGCGGGAGAGGCAGGACGAGTACGCGCTGCTGAGCCAGCAGCGCACGGCCGTCGCGCAGCGCGCCGGCCGCTTCGACGCCGAGATTGTCCCCATCACGACCCGCAAGCTCGTGCAGGACAAGACGACGGGGGAGACGCGAGAGGAAGAGGTCACCCTCACGAAGGACGAAGGGAACCGCCCCGACACGACCGCGGAGGGGCTCGCCGCGCTCAAGCCGGTGGCGGGCGAGAAGGGCCACGTCACGGCCGGCAACGCCAGCCAGCTCTCCGACGGCGCCGCCGCCTGCGTCCTGATGGACGGCAAGCTCGCCGAGCGACGCGGGCTCGCGCCCCTCGGGATCTACCGGGGCCTCGCCGTCGCGGCCTGCGAGCCCGACGAGATGGGGATCGGCCCCGTGTTCGCCGTGCCGCGGCTCCTCGAACGCTTCGGCCTCCGTCGGGACCAGATCGACCTCTGGGAGCTGAACGAGGCCTTCGCCGTCCAGGTCGTCTACTGCCGCGACCGGCTCGGCATCCCGCCGGAGACGCTGAACGTCGACGGGGGCGCCATCTCGATCGGCCACCCGTACGGCATGAGCGGCGCCCGAATGGTGGGCCACGCGCTGATCGAGGGCAAGCGCCGGCGCGCCCGGTGGGTCGTCTGCACGATGTGTATCGGCGGCGGCATGGGGGCGGCCGGCCTCTTCGAGATCGCCTGAGGCGGTCGGGTGAAGATCGGGACCATCGGCGCTGGCAACATCGGCGGCACGCTCGGGCGCGCGTGGGCGGCGACGGGGCACCAGGTCGTCTTCGGCGTGCGGGATCCGCGCGGTCCGAAGGTCCAGGAGCTGGTCACGGCGACCGGGGGCAAGGCCCGGGCGGCCAGCCCGGCGGAGGCGGCGGCCCACGGCGAGGTCGTCCTGCTCGCCACCCCCTGGGCCGCGGCCCGGGCGGCGCTTGGCGGGGCGGGCGACCTGACCGGCAAGATCCTCGTCGACGCCACCAACCCGCTCCAGCCGGATCTGTCCGGGCTCGCCCTCGGCCACACCACCTCCGCCGGCGAGGAGGTGGCGCGCTGGGCGCCGGGGGCGAAGGTCGTCAAGGCGTTCAACACGATCGGCGCCCAGCACATCGCCAATCCCCGCTTCGGCACCCAGAGCGCCTCCATGCTCATCTGTGGCGACGACCTAGCGGCCAAGAAGACGGTCCTGTTGCTCGCCGAATCCCTGGGCTTCGACCCCGTCGACGCCGGCCCGCTCAGGCAGGCGCGCCTGCTCGAGCCACTCGCGATGCTCTGGATCTCGCTCGCCTACGCCTACGGTCACGGCCCCGACATCGCCTTCAAGCTCCTCCGCCGCTGAGCCCGGGCCCGGGAGCCGCAGGGCCGCCGAGGGGCAGCGAGATGGCGCGTGGCGCGACGATGCGGGCGGCGTTCTACGAGGGCGCGCGACGCTTCAGGACGGGCACGGCGAGCGTGCCCGCGCCCGGGCCGGGCGAGGCCCTCCTCCGGGTGCGCCGGGTCGGAATCTGCGGAACCGACCTCCACATCTTCCAGGGGCACCTCGACCACCGCGTGCCGCGGGGCGGCGTGATCGGCCACGAGGCGCTGGCCGAGGTGGCGGAGGCTCCCGCAGGGAGTGGATTCACCGCGGGCGACCGGGTCGTCGTCGAGCCGCTCTGGTTCTGCGGCGCCTGCCGCGCCTGCCGGATGGGCGGCTCGTATCTCTGTTACAACCTCAAGGTGCTGGGGGTCGACCTGCCCGGGGGCATGCGGGAATACTGGCCGGTGCCGGTCGGGCGGCTCCTCAAGGTGCCGGCCGTGCTGGGCGACGACCACGCCGCGCTGATCGAGCCCCTGAGCGTCGCCACCCACGACGTCCGCCGCGCGCGGGTCGGGACGGGGGACGCGGTGGTCGTGTTCGGCGGCGGGCCCATCGGCGCGCTGATCGCGATGGTCGCCCGCCAGAAGGGCGCGCGGGTCGTCGTGGCCGAGGTGAACCCCTTCCGCCTCGACATGCTGGCCACGCTCGGCCTCCAGACCGTGGGGCCCGACCAGGACCTCGTCGGGTTCGTCAACGACTGGACCGGAGGCGACGGCGCCGACGTCGCCTTCGAGGTCACGGGGAATCCCAAGGCCGTCCGCGCCATGACCGAGGTCGTGCGGGTGTGGGGCACGGTGAGCATCGTCGCCATCCACTCCGAGCCGATGCCGGTCAACCTCTACCAGATGTTCGCGCGCGAGCTCAGCATGCACGGCAGCCGGCTCTACGCCCGGGAGGACTGGGAGGAGGCGATCCGCCTGGCCGCCAGCGGCGCCATCACGCTCGGCCCGCTCGTGAGCCGGACGATCCCGCTCGAGGCGCTCCAGGAGGGCATGGAGCAGGCGCTCGGCGGCGGCCCCGTCATGAAGCTCCTGGTGGACCTGACGGCGTGACCGCCGAGGCCGTCTTCGCGCGTGAGGGCGCCGTCGCCGTCCTCACGTTCAACCGGCCCGAGGCCCGCAACGCGATGACGTGGGCGATGTACGACGCGCTCGCGGCCGCGTGCGACACGGTCGACCGCGACGACGAGCTGCGCGTCCTCATCCTCCGGGGGGCGGGCGGCCGGGCCTTCGTGGCGGGGACCGACATCAGCCAGTTCCAGGCCTTCGAGACCTCCGCGGACGCCCTCGACTACGAGCGCCGCATGGACCGCGTCATCACCCGCCTCGAGGGGGTGGGAAAGCCGACCCTCGCCGCCATCGCGGGCGTGGCCGCGGGCGGCGGCGCCGCGATCGCGCTCGCCTGCGACCTCCGCTACTGCACGCCCGAGAGCACGATCGGCATCCCGATCGCCCGCACGATCGGCAACTGCCTGTCGATGGCCAACTACGCGCGGCTCGTCGACCTCCTCGGCCCCGCCCGCACGAAGGAGCTGATCTTCCGCGCGCGCCTCCTCCCCGCCGAGGAGGCGCGCCAGGCCGGCCTCGTGAACGAGGTCGTGGCGGCCGACCGGCTCGAGGAGCGCGTGCGCGAGGTCGCCCGCGAGATCGCCGGCCACGCCCCGATCACCCTCCGCGTGACGAAGGAGGCCCTCCGCCGCCTCCAGCTCGCGCGCCGCCCGCCCGAGTGCGACGACCTGATCGTGCAGGCCTACCTGAGCGAGGACTTCCGGGAGGGCGTGCAGGCCTTCCTCGCCAAGCGCGCGCCCGCCTTCCGCGGGCGCTGACTCCCTCCCCGCCCCGTCGCCCGGCTCCCGCTTGTCGAGGGGGGCATTGTCGTCTATCGTGGCGCCGGACCAGTCGACCGGGCCGAGGAGCGACGCCAATGAAGTCCTTCGTCGTCAACCGCTACGGGCGCCTCGTCTTCCCCTTCAACTTTTTCCCGGAACTCGACTTCTCGATCTTCGAGAGCCTCGAGCAGTTCGCGGCGGTCATCAGGCGCGACTTCGAGGAGAAGGCGCCGTCCGAGACCGAGATCGTGGCCCGACTCGAGGCCGGCCTCTACCGCCGGCGCCACGAGCTCTTGCGGGATCTCGCGCTGAACCTGTTCTGGGTCAATCGTTACGCGATGACGATGTACGACAAGCGCCCCACGCGCTGGCGCGACGTGCCCCGTCACCGCGACGACGTGTTCCTGCCGGTCTTCACGCCGTGGGACGGCGCCGGGCCGGTGGCGCGGATCGAGGCGGGCTACCGAGCGCTCGGACCGACCTGGGACGAGGGGACCGAGGACAAGGTCTTCCGCATCCTGTTCGACGTGTTCCGCCACAAGAAGGGCGCGGGGGCGGAGCTGCCCGCCGTCAAGCCGACGGTGCCGGAGATCCTCGCCGACCCCCGCAGCCTCACCTACCACCTCCTCGCGTACGACCCCGACTACCCGGGCTACAGCTACGCGGACATCGTCGAGTGCTTCCACCGAGTGCCCGAGCTGGAGGCGCTCTCGCGGCAGGCGATGGTCCTCCACAACCAGTACCGCTGGGACCGCGGGCAGACCCGGCTCACCGAGGTCGGCCGGCTCGCCCCCGACGACTTCGTGGTCGTCTTCCACCCGCGCACCGAGGAGGTGCTCCAGTTCATCCGGCGTGTGAAGGGCAACCGGCGCCAGCGCGTGCGCCGGCCGACACCGGTCGAGGCGCGCAAGCCGGCGAGCCCCTACCCGCCCGTGGACGTGCGCGCCCGCTTCAAGGTCCTGCCGCGCGTCGAGGCCCTCGCCGTGTACCGGGGCGAGCGGGTCTGCACCAACGACGACCTGATCCGCAACGCCGCCTACTGCTGGTCGCCCATGACCGCCGACGAGATCCGCGAGAAGACCGGCATCGAGCAACGCCGGTACACGGAGCTCGAGCTCGACCATATGGCGCTCCTGGCCGCGAGGGCGGCGCTCGCCAAGTCCGGTCACGGGCCGGAGGAGATCGGCGCCCTGCTCTTCTGCTCGTGCACGAGCGTGAAGATGATGCCGTCGGTCGGCACCTGGCTCTCGGGCCAGCTCGGGATGTTCCAGACGCACGTCTCGTGCGACCTGGTGGCGGCCTGCGCCGGCCTGCCGTACGGTCTGGCCGAAGCGGTGCGCGTGCTCCAGGAAGTCGAGCGGCCCGTGCTGGTCGTGTGCGGGGAGAAGTTCTCCGACAAGATCGGGACGGTGCGGACCTCGCGGATGATCTTCGGCGACGCGGCGGCGGCCCTCGTGCTGGCCCCGGCCCCCGCCGGCGCGCCGCCCGACATCGAGGTGTACCAGACCTACGCGAGCGGCCCCATGAGCGAAGTCGACTCGATCATCTGGCCCAACCCCGAGTTCGACAACAACATCACCGTCTACGGCCCCGAGGTCCGGGCGCTCGTCCAGCGCTACCTCAGCCAAATGCTGGCCGAGCTGACGGCGCTGCCACACCCCGACGGCGGGCCGGGCTCGATGCTGGACGCGATCGACGTGATCGTGCCTCATCAGGCGAACAAGACCATGGTCGTGAGCCTGGCCCGGGCGGCCGGTATCCCGCCCGAGCGGCTCTACTTCAACATCGAGCGCGTCGGCAACACGTCCTCGGCGTCGATCCCGCTCGCGCTCCACGACGCCGTCCGCGAGGGCGTCATCGCGCGCCCCGTGCGGGTGTTCGCGCCCGGCTTCGGCGCCGGCGCCGTCGGTGGCTACGTGGTGCTCCGCTTCGATCCGGCGGTCGTCGCCTAGCCGCGCGATCTCACCCTGGGAACGGGTGCCTCGGTGGCATGGCGCCGAGCTCCGTGGTTCCCGCGCCCGCGGTTGCGGGGATTTCCGCTCGGCCACCCCTGGGTATTTTCTGCTTCGACTTCGACACCTGTGTGGGAGGCTGGATGGAGTCGCGCGAGGGACGCCATGGATCAAGACCCGGAAGCGCCCGGGGGGAGGACGACGTGGTGAGAACGACGACGACGATCAGAGGCCCTGGATCGGCACTGCTCGGCTCCGCCCTGCTCACGCTCCTCGTCTGCACGGCGTCGGCCGCGAACACCGAGCCCAAACCGCTGCCGTGGAACACGTTCGCCGAGGCGTCCGCCGAGGCGGTGAGCGTCGAGCAGGTGACGTGCCCGAAGACGCCGGACGAGCCCGTGCTCAAGGCCCGGCTGATCCACGAGCACGAGCAGTACATCTATCTGGCCAAGGACCGGCGCTGGCTCGTCTGGCGGGTGTCCGGCGGTCGCTCGAGCGAGGACGCGCCAGCCGGCTACGTCTGGTTCGGCAACCAGGGCCCGGGGGACGACGTGCTGCGGGTCGTCAGCGCGATGCCGTACGACGAGGCCCAGAAGGTCTTCCCCGGGCCCTGCGGCTGGATCGACCCCGACCGAATCTGATCCCGGGCGGCCTCGCGCCTCAGCGCGGGAGCCGCGGTGGCTCCGCGCAGATGCGCTCGACCTCGTCCACGGTCTTCGGGGTCCCCGCGGTCAGGACCTCCCCGCCGTAGGCCGTGACCAGCACGTCGTCCTCGATGCGGACGCCGATGCCCCGGAACTCCCGCGGGATCGCGTGGACGATCGTCCCGGCCCGGGCCCGCTCCTCTTCCTCGAGCTGCTTCGCCGCGGTCGCGCCGAGACGATAGCGCCGCTCCCACATCTCGTCCTCGCTGTACTCGCGCAGGGCGAACGTCGCCGTCTCCCGCTCGGGGTCGACGTAGAGGCCGGGCTCGACCGTGAGCACCATGCCGGCTTCGAGCGGGCGCGAGACGCGTCGGATCCGGTAGTCGCCGACGTCGTGCACGTCCATCCCGAGCCAATGGCTCGTGCCGTGCGGATAGAACTCGCGGTAATGGTGCATGGCGAGCGAGTCCGCGACCCCTCGGGGCAGGAGGCCGAGCTCGACGAGCCCCTCGGTGAGCACGCGCCGCACCGCGTCGTGGACGGCCTCGAGGCGGTGACCAGGCCGGACCGCAACCAGGCCCGCCGCCTGCGCGCGCAGCACGAGCTCGTAGATCGCGCGCTGCGGCCCGGTGAACCGCCCGTTCACGGGGAAGGTGCGGGTGATGTCGGCGGTGTGGTACTCCCACTCGCACCCGGCGTCGATCAGCAGCAGGTCGCCGTCCGCCATCCGCCGGCGGTTCTCGGTGTAGTGCAGGATGCAGGCGTTGGGCCCGGAGGCGACGATCGAGGGGTAGCCGGTGCGCGGGGAGCCGTGGGCCCGGAACACGAACTCGAGCGCCGCCTGCACCTGGTACTCGTACTGGCCCGGCCGCGCGTAGCGCATGGCCTCGGCGTGCGCCTCGCGGCTGATCTCGCACGCGCGGCGCTGCCGGGCGAGTTCGCCGGGCGACCGACGCAGGCGCATCTCGTGCACGATGGGTCCCGGGTCCTCGATCGTCGCGGGCGTGACCTGGCCCCGGCTCCGCGCCGCCCGCCCCTCGGCGAGCAGTCGCGTGATCCGGCCGTCGAAGGCCGGGTTGCCGAGACGATACACGAGCGACGGCCGGTCGAGGATGTACTCGCGGAGGCGCCGGTCCAGCTCGTCGATCGGGTAGGCGGCGTCGGCGCCGTAGTCGGCGACGGCGCCCTCCACCCCCGCCCGTCGCCCGTTCCAGATCTCCCGCTCGCGGTCGCGCGGGCGCACGAACAAGACGTAGCGCTCCTTGGCGTGGGAGGGGTTGATGACCGCGACGGCGTCGGGCTCCTCGAAGCCGGTGAGGAAGAAGAAGTCGGAGTCCTGACGGAACTCGTACGAGACGTCGCCGTTGCGGAGCACCTCCCGCGCGCCCGGGATGACCGCGAGGCCGTCGCCGACGGCGTCGGCGAAGCGCTGGCGGCGTTCCACGAACGGGGCGAGGTCCTGGGCGGGGGTCACGCCGGTGCCCCGGCCGGCGGCCGGTCGACGGCGCGGGCGACCAGGGCCGTGGCGCGCATCGCCGTCCCGCGTCCGGGACCGGCGCCCGCCGCGCGGCGGGTCATGGCGCGACCCAGCGCCCGAGGAGGATCACCACCGCCACGTACCCGACGGCCGACGCCGTCAGGACCGCACCGGCCGTAGCCACCACGACGCCCGTGAGGGCCGGGCGGGAGACCGTCCAGGCGAGGGCCGCGATCCCGACCACCCAGACTTCGACGCCAAGCAGAATCGCCGCCAGCAGGACCGCCGCCAGGGTCGCCGTCGCCATGCCCCGTCTCGCGCCTCAGTTGACATCAGCCCGCCACCGTCGTCAACGGCTCCTCCCCGTGCGACCCGGCCCCGCCGACCCGGTCAGTGCGCTCCGCCGATCCGCCGCGGCATGACCCGCGCGAAGAGTGCGGCCAGGGGCGCGCAGGCCAGGCCGAGGAAGCTCAGCAACCGGAAGTTGTCGGCGAAGGCGAGCAAGGTCGCCTGCTGCACGACCACGTTGTAGACCACCCCGAGCGCCTGTCGGGAGGCGGTCACGGGGTCCGTCTGGCGCGCGAGCCCGGCCCGGAGCGCCTGGAGCTTCCGGAGGTACATCGGGTCGTACGGCGTCAGGTGCTGCACGAGGACGTTCTGGTGCACCTGCGCGGCGCGCGCCAGCAGGGTCGTCACCATCGAGATGCCGACGCTGCCGCCGATGTTTCGCATCAGGTTGTAGATGCCGGTCGCGTTCCCCATCTGCTCGTTGCGCAGCCGGCCGAGCGTGGTGGTCGAGAGGGGGACGAAGATGAGGCCGGTCGAGATCCCGTTCACGATGCTGACGAACGCGACGCTCCAGAGCGAGATGTCGAGCGTCATCTGGCTGTAGAGGAGGGCGGAGACCCCGAAGAGCACGAAACCGGCGGCGATCAGCACGCGGCTGTCGATGAACCCGATGAGCCGGCCCACGACGATGGCCGCGCACATGGCGCCGACGCCGCGCGGGCTCAGCGCGAGCCCGCTCTGCATCGCCGGATAGTTCATGAGCGTCTGCAGGAAGAGGGGGAGCTGCACGGTGGTGCCGTACAGGCCGACCCCCACCGCCACGGCCATCAGGGTGCCGACCGCGAAGTTGCGATCCCGCATGATGCGGAGGTCGACGATCGGATGGTCCGCCAGCAGCTCCCGGGCGACGAACGCGAGCAACGCGATCACCGAGATCACCGCGACCCACCGGATCCACACCGCGGAGAACCAGTCGTCCTCCTGTCCCTTGTCCAGGATGACCTGCAGCGTGCTGAGCCCGATGGCCATCAAGCCGAAGCCGACATAGTCGATCCGGCCGCGCTCGACGCGCCGGATGTAGGGCGGGTCCTCGATGAAGGCCTGGGCCATCAGGAGGGCGAGGAGGCCGACCGGCAGGTTGATGTAGAACACCCAGCGCCAGCTGTAGTTGTCGGTGATCCAGCCGCCGAGCGTCGGTCCGAGGATCGGGGCCACGATGACCCCCATCGAGTACGCCGCCATCGCGGCCCCGCGCCGGGCCGGCGGGAAGCTCTCCATCAGGATGGCCTGGGCGATCGGCTGGAGCGCGCCGCCGCCCGCGCCCTGGACGACCCGCGCCGCGACGAGCATGCCGAGGCTCAACGCCGCTCCGCACGCCGCCGACGCCGTGGTGAAGATCAGGATGCAGGCCATCAGGAACCGCTTGCGGCCGAAGAAGCCCGAGAGCCAGGCGGACGCCGGCAGGATGATCGCGTTGGAGACGAGATAGCTCGTGAGCACCCAGGTCGCCTCCGAGGGGGTGGCGGAGAGGCTCCCGGCGATGTGCGGGAGGGCCACGTTGGCGACGGAGGTGTCCAGGACCTCCATGAAGGTCCCGAGCATCACGGAGACGGCGACGAGCCAGGCGTTGTATCGGGGCCGCCACTCGCCCGCCCCGGGAGTCGGGCCCGCGCCTCCGTTGCCCATCGCCGGTCGCTGGTCCTCCTGTGCCTCCAGCCTGAATTGGCCGGTGCGCGGCGGGAAAAGGTATTATGGCAGCCTGATGGACACAGTATAAGGCCCCCGCGCCGCGCGTCCGGCGGGGGCCCGCCGCGACGGCGGTAGCCGATCCGGAGACCATGCGACCCGGCGACTTTTTCGCGGACCTCAGGAAGTTCTCGGAGTTCACCGCCCGCGGGCGCTACCCGCGGCGCCGCCTGCTCGGATTCGGCGCGATCGCCCTCGGCGTGGCGGCCGCGCTCGGCTACGCCGGCTACCTGTACTGGTATGGCCAGACGCACGTGTCCACCGACGACGCGTACATCACCGGGCACATCGCGCCCGTGAGCGCCCGCGTCGCGGGGCCGGTGATCGCGGTCCTGGTCGACGACAACCAGGACGTGAAGGCGGGCGCGGTCCTCGTTCGCCTCGATCCCAAGGACTACGAGGTCGCCCTCGCCCAGGCGCGCGCGGCGGTGGAGACGGCTCGCGGCGACCTCGGCAACGCGAACGCGACCGTGCCGCTGACCAGCGAGACGACCGCGAGTGGCCTCCGCCAGGCGGAGGCGGCGCTGGCGGCCGCACAGCACGGCAGCCGGGTCGCCGAGCACGACCTCGAGGAGCGGCGGAGCGCGCTCGCGTCCAAGCAGGCGGCGGTGGCCGCCGCCGACGCCGCGGTGCGGGCGGCGGAGGCGGACTTCGAGCGCGACCGCCTGGACCGTGAGCGGTCCGCCGAGCTCTACAAGCGGGAGCTCGTCGCCAAGCAGGATCTGGACCACGCGGACGCCGCCTACAACAACGCCCGGGCGACGCTCGACGTGGTCCGGGAGAAGCTGGCCCAGGCGCGGGCCGACGTCCAGCAGGCGGCGGCGGCGGTCCGGAGTCAGGAGGCGGCGGCGGCCCAGGCCGGGCAGCGGGTGCGCGAGGCCCAGGCGGCGGCGGCCACCGCGCGGAGCCAGCTGCGCCAGGTGACCTTGAAGGAGTCCGACGTGGACGCCTCCCGCGGACGACTCGCGCAGGCGCTGGCGAACCTGGAGCAGGCCCAGCTGAACCTCGCCTACACGACCATCCGGGCGCCGCTGGACGGCCGGGTCACGAAGAAGACCGTCGAGGTGGGCCAGGTCGTTCAGCCGGGGCAGGCGCTGCTCGCGATCGTCGACCTTGACACCCTGTGGGTCGTCGCCAATTACAAGGAGACGGAGCTCACCAACGTCCGGCGGGGCCAGCGGGCGACGGTCACGGTGGACACCTATCCAGGCGTCGTCTTCCGGGCGCGGGTGGACTCCGTCCAGGCCGGATCGGGCGCCGTCTTCTCGCTGCTGCCGCCCGAGAACGCCACCGGCAACTTCATCAAGGTGGTGCAGCGGGTGCCGGTGAAGCTCGTCTTCGAGGCCGGCGAGAACTCACGGCATCTGCTGGTCCCCGGCATGTCCGTGGTCCCCACGATCGCGCTCCGGTGACGGACACGGTGAGCGCTCGGCCGGGACGGCGTCACCCCACGCCCGGGCGCCCGAGCACGCGCGCCCTGCCCGCGTGCCGACGGTCGCGGATCCCGAGCCTCGCGTGACGCCGCTGTCGGTCTACCTGCCCTTCAACCGCGAGGCGCTCGGCGGCGCGTTCGCGCCGGCCAAGCGCGCGACGAAGGCGCCCGAGGGCCGCCAGGGCTACTGGCTCGTCGTCCACGAGCAGAACCTCCTCGTCGCTCGGGAGGGCGATCGCTTCCGGCTGCCGCAGGGCGACCCCCCGTCCGGGCTCGAAGGCCTGCGGGAGCAGGCGCTCTGGCTCGGGACGTTCGACGGCACGCCGTGCTGGGTGCTGGCGCTCGCGCGGGGCGCCGCCGTCCCCGCCGGCCTTCACGCCGAGACGCTCGTCCCGATGCGCGGCACGCAGCTCCCCGACGACCTGCTCTCGCTCGGCGGCATGGCCATGCAGGCGCTGCACTGGGAGGGCACCAGCGGTCACTGCCCGCGCTGCGGCCAGCCCACCGAGCGGATCGAGGGCGAGTGGGGCAAGCGGTGCCGGCAGTGCCGCTACGAGCACTATCCCCACCTCCACCCGGCGGTCATCATCTTGATCCGCGACGGCGACCGCTGCCTGCTCGCCCGCAAGCGCGAGTGGGCCCCCGGTCGCTACGCCCTCGTGGCGGGCTTCGTAGACAACGGGGAGTCGCTCGAGGGCGCCGTCCACCGCGAGGTGAAGGAGGAGGTCGGCGTGGACGTGACAGACCTCCGCTACGTCGGGAGTCAGAACTGGCCCTTCCCGAGCCAGCTCATGGTCGGCTTCGTCGCCACCTATGCCGGTGGCGAGGTGCGGATCGAGCCGAGCGAGCTCGAGGACGCGCGGTGGTTTCCGTGCGACCGGCTCCCCGACGGCCCGTCGCGCCATAGCATCGCCCGGTTCATCATGGACCACTACGCCCGCGACTGATCCACCCACCACGCCGCCGGGGCCCGCCGCACGCTACGGGGCCCCCGCCCTCGGGCGGGCGGCCCCGACCAGCATCACGACGATCGGCATGACGCACGGCCGGGCGCGCCCAGGCCCGCCCGGCAGGCCGAGGCACCGACCGTCCCGGCGCACGAGCCCGGGTGACGCCGGGCCGCGTCAGCCGGCGCGGGCGGCGACCTGGGCCCAGCCGAGCGCGGCGAGGAACGGGGCGCGGAGCCCGCGCTCGCGGGCGTTCGGATCGTTCGCGGTGCCGGCCAGCACGCGCCCCATGATGCCCTGCGAGATCGCGGCGAGCCGAAAGAGCGAGAAGCCCACGTAGAAGTCCCAGTCCTCGATGCCCGCGCGCCCCGTCCGGCGGCAGTAGGCCCCGACGTACGCCGGCTCCGACGGGATCCCGAGCGCCGCCAGGTCCTTCCCACCGAGGCCGTCCGCGTCGAAGTAGTACGGCACGCAGGTGTAGGCGAGGTCCGCGAGCGGGTGGCCGAGCGTCGAGAGCTCCCAGTCGAGCACCGCCAGGATCCGCGGCTCGGTCGGATGGACCACGATGTTGCCGGGCCGGTAGTCGCCGTGCACGAGCGTCGTCTCGTCGCCGGCCGGGACGTGCGCCGGGAGCCACTCGATGAGCCGCTCCATCTCCGGGATCGGCTCCGTCTGCGAGGCCCGGTACTGCGTCGTCCAGCGGTGGATCTGCCGGGCGAAGTAGTTGCCGGCCTTCCCGAAGTCGCCGAGCCCGAGCGCCAGCCAGTCGAGTCCGTGCAGGCGCGCCAGCACCCCGTTCATCGCGTCGTAGAGGGCGCCGCGCTCGGCGGGGCTCACGCCCGGCAGCCGCGGGTCGGCGAAGATCCGCCCGCGCACGCAGTCCATGACGTAGAACGGCGTCCCGATCACGGTCGGGTCGTCGCAGTACACGTACGTCCGGGGCACGGGAATGTCGGTCGCCGCCAGCGCGGTCAGCACCCGGTACTCGCGGTCGACCGCGTGGGCCGAGGGCAGGAGCCGGCCGGGCGGCTTGCGTCGGAGGACGTACTCCCGGTCGCGGGCGCTCAGCAGGTAGGTCGGGTTGGACTGGCCCCCCTGGAACTGGCCGACGACGACGGGGCCGGCGAAGCCGCCGACCCGCCGCGCCAGGTATCGCTCGAGCGCGGCGACCTCGAAGCGGTGCGCCTCGCGCACCTCGCCGACCCGTTGCGTGAGTTCCTCCGGGCCCTCGGCCACGATGCTGGATTGTACGGCATGGCCAGCGAGCGCGTCTTGACGTAGACTCGCTGGCGGGCCCCCGCTCGCCGGGCGCCAGGGAGAGCTCGATGGAATTCGAGTACTCGAAGAAGACCCGGGAGTACATGGAGCAGGTCACGGACTTCATGCAGAAGCACGTCTCTCCGAACGAGCAGACGTTCGTCGACCAGCTCGAGGCCCAGACGACCCGCTGGCAGGTGCCGCCCATCATGGAGGAGCTCAAGCGCCGGGCTCGCGAGCGTGGCCTCTGGAACCTCTTCCTCCCCGAGAGCGAATACGGCGCCGGGCTCACGAACCTCGAGTACGCGCCGCTCTGCGAGATCATGGGGCGCTCGCCGATCGCGCCCGAGGTGTTCAACTGTTCCGCCCCCGACACCGGCAACATGGAGGTGCTGGTCCGCTACGGCACCCCGGAGCAGAAGAAGCAGTGGCTCGTGCCGCTCCTCGAGGGGACGATCCGCTCGGCCTTCGCCATGACCGAGCCCAGGGTCGCGTCCTCCGACGCGACCAACATCGAGGCCAGCATCGCGGCCGACGGCCAGGACTACGTCATCAACGGCCACAAGTGGTGGACCTCGGGCATCGGCGACCCCCGCTGCAAGCTCCTGATCTTCATGGGTAAGACCGACCCCACGAACCACGACCGCCACAAGCAGCAATCGATGATCCTGGTGCCGCGCGGGGCTCCCGGCGTCAAGGTCGTTCGGATGCTGACGGTCTTCGGCTACGACGACGCCCCCCACGGCCACGGCGAGGTCCTCTTCGAGAACGTGCGCGTGCCCGCGTCGAACATCCTGCTCGGCCCGGGGCGGGGCTTCGAGATCGCGCAGGGCCGCCTCGGGCCCGGACGCATCCACCACTGCATGCGCCAGATCGGCGTGGCCGAGCGCGCGATCGAGGCGATGTGCCGGCGCGCCGCCTCCCGCGTCGCCTTCGGCAAGCCGATCGCCGAGCACGACGTGACCCTCGAGCGGATCGCGGAGTCCCGCATCGAGGTCGACCAGGCGCGGCTCCTCGTCCTGCGGGCGGCCTACATGATGGACACGGTCGGCAACAAGGCCGCCCGGTCGGAAATCGCCCAGATCAAGGTGGCCGTCCCGAACGTGGCGCTCCGCGTGCTCGACCGCGCGATCCAAGTGCACGGCGGGGGCGGTGTGAGCCAAGAGTTCTGGCTCGCCCACGCCTGGGCCCACTCGCGCACGCTCCGCCTGGCCGACGGCCCCGACGAAGTGCATCGCCGCCAGATCGGCCGCATCGAGCTGCGGCGGCACGTGTAGCGCGACGTGCGCCCGGGCGCCGCACCCTGCGGCGTTCCGGCGTGCCGCCGGCTCGACGGCGAGACCCGGCGGGCGTTGCCCCCTCGGCGGACGCCCAGCTGCGGCCCGCTAGCCCCTGAAGCCGCGGTCCCGCATACACACCGCGTAGGCGTCCCGGTACCGCTGATCGTGCTGCTTGCTCTCGTTGAGGCCGTAGAGCGTGCCGCCGCCGACCCCGACGAGGCCGCCGATCGCCGCGCCCGTACCGGCCCCCTTGCCGCCGTCGGCGATCGCCCCGCCGGCCGCTCCTATGACGGTGCCGACGACGGCGCCGATCGCGCCATCCTTGACCATCTCCGTTGTCTTGTCCTGTCGCCCGACGTGCGCGGCCGCGTACTGGTTACAGGCCTCGACCACGGCCGCCGTCGGAACCATCGGCGCGGGGGCGACCGCGCGCGCCGTCGAAGGCGTCGGCCCACTCGTGACCGCCTTCGGGCCCGACCAGTCCGCCACCACCGCCGCCGTCACCACGGCCGTCAGGGCAACGAGCCCCATCCCGACCGCAAACAGCTTCCACGGATTCCAGTCGCCGTTGCTCATCGTGTCCTCCACCTCCCGTCGACCAGGGGCGCCGGCCGCCATGACGGCGGCCCCCGCTACCGGCCGCGCGGGCCGGCGCGCGGCGCCGGGCGGCTCACCGGTCGATGGCCCGGACGATCCCCTTGACCTGCCCCGGGGCGATCGGCTTCTCCAGGCACTCGAGGACCTTCAGCTCCTTGGCCCGCGCCCTCACTTCGGGACCGCCCTCGGCGGTCACCACGATGATCGGCATCGCCGCGTCGAAGGCCCGGCAGATGCGGACGACGTCCCAGCCGCTGATCGTCACCCCCTTCACGGGCGGCAGGTCGAGGTCGATGATCGCCATGCCGACCTCGCTCTCGATCATCTGCTTGATCGCCTGCGCCCCGTCCTGGGCCGTCGCGACCAGGAACCCACCGCCCACCAGGGACTGCCTCAATCCCTCGCGGCTGTGGAGGTCGTCGTCCACGAGCAGGATCGTCTTGTTCACGGTTCCCCGAAAGCGGATCAGAGCAACGCCGGTGCCACGCGGGAGGGCCAGGATGCCGGGATCGAAAGTGCTTGATATCGCGCGCGTCGCCGCCGGGGGGAAGGGTGGGGATCGGCGAGAACCCCTATAGTGGTGTGGCTCGCCGTGTAAGCGTTACACGCCGGAGCCTGTAAGATTCTCCCGCCCCGGCCTGACGGCTCTGGGTCAGCAAGCAGCCTCTCGAGCGGCGAAAGGCTTCCCGGGCACGCGCTTGACTTTGGCGCCTTCAACAAAGTATAAGGATGGCCCACGAGTTTCGGGGCTTAGGGCCTTACTTGTCCGCCCCACCGGGCGGCCTCGCGGTACTTGAACGAGGTAGGGTCCGTGCCGCCAACCCAGCTGGACCCCACGGGACGTGCTCTTCCGGTTGCCGATCGTTCGACGCGGCGGCAGTCCATTCTTCTGGACGGCACCCGACGATGCGCACACGGCCGAGTCCAGAGCCGCGGCGGACGAGGGCACCCCGATGCCGCCGTGACGGATCGTGGCACTGCTCGAGGCCGTCGACCGGCTGGTGTGGACACGCCTCCACGACGAAACACGGCGAGGCAGGTGAGGAAGCTGGAGGCACGACGTGCCGACTCGGATCCTGGTCGCTGACGACCACCTGATCGTCCGACAGGCTCTGACGGCACTGCTCGAGGTGGAAGGCTTCTCGGTGGTGGCCGAGGTCGGAGACGGTGTTGAAGCCGTCCGCGTCGCACGCGAGCGGTGCCCAGACGTCGCCGTCCTGGATTTGTCGATGCCGCTCCTCAACGGGCTCGATGCGGCCCGGGAGATCCAACAGACGTGCCCGCGCACGAAGGCGATCCTCCTGACCATACACACGGAGGACCACTACGTGCTGGATGCACTCCGGGCCGGTATCAAGGGCTACGTCGTGAAGACCCAGGCGGCGGCCGACCTGGTCCGGGCGATCAACGAGGTGCAGAAGGGGACGGTCTACCTGAGCCCGGGCGTCTCGCAGACCGTGGTCCAGGCCTACCTGGCCAAGGCCGAGCTGCCGCCGGACCTGCTCACGCCGCGCGAGCGGCAGGTGCTGCAGCTCGTGGCCGAAGGCAAGACGACCAAGCAGGTCGCCAAGCTCCTCGGGATCACCCAGAAGACCGCGGAGTCCCACCGGACCCGGATCATGGAGAAGCTCGAGGTCCACGAGACGGCGAGCCTCGTCCGCTACGCGGTCCGGCGTGGCCTGATCCAGCCCTAGCGCTCGGGCCCCTCCCTCCCTCAGGGATTCCCCGTCCAGCCATTCTGCAACTTCCCGTGTCTCCTCCGCTACCGGCCGGCTATGGGCTCCGCCCTCGAGGGGTCGTGCGAGGGAGAGATCGGCGACTCCGCACGCTCACGGCGCCATACCGGGGACCATACCCGGGAGATGAGGGCCGCCGCGAGTCGTGTCGCTCAGCATCAGGACCGGCGAGGCCGTGCAAACCGGAAGACGCCTCAGGTCACGGATCGATTGAGACAATCGGTTGAGGACTGCCTGACGACCGGCTCCACGGTTGAGACGAGGGTGTGGCCGTGCAGACAGTGGCGCACACTGACCGCTAAGGTCTAGGCCGCCCGTGGCGATCGTCGCCGACGGCGCCGTCCTCGGGCGTCGCTCAAGGCGCACACCTCTTTTCCTGCGCCATGTTACCTATCGCGGGCCTTCCCCCTCGCCTCGTCTGAGCGGGGTGTACCCGGGGTCGCCCGTATCCGCCTCCAGTAATTCACCCTACGGTTTAAGGTAAATAGCGGATAGTCAGCCGAGCCGTCGCGCGGTCGTCTTTACAGTGATGGCCCTCGACTGTCGAAGCACGGAGCAGCTCCAGGTCCTCGTCGTCGAGCCCAAGGACCTCGTCGCCGCTCGCCTGAAGGAGCAGCTCCAGAGCCTGGGTCACCGCGTCCTCGGACAGGCCCGGAACGGGCCAGAGGCGATCGCGGCTGCCCAGAGACTCCAGCCGAATCTCATCGTCATGGAGGAGAAGCTGCCCCGGTTCGACGGCATCCACACGGCGCGGGCGATCGTCACCGACCGGCCCGTGCCCGTGATCCTCCTGACCGATTATGCCGGCGCCGATCTTGTGCGACGGGCAAGGGAGGCGGGGGTCGTCGCATACCTTACGTCCGTCGACCGGAAGCGGCTCCTCTCGGCCATCGAAGTCGCGGTGGAGCGTTTCGGACAACTCCAGATCCTCCGGAGGGAAGGGGGTGACCCGAGGGAAGCGTTGGAGACCGGAAGGCTGGTGGAGCGCGCCAAGAAGGTGCTGATCACGCGGCTCGGGTGCTCCGAGGCCGAGGCTTTCCGGCACATCCTCGAGCGCACGAGGAGCACGGATCGGACCCTTCGAGAGACCGCCTGGACGATCGTCAACGCCGAGGAGGTTCTGTCCAGGCTCGACTTCCCACGCTCCCTCCAGTTGATCGTAGGGGTTGTCCGCCGGGAGCCGCGGCGGAGCTCGGGACCGACCCCGTTCACAGGCGCCGAACCGGCGATGGCGCGCGGCGGCGCCCCGCCGAAAGGGGTCGGGCCAGCGCCCTAGGTCCGAGCCAGGCCGATGGGATTCATCCCCCAATTCGTCTTGAGCATCCTCGGCGTGACGGAGGGGCGAGGCCCCGGCCCAGCGAGAATCCGCATGATCGTCCGCAGACCGTACGCCTACCTGGAGAGTCGCCTTCGCAGGGCATTTGAGGGGCGTGACGACGTCGATATCGTCTCCGATCGGCGCCGCGGCGAGCGCCGTGCGGGCGCCCGGCCCGCCCAGAAGGAGCGGCGGCAGGGCGAGCGACGGATGACCAAGGGCCAGATGCTCGAGATCGTGATCGAGGGTGATCCGCTCACCATGCTCGTCCCACCTCATTGAGCGAGCGGCGGATGAGCGCCGCGCCGAGGCTCGTCGGCTTGGCGCGGCCGGCGCCATCGGATGAGCCCTGGTACGGAGACGAGAGACATCCCTGGCCCTGACCGGGCTGAGCGTCCATTTTCGGACCGTACCAGTCATTCCGCGAGTCGAGCGCTGTGACGCTGTCATACTCGCTCGAGTGCGTTTCTCCGGGGCGTGGAATGTCTGGCTCGTGTCCTCCCTGAAGCTCGGTGGTGAGGGCCGGGCCTTGGTCGGGAGCGCAAGGAGGGGCTTCCGTCGCGACCCCTCGGGGCGGCCGCGACGCCGGCGCGATCGAACCTCGACGAAACTTGGACGGCGCGGGGCGCGCCCGGGAGGAGGTCGAGCGAGCGCTCGGCGGACAAGGCTTCCCGGTACGGGGCTGTGAGATTCACCGGCCGCCGCGGGTCTCAGCGGCGGGGCTGCACGAGCTCTTGGGCGAGGATGTTCGCCTTGTCCGCGAGCGTGGCCGCCCGCTGCAGGTCCTGGCGCTCGAGGGCCTCTCGCGCCTTCGCGAGGAAGCTCTGAATCGTCGAGTACGTCTCTGCCTGCTCCGGGGGCAAGGCCTTCCCGTCGAGCGGCCGGAGGAGCCCCTCCGTCGCGTCGAGTCGCGCCCGGGTCTCCCGGCTCAGCCGTTCGGCCGCCTCCGGGCTCACGTCGGGCGACAGGACGGGCGCGACGGGCGGCGCCACGGCCGCCGGGAGCTCGGCGCAGCACGCCAGGAGGGCGGCCGCGAGCTCGCTGGCCAGGAGGTGGGCCTTCTCCGCGAGCGCGGCCGCCCCCTGGAGGTCCCGGCGCTGGAGGGCATCCTTCGCCTTCGCGAGAAGGCTCTGGACGGTCGAGTACCTCTCCGCCTGCTCCGCGGGCACGACCTTGCCGTCGAGGGGCCGGAGGAGCCCCTCCGTCGCGTCGAGCCGCACCCGGGTCTCCCGGCTCAGCCGTTCGGCCGTCTCCGGGCTCGCCTCGGGGGGCCGGGGGGGCGCGACGGGCGCCGCCTTCTCGGCGGCGAGCTTCGGCGGCGCCACGACCGCCGGGAGCCCGGCGCAGGCGGCGAGGGACAGGGCGAACACCACGCACCAGACCGACCCCCTCAACGGTCCGCTCGGCATTCCGGCATCGCCCACGGCGCCCTGCCCTACCGGACCGGGAGCTGAACGCTCACCGTGGTGCCGCGGCCGACCTCGGACGAGACGCCGATTGCGCCGTCGTGGAGCTGGACGATCCGGTAGGCGACGGCGAGCCCGATCCCGCTCCCCTCGGGCTTCGTCGTGTAGTAGAGCTTGAAGATCCTGTCGAGATCGGCGGGCGCGATCCCGACGCCTTCGTCGGCGACGCGCACGATCACGGATCCGGGAACGGCCCGCTCGGTCGCGATCCGGACGGCGCCGCCGACGGGCATGGCCTGGCAGGCGTTCAGGACGATGTTCATCAGCGCCTGGTGGAGGAGCTCCTGATCGCCCGCGATGGCGGGGAGCGCCGGCTCGGCTTCGATCGCGAACCGCACGCCCGCGGGCCCCCACTCGGCCTCGAGGAGCGCGACCATGTCGCGGAGGACCGCGTTCAGGTCGACGGGCTTCAGATTCAGCTCCTGCGGTCGCAGAAACCGGAGGAAACCCTGGACGACCCGATCCAGTCTCCGGATCTCGCTGGCGATGATCTCGAGGTTCTCCTGCACCTCGCCGGGGGCGCCCCCGAGCCGCTCCCGGAGGAGCTCGAGATGGATCATCATGGCGTTGAGGGGATTCTTGACCTCGTGGGCAACGCCCGACGTGAGGCGGCCGAGCTCGGTCAGCTTGGCCGAGTAGCTGATCAGCGACTGGAGCGTCTTCACCGACTCGAGATCCTTGAAGAGCGCGACGGCGCCGCGCGCCAGCCCGCCGTCCGTCACGAGGAAGCCGGAGGCGAGCAGCGCCCGGGGTCCACGCTCGGTCGGCACGACGACCGTCGCCTTGCGCACACCGGCCGGTTCGGCGAAGATCCGCTCCACCAGCGCCCGGCACGGGTGTGCCGGCTCCAGCACCTCGTCCAGGCGCGCGCCCACGGCCTGCTCGAGGGGCCGCCCCACGATCGCCTCGCTCGCCTTGTTGAAGAAGAGGATCCGGCGCTCGTCATTGAGGAAGATGATCGCGTCCTCCAGGCCGTCGACGACCTGCTGGAGATGGGCTCGCTCGCTGAGCATCTGCAGGCGCTCGGACTGCAGCTGCTGCCCGAGGAGTTGGAGGCCCCCGGCCAGGTCGCCGAGCTCGTCGCCCGCCTCGAGGGCGGCGCCGACGTTGAACTCGCCCTGCCGGAGGCGGCTCATCTCGCGGACGAGGATCCGGACCGGGCGCAGGAGCACGTTGGCGAGACCGATCGCCACGAGCGATGCCACCGCGAGGGCGAGGCCCGCGAGCGCCAGGCTTCCTTTGAGGGCGGCGGTGAGCTCTGAGCGGAGCAGGCTCGAGGAGACGCCCAGCCGGATGCTTCCGAACGGCGCCCCGTTCAGCGCGAGGGGGAGGACCGCCTCCCAGACGCCGCCCCCGCCGTAGCCGTAGAGGATGCGGAGCCGGCGGACGGGGCCGGCCGAGACCAGGGTGCGAAGGTCCGACCGCTCGGGGGCGACCGACCCCTCCTTGTCGCGCTCGCTGTGCAGGATCACCCGTCCGGCGCCGTCGGCGATCAGCGCGTAGACGAGGTAGGGCGAGTAGCCGACGCTCGCTTCGAGCAGGCTCTGGAGCTCCGGCTCCGGCTGGAGCTCCCCGCCGGACGGGCGGCGCCGGGCCCGCGCCAGCGACTGACCGGTCTGGGCGTAGATCTGCTTCGCGATCAGCTCGGCTTGCTGGGCCGCGTTCTCGACGACCACCCGGGTCAGCTGGGCCAGGTGGACGAGGGTCGCGCTGGTCACCACGACGAACGTCAGCGCGACGATCCCGACCACCTCTTTGGTCCGCAGGCCCCAGCGCATCGCTATGCCCCGTACTGGTTCAACTTGTTGTAAAGGGTCTTGACGCTGATCCCCAGCAGCTCGGCCGCCCGCGTCTTGTTCCGGTCGACGGCGGCGAGTGTCTTGAGGATGACCTCGCGCTCCACGTCGGCGAGGCTCGTGCCCACCGGGAGCCGGATGAGGTCGGCCGGCCCCTCGTCGGCCACGTTCGAGAGCCCTGCCGGCAGGTGCGCCGGGGCGATCACGTCGGCGGCGCAGGCGATCACCGCTCGCTCGATGACGTTGCGTAGCTCCCGCACATTGCCGGGCCACGGATGGCGGCGCAGGATCTCCAGCACGATCTCGTCGACCGCCTTGACCCGCTTATCATACTTCGTGTCGAACTCGTCGAGGAACGCGCGGATCAGCAGGGGGATGTCCTCGCGCCGCTCCCGGAGCGGCGGCAGCGAGATGCTGAAGACGTTGAGCCGGTAGTAGAGGTCCTCGCGCAGGGCGCCGTCCCGGATCGCTTTCTCCGGGTCCTTGTTCGTCGCGGCCACGACCCGCACGTCGACGGCGACCTCGGTCTTGCCCCCGAGCCGCCGCAACGTCCCGTCCTGCAGGATCCGGAGGAACTTCGCCTGGGTCGACGGGGTCATCTCGGCCACCTCATCGAGGAAGATGGTCCCGCCGTGGGCGAGCTCGAAGCAACCGACCCTCCGCTCGAGCGCCCCGGTGAAGGCGCCCTTCTCGTGGCCGAAGATCTCGCTCTCGAGCAGCGTCTCCGGAATGGCGGCGCAGTTGACGGGGACGAACGGATCGCGATGACGGGGCGACAGCTCGTGGAGCGTGCGGGCCGCCAGCTCCTTGCCGGTGCCGCTCTCACCCGAGAGCAAGACGGGCGCGGACGTGGGCGCCGCCAGCTCGAGCAGGCCGAACACCTCCCGCATGACCGGGCTCGCCCCCACGAGTTGTCCGTACCCCCAGACCTCCTTCAGCGTCCGCCGGAGGAGCGTCACTTCCCGCGTGGTCTGCGCCTTCTCCAGCGCCTTCTGGATCAGGATCCGGAGGCGGGGGACATCGAGCGGCTTCGTCAGGTAATCGTAGGCCCCCTCCTTAAGGGCGGCGACGGCGGTCTCGACCGTCGCGTGCCCGGTCAGGATGATGACCGAGGCGAACGGCAGCTCGTCCTGGAGCGCGCGGAGGAGTCCGAGCCCGTCGAGCCCCGGCATGACGAGATCGCTCACGACCACGCTGGGCAGGAACGTCCGCGCCTTCTCGAGCGCCGCCCGGCCGTCGGCGGCCTCGTCGACCAGGTAGCCCCACTTCGCCAGGAGCTCCCGCAGCCCCTTCCGCGACGGCTCGTCGTCGACGACCAGGACCCGCTGTGACGTATCCATCCGCCCAACCTTAACCAACGCGCGGGCCCGGGTCCACTACCGAATCGAGGCGACGATTCCTCGGCCGTCCCATTGACAGGGGCGCCCGCGGGTGTGATTCTCCAAGCCGCGTGAGGCTGATCCTGATCCGCCACGCCGATGCCGGTGACCCCGATCCGCGGCGTTACCCGGATGATCGCTCGCGCCCGCTCACGCCTGACGGGGAACGCCAGCACCGGCTGATCGCCGACGGCCTCGCCCGCATGGGGCTCACGGCGACCCATGTCCTCACGAGCCCGCTCCGCCGCGCCCGCGAGACCGCCGAGATCACCGCGCGGGCGTTGGGTTTCTTGGGCGCGATCGAACCGGTGGCGGCGCTGGGGGACGACGTCGCGGCGCCGGGCCTGCTCGAGAGGTTCGCGCGGTACCCAGGCGACGCCGTCGTCGTGTGCGTGGGGCACGAGCCGCAGCTCTCGCGGCTCGCCGCCATCCTGCTCCATCCCGACGGGACGATCGGGATCGCGCTCTCCCGGAGCGGCGTCCTGGCACTCGAGTGCGCGACGACCCCCGCGCCCGGCGCCGCGCGCCTCCTCTACCTCCTCCCGCCGCGGGAGCTCCTCCGGCTCTTGGGCTAGCCGCTGCGGCCAGGCGCGGCTCGACGCGGAGGGCGCGGCCGCGCCCGGGAGCTACGGCATGAGCGGGGTGCGGGGTCGCGGGTCTGGGCCCCGCACGGCGGGTCCGGCCCGAGGCGCGTGTCCACCGCGAGAGGTGAATCGACGATCCCCCCGTCGGGAACCCAGATCTTGACTCGACAGGGCTTGACAACGGCCCGGCGCGTGGCCCAAAGTCTCCGCTACCGTACGGACCATATTGATCTCGACGGGGTCGACAGTGCCCCTTGCAGGATTCGAGGAGAGGGCTTCCTCGGACGGCCACTCGGTTGGTCGCGGGGATTGCCGTGCCCGCGCGGCCGGACGCCGGCGCCCCTCCGCGCGCGCGTCTCGCGGGCCGCCGGCTCGCGCCCGCGCCCCAGCTCGTCGTGGATCGCTCCCGGCATCTCGCCACGCCCAAAGGGACGCGAGCCATCTCTTTTCTAGCGGGCACTGAGTCGAAGCGGGTCTCGAGGCGAAGGAGGAACCATGGACCGATTCTGGAGAACGATCGCGATCGCGGGCGTGCTGTTACTGTCCCTCATCAGCGTTGCGGGTCAGGCGCAGGCCGACCAGGCAAAGGGGAGTGGGGTCACGGACGTCATGCTCGCCGCCGACCCCGGCGAATCCTGGCTGCATACGAACGGCAACTGGGCCGCGCAACGCTTCAGCACGCTGGCCCAGCTGAACCCGAGCAATGTGAAGAACCTGAAGGTCGCCTGGATCTTCTCCCCCGGGGGGAAGACCGACGCCATGGCCACGCCGCTCTACCACGACGGGCTCGTCTACTTCCCGCAGGACAACAAGGTCTTTGCGCTCGACGCCAACACCGGGCGAGTGGTGTGGAAGTACGAGCACAAGCTGCCCGACGACTGGGGCGGCTACAACGTGCCCTTCTTCACCGGCAAGCATCGCGGCGTGGCGATCTACGGCGAGTACATCTACTTCCTGTCGAATGACGCCAAGCTGCACGCGATCCACTACAAGACCGGTCAGGCGAAGTTCGTAAAGGCGTACTCCGACTTCCCCTACCCGAAGGACTTCGCCAAGGCCGCGGACGCCAACGGCTATTGCACCACCGTCGGTCCGCTCGCGGTACCCGGCACGATCATCGTACCGATGAACGCCACCGACACCGGCGGGCTTCCGGGGTACGTGATCGGCGTGAACCCCGACAACGGCGACATCAAGTGGAAGGCCAACATGATCCCGGCGCCGGGCGAGCCGGGCGCCGAGACCTGGCCGGGTGACAGCGCCCAGTGGGGCGGGGCTGGCCCCTGGATCACCGGCTCCTGGGACCCAGACCTGAGGATGTACTTCACGGGCACCGCCAACGCCTACCCGTGGAATCCCTCGACCCGGGGCGGCGGCAAGGCGGACAACGTCGGGGCCGCGAGTGTGGTGGCGGTCGACACCGACGGCGGCAAGGTGGTCTGGCGCTATCAGGCCGTCCCCGGTGACCCCTGGGACTTCGACGTGCCGCAGACGCCAATTCTCGTGAATATCGACGGCACGACGACGGTCGTGCACCCGAACAAGACCGGCTTCATCCACTATCTGGACGCGAAGAGCGGGAAGTTTCTGAAGGCGCTCCGCTTCGCGGACAAGATCAACTGGATCAAGGGGTACGACGAGAACGGGCGGCCGGTTGGGCAGCTCGATCTCCCCGCGGTGGCGGGCCCGACGGTCGAAGTGTGGCCGAGCCTTCTCGGCGGCGTGAACATGTATCCCAACGCCTACAGTCCCAAGACGGGCCTGATTTACCTCGCGGCCCGAAACCTGGGGATGAAGTACGGCTTCGAGGAGATCAAGGTCATCAGCAACGTCCGGCACTTCGGCGCCTACCAGGAGTTCATCTGGGGGTACGAGGTGGACGAAGCCAGAGACGTCCGAACGGGCCGGGAAGTCTGGCGAGATCAGAAGTCGAAGGACGGCTATGCCGGGGGGATGCTCACCACGGCGGGCAACCTGGTCTTCTACACGAGCCAGAACGGGGCGTTCCAGGCCATGAACGCCACGACGGGCGAGATTCTCTACTCCCTCAATCTGGGCACGACGCCCAAGGCCGGCCCGATCACCTTCCTGCATAACGGCAAGCAGATGGTCGTCCAAGCCCTCGGCGGGGTGCCGGGCTTCGGATACGAAGGACACAATCTGGAGTTCGGCAGCGTGGTCGTCGGGTTCTCCGAGTAAGCGAACTCGTCGCGGGAGCGTGGGCGGGCGGAGGCCGCGCGGATTTCCTCGCGCGGACCTCTTCCCGCCCACGGCGCGACGGCGGACGCGGGGGGAGCCTGCCCCCCACGGGCGGGTCAAGCGATGAAACGGGAAAAGGGTCTAGCGATGGGGCGAATCGCTTTGTGGGTTGCGCTGGGAACTGTTCTGGCGCTGCTCGTCGTGGATGGATCGCTGCCTGGGGTCGGCCACGGCGCGCGCGCCGACTCCGACATACCCGGGACAAACCCGCTCTCGGGCGATCAGAAGGCGATCGCGGAAGGCCGTTCCTGGTTCCGGGCGACCTGTAGCGTCTGCCACGGGGGGCGGGCGGACGGCGCGGGCGAGCGCGGGCAGGGCGCCGACCTCAGGGTCTTCAGCAAGGGGTTCCGGAGGTTCGTGGAGACGGTCAAGAACGGCAAGGATACCGGCCGCACGATGAAGATGCCCGCGTGGGGGCGGGTCCTGTCTGAGCAGCAGATCTACCAGATCGGCGCCTACCTGGAGACGCTGGCCCTCGAAGGGGCGAACTGGAAGGCGCCCGCCCAGTAATCCGTGGGCCTGGCGGCTCGCCGGGCCGGGGACGGCCCGCGCCGCCTGCGCCGCGCCATCACTCCGAGTCGCCCTGGCCCCCCTCGCTCGCGGGCCGCTGTTTTTTCCCGACCCTCCGCAGCGTCAACGTCCGGTCGGCGTCGTGCCAGCTCTCGGCCTCATCGCTCGCGGCACCGTCGAGCGCGGGCCCGCTGTACTGGATGGCGATTTCGGGCCGCTCCAAGTCCACCCTCCCCCGCATCGGGCGCGTCCACTCGACTCCGTGCTGGTGGGGGACCCGCCGGTAGAGGGACACCTCGCCGTTCAGGACATCGCCGTCGATCGTGCCGGAGAACTCGCTCACCCGAGGCGAGTAGCGCTCCGCCAGCCCCCGGGGAGACACGATGACCAGCTCGCCGACCGCGACGACGCGGTTGCCGGTGAGCGAGATGTCGTACCGCGTGACGTACCGCCATCCGTGGATCGTCGCGTCCAATGCCAGCCAGGTCCCCTCGAGTCGCTGGAGCCCTGCGACGGCGGACGGCTCAGCCGCGAACCCCGCGAGGGGACTCGGGAGCGCCAGGCCGACGACCCCGAGGAGAAGCCACCCCGCCGCCCGACGCACTCGCCCGCTCATCATCGTCCGTACCTCTCGGCGTCCGGAGAAAGGGCGCCACTCACGGCGCCGGCACCGGCTGGCCGCGCTGTCGAATCCGCCGCGCCCGGGGGGGGGCGGCGGCACCGCGTCGGCCCGCGCCCGGCCCCGATACGCCCGGACCGAATGACCCGGATGGGCGGCACGAAAAATAGCAGCCGGGCTACGGAGAGGCAAGCCATGATTTGCCGCAGGCGCCCGCCCGCCGTCGAGATCCTGTGGCCACGCCGGCGGTCAGCGGCAGGTACGACTCGACGCGCTCGGCTCGAACGGACGCGAGGCTCGGGTGCGGGTCCAGGGCGATCGGCACCCGTCAGAGCCGCCAGCCGATCCACTCGGCGGTCGCACGCCCCATGATCCACTCGCGGTCCCCTCGGGAGAGAAAGTCGAGCGCGTCGGTAAAGAGGCGGATGGCGTCCGCGTAGGGACAGGTGAGGCGGGAGTAATCCGTGCCCCAGAGCATGCGCCGGGAGCCGAAGGCCTCGTAGATGCGGCGAACGTGCGAGTGGAGCCGCGGGAACGGGTAGGGCTCGCTCGAGTAGCACGGGAGCGCCGAGACTTTGGCCGCGACGGCCGGGTACTTCGCGAGCGCCAGGACCTGGTCGAGGTCCTCGAACGCGGCATCGTCCTTCAGCGCACCCGGCCGCGCGAGATGATCGAGGATCAGTCGGAGCCGGGGGTGTCGGGCGGCGATCGGGGCGAGGGCCGGGGCCTGCCCCGGCACGAATACCATCAGCGGGACCCCCGCCTGTTCCGCCGCCGCCCAAAACCAGTCGAGCGAGCCGTCGCCGAGCCAGGCCTGCCAGAGGGGCAGATGGAAAGTCAAGCGGATGCCGAGCATGCCGGGCTCGGAGAGCCAGTGCCGGAGCCGGCCCTCGGCGCCCGGCGCCGTCGGGTCGAATCGGCCCATCACGGCGAACCGGTCCGGATGAGCCCTGGCGGCAGTCAGCGCGTCAGAGTTGTCGTCGCCGATCCACGACGGCGGCACCAGTACGGCCCGTGCGACGCCGGCGCCGTCCATCACGCGAAGGACCTCCTCCGCGCTGAGCGAGCGTCCGTGGGCGTAGGCCGCCCGGCCCGGGGGCCAGGGACGACTCGGTGTGTCGGGATTCCAGACGTGAATCTGGGCATCAATGATCGTCATGGCGTCGTCTCCTCGGCGCGACGCGCCGTGCCGCCCCTGTCGAATCGCCAGTCCCCGCGGCGACCCGACCAATCGGCCTCGAACTCGGTCCGGCACGAAACAGCGACGTCTCCTCCGTCCGAGCGCGCGCCGAGCCCGGCCGCGGCGGGTCCTGGCAATCGACCGACGGGGCCCAGCGTCAGCGTGAATGGCGCGACCGCGTGGGACACCGGTCGTCGAACAGTCTCGTGTCGCCTGCCGCTCACCCGTCGCGGAACCCGGACGCCCGCGCCCGGCGCGCGTTGTCGAGCGCGCGGTCCACGTAGTAGCCGAGCACGGTGCCGTAGAAGACGGCGTGGGCGGGGAGCTGGTCCAGTGGGTCCCCGTTCGCCCGGATCCACTCCCACCCCGCCAGCGGCGCCACGGCGAGGAAGTTTACGGCCCAGAGCGCCACACCGTAGAGCCCCCCGGCGCCGACGACGATCGCGGTCGACGGCGACATTTCCGCCGAGGACATCACGAGGCCGAAGAACGCGCCGAATAGGGCGGACAGGAGTACGTGCAGGGCCCCGCCCGTGACGACGGCCGAGCCGAGCGGGTAGCCCGGGTCGAGCGCGGCCCCCGCGGTCACGATCCCGGCGGCGATCCGCGCCGACCTGCCGCCGCCGACCGCCACGATCTCGAACACCGCGAGCGGGACACCCGCCACGATCCCCCCGGCGAGGCCCTGGTCGAGCCACCACCAGAGGGGCGGGCGCGGCCAGCGCCAGTCCCGCGCGGGGGGCGTCCCCTCCGGTTGATGCGCCACGCCGACAGTATGCACTGGCGCGGGCGCGTGAGGGCCGGGGATGGCGGAGGCTACGCCGAGCGCGGCCAGTCGAGGCCGGGGTCCGAGGCGCTCAGGAACTCAGCGCCCTAGCAGCACGGCGGGCGGCTCAGGACGAGTCGCCCCTGCTCTTTCGGGCCCAGAAGCGGAGACCACCGCGGAGCCCAGTTCACAGGGCTCCGGAACGGCCGCGATGGAGGGGGCGCTGGCGCAGGCCATCGATTCCCGCAACGGCCGCGCGCTGTCTAGCTCTCGAAGCCGCAGACGTCCCGGCCGCCCGCGACGGCGGTTTCCGGGGCGGCCCCGGTCGCCGGTCACCCCTGCTTTTTCGCGACGCCGTGGACGACCGAGGTCGTATCGGTCCCGATCAACTGAACCTCGTTATTCGAGGTGATCACAAAGGCCAGCGTCTCCGTATGCCCGGGGACGAACTGACAGGTCGCCGTCCCCATCCCTGTCGGGTCGACGGAATACATGCAGGAGAAGGTCTGGTGGATGACCGCCGCGCCGGTGGAGTATCCGACGCTCAGCGTTCGCAGGCCGTTCAGGATGTTGCCGTGCCCATCCGCATACAACGAGCCGACCGCGGCGACGCGGGTCCCGTCGACGAAGGCCCCGTCGAAGGAGAACCCGTACGTGCCCTGGACGTTGCCCACCGTGAAGGAGCCGGCGCCGGACCCCGAAGCGGCCAGCGTGACGAGCCCCAACGCCAACACCGGAACCGACAGCCATTTCGTCATCGACGATGCTCCTCTGGTCAGGTCGTTCGCGGCCACTCTGGCGGGGGCCACCAACCGCTCCCCGGTGCGTTCGCCGAGGCCTCACGTCACCGCGGCCGCACCGAGGCAGGTGGTGGGGAGATACAACTTTCGGGCCATCGGCGGTGGCATTGTAAGGACGGGAGTTTACAGCGACGGGTGTCGACCGGAGACTTCCCGGATGCGACAGTCGACTGTCGCGTCCGTCGCGCGATTAGCCAGACGCCCGGTCCAGGACTCGCTCGGGCCGGAGGCCCAGGGCCAGGAGCCTTCGGTAGAGCGTCGCGCGATGGATCCCGAGGATGCGGGCGGCCCGGCTGATGTTCCCCCCCTCCCGGCGCAGGACGTCGAGGACGTGTCGCCGGTCGACGGTCGCGAGGCTCTCCGCGCGGTCGGCGTCGAGGGCGTCCGGCGTCCGTCCGCCGCTCAGGCGAGCGGGGAGAGCGTCCGGGGTCAGTGTCGCTCCACGACTCAAGATACACGCCCGCTGGATCACGTTCTCCAGCTCGCGCACGTTGCCCGGCCACGCGTACTCGACGAGCCAGCCGAGACACTCGGGGGGGACGGCCTTGGGAGCCACGCCCAAGGCCCGGCAGAATCGCGCCACGAAATGGGTGACGAGGAGGGGGATGTCCCCCTGTCGTTCTCGCAGCGGGGGAAGTTCGACCGGCACCACGTCGAGGCGATGGAAGAGGTCCGCGCGGAAGGTGCCCTGGGACACCATCGCGCGGAGGTCCCGGTTCGAGGCGGCGATGACCCGGACGTCGACCTGCACCGCTCGTCCCCGTCCGATCCGCGCGACCCGCCGCTCCTGGAGGAACCGAAGCAGTTTCGGCTGAACGTCCAGCGTCAGCTCGCCAACCTCGTCGAGGAAGAGGCTCCCGCGGTCGGCGTCCTCCAGCTTTCCGCGACGCGCGCTCACGGCCCCCGTGAACGCGCCGCGTTCGTGGCCGAAGACCTCGCTCTCGAAGAGCGACACGGGAACAGAGGGACAGTCGACGACGACAAAGGGACCGGCAGCACGCGGGCTCCCCCGGTGGATCATCCCCGCGACGAGCTCCTTCCCGGTGCCCGTCTCTCCGGTAATGAGGACGGTCGCGGTGGTCGGTGCGACCTCTTCGACGAGTCCCCGCACGGCGCGAATTTTCGGATCGGCTCCGAGCAGTCCAGGGGCGTCCGCGGCCACGTCGCCCGCGAGAGCGGGGGGCTCAGGGAGGACGCTCGGTCCCCCCCGTCGACCCCCCCCGGCCGCCGACAGCACAGCCTGGCGGAGCGAGTCGACGCCGATCGGCTTTCGCAGGTAGTCGCGCGCCCCCAATCTCATGGCGGCCACCGCGCTGTCCAAGTCGCCGTAGCCCGTGAGGATCACGACCGCGGGCACCGCTCCGTCACCCGCCAGCGCCCTGAGGACCTCGAGCCCACCCCAGCCCGGCATCTTGAGATCGAGGAGGACGACGTCGAAGTCCGCGCTCCGAATCAAGTCGAGCGCGTGAGGACCCGAGTGGGACTCTATGACCCGACATCCGCTGAGCGCGTCCCGCACAAACTCGCAGACGCGCGGCTCGTCGTCGACGATCAGGACGTCCAGACCGGCCCTCATCACAGTACGCCTCCGGGGAGGACGGCGACCGCCCCCCGCTCGGGTAGAAGGCAACCCGCGTACCAATCGATAACTGGCTGATCTGCCGGTCGAGTTTGACGCGGGTCGCCTCGTGAGTGTGCCCCCTGGGCATCGACAGGACAGCGTGGCACGGGGAGTCCTGCGGTCTCGCCTCCCCGCCCCCCGGCCTGGCGGGATGAAGTGTCCGGAGACCCCCATTTGACCAGCGCGCAGAAGTTCGGAGAGACTCGTGCGTGAGGCTCTGACGCCTGAGGAGGGGCGATGCAAAGAGACGACGTGGAGCGCCGTGTGCTGGACGCCGTAGGGCGCGCGATGGGGCAGTTCTCGATGCTGCGGCCGGGTGACCGGGTCGCCGTGGGGGTGTCGGGGGGAAAGGACAGCCTCTGCCTGCTCCATGCCCTCGTCCTCCACCAGCGACGCGTGCCGGTCAGCTACGAGCTGATCGTCCTCACCATCGAGCAGGGCAAGTTCACGGCCCCGATCACGGCGCTCGCGTCGCAGATCGAGCGCCTGGGGGTCCGATGGGTGGTGCGCGAGGACCCCGCCACGCTCCGGCTCGTGCGAGCGGGCGCCGCGCACGGCTGCGACGTCTGCAGCCGCCACCGGCGACGCACCCTCTACCAGGTCGCCGCGGAGCTCGGCTGCACGACCTTGGCGCTCGGTCACACGGCCGACGACTGCGCGGAGGCGCTCCTGCGGAACATCCTGTTCAACGGCCGGATCGCCTCCCTGCCGCCGGTCGCCCAGTCGCGGAAAGGAACGCTCCGGCTGATCCGCCCGCTCGTCTACGCCACCGAGGAGTTGACGGCCGCGTACGCGACCGCCCAAGGGTTCCGCACCGTCGGCTGCGTCTGCGGCGAGCGGGCGAGCGTGCGCCGGGAGATCCGCGACTTCCTCGCGGGCCTCCGTCACCGGCACCCGGGCGTGGCGGAATCGATCGGCGCCGCCCTCGCCAACGTGAGCCCCTACACGCTGTTCGACCGAGCGCTCACCAAGGCGGGCGCTGACGTCTCGCCGGCTCTCGCCGGGGCGCCGGACGAGGACGCGTCGCGCGCGTGACCCGGCCGCCTCTCCAGGCGCTCCTGCTCGATCTCGACGACACCCTCCTCGACTACTCCGGCTCCGCCGCCCGGTGCTGGGAGGAGGCGTGCCGGGCCGTCGCCGGACCAGCGGGGGTGGACCCGGAGGCGCTCGCCGGAGCCATCGCCCTAGTCGGTCCCTGGTTCTGGTCGGATCCCGCGCGCCACCGCCGCGAGCGCGTCGACATGCTGCGCGCCTGGGAGCGGATCGGCGCGCGCGCGCTGGCGCGCCTCGGGGTCGCCCCCGACGGCCTCGCGGCCGCCCTGGCCCGGGACTTCGCCGCCCGCCGCCGGGAGGCGATCCGCCTCTTCCCCGACGCACGCGGGACCCTCGAGCGGCTCCGGCGTCGGGGCATTCCGCTCGCCCTCGTGACGAACGGCGACGCGGGCCAGCAGCGCGACAAGATCGAGCAGCACGACCTCGCACGCTATTTCGACGCGATCGTCATTGAGGGGGAGTTCGGCGCCGGCAAGCCCGACGAGGTGGTCTACCGGCACGCGCTGGCCGCGCTCGGCGTCGCGCCCGCCGAGGCCTGGATGGCGGGCGACCATCTGGAGTTCGACGTGGAAGCGCCGCAGCGGCTCGGGCTTCGCGGCGTGTGGGTCGATCGCCCCGGACGCGGCCTGCCCGCGGAGAGCACGGTCCGGCCCGACCGGATCATCCGCGCGCTGGGAGAGCTGACCGACGGGCTCTGATCTGACGTCAACGGCGCGTCGCTGTCCGCGAGGCGCTCGTCTACCTTCGACGGACGTAACGACGGCGGACTGGCGGGCGCGATCGCGGAAATGGCCGGCGTCGCCCTGCGATCCGGGGCCGCCGGTCGGAGTAGGAACTATCAGCGGCACTGCGGCCGTGGAATCGACTCGACGCGAGACGACTTTCATACGTGGGTTGAGGAGAAACGGCTTTATGTCGTGAAGGTTATCCGTGCCGTCCTTCGATTGGTGGCCCCATATCGGAAGCTGCTGCGCTGGTCCATCGGGAGTCTTGCTCCTACACCGTCTCTATCGGATTAGCCTCCTCTCTATGTCACTTTGCCGCCTCCAGGGGACACGCTCCTAGAGGGGGTCGCGTGAGCTGGCTCGTGACCCCACCCGTGAGCGACCGCGGCCGCGTCGTGGCGGCCGACACGAGCGCTCGCCGCGTATGGACCTCACAGGCCCAACGCCTTCCGGAGTCCTTGATCGATCGCCTCCACATCGGGCGTGGCCATCGTGCCCAGCTTTCGATCGATCATGGTTCGCTTGATCGTCCGGAAGATTGCGGTCGCCACGGAGGGGAAGAGCAAACCGGCCCCCTTCCAGTCTGAGATCAAGTGATCGCAGAAAAGACGACGTCGCGCCACATTGCTGGTAATGGCCGCCACGATTACTTCCTGCCGCCCCCGGTGGTAGGCGGCAGAGCTGATCACGACGGCGGGGCGAACTTTCTTCCCCGACTCATCGGAAAACACGAACCCTACCAAGACGACGTCGCCTCGGCTACACGCGGTCATATTGCGAATCTCGCGGGTTGTCCCAGAGCCCCGCGAGCACGGGATCCGCCTTTGCGGTCAAGGCGAGCATGCCCTCGCTCTCATCCCCGAGGTCTTCGCGCAACCGTTCCTCGATCGCCTCCAGGATATACTGCCGGACCGTGAGGTCTCGCTTCGCGGCGGCCAGCCGGAGGCGACGCCGCACTTCTGGCCGTACGTCGAGGCTGATCCGCGGCCGTTTCGGCGATGACTCCATTGGTCGTGGCATCTGCGTTCCCCCCCTTCGCGACGAAGGGTGACACAGAGTGTCCATGGTGTCAATGACGCCAAGGAACATCGATCAGCTGAATGGTAGCCGAGCGCCCGGTACCAGCGGTCAGGCGCGACGGCCCCCCCTCGGGAGTCGGCTGGGCGGGCCCCGGCCGACCGGCCGCGTCAGCGGCTCGCGGGGCGGAAGATCGGACCGCGCAGCTCGTCGATCGAGGCCAGCGTGACGGGCTGGCCCGCCGAGAGCCCCGCGGGGTCGCCCTCGAGGCGCGCCGTGAGCCGCGGGCCCTCCACCAGCTCGAGGAGGCCGACCGCGTACGGCGCCTCGGCCTCGTAGCGCGCGGGCGCCACACGGATCACCGTCCACGAGACGAGCCGGCCGCGCCCCGAGAGGGTGACGTCGCTGCCGTCGGCGGCGCCGCAGGCGGGGCAGGAGCGTCCCCGATCGAGCGAGAGGGTGCCGCAGCCGGCGCAGCGACGGGCCGGGAGCGTCAGAGCCTCCCGAGGATCGTCACCGTGCTGACGACGCCGGTCCCGCCGAGGTTGTGGGCGAGGGCGACCTCGGCGTTCCGCACCTGGTTCGCGGCGTCGCCGCGGAGCTGGCGCACGAGCTCGTAGACCTGGGCACAGCCGGTCGCGCCGACCGGGTGGCCCTTGGCGATGAGCCCCCCGGAGGGGTTGACGGCGACCTTGCCGTCGAGGCCGGTCCAGCCTTCCTCGACGGCCGGCCCGCCCTTGCCCTTCGGAAAGAAGCCCAGGTCCTCGGTGGCGACGATCTCGGCGATCGTGAAGCAGTCGTGCACCTCCGCCACCTGGACCTCGGCGGGGGTCACCCGCGCCATCGCGTAGGCTTCGCGCGCGGCGCGCACGGTCGCCGGGAACGACGTGAGGTCCGTCGTCTCCCAGAGCGTCGCTGGCCCGGTGGCGTGCCCGCTGCCGAGCACCCGGACGGGCGTGCGGTGAAAGTCACGGCCGCGGTCGGCGGGGCAGAGCACGAGGGCGGCGGCGCCGTCGGAGATGGGCGGGCAGTCGAAGAGCCGGAGGGGGTCGGCGATCAGCCGCGAGCCGAGGACCTCGTCGAGGGTGACCCGCCGGCGGAACTGGGCCTTCGGGTTGGCCGCGCCGAGCCCGTGGTTCTTGACCGAGACGAGCCCGACCTGCTCGCGCGTGGTGCCGTAGCGCGCCATGTGCTCGCGCATGATGATGCCGAACGCGCCCGGAAAGGTGAGCCCCGTGCGCATCTCGCGCTCCTCGTCGCCCGCGGTGGCGAGGGCGGCGGTCACCTCGGGGGTCGGCGACGCGGTCATCTTCTCGGCGCCCGCCACCAGGACGAAGTCGTAGAGGCCGAGCGCGATTCCGAGGACGCCGTGGCGGAGCGCGATGCCCCCCGAGGCGCAGGCGCCCTCGACCTTCGTGGCCGGGATGCCCGGGAGTCCGAGCCGCCCGGCGAGGAGTGCGGCCAGCGAGCCCTGGCTCGCGAGCCGCTCGCCGACGAAGTTACCGACATAGAGGGCCTGGATCTGCCCGCGCGGGACGCGCGAGTCGGCCAGCGCCTCGCGGCACGCGGCGACGGCGAGCTCGACGAGGCCCGTGCCCTCCACCCGACCGAACGGGGTGGAGCCGACGCCAACGATCGCCACCTCTCGCATGGACGGCCCCCCTCCCTTTCTACTCTACCCCCGTCAGGGCTCGGGGGGGCGCGACCGCCTGGGGCCGGCCCCGGGCGCTTCTCCCGCGGGCGCGCCGAGTCGTCCGCCGGGCGCGCCGACCCCGGGCCCGGTCAGGAGCCGTCGCACGTCGTCGGCGTAGCGGACCTCCGAGTCGTCCTGGGGCCGGTAGCCCAGCACGCGGCGGGCGCTCTCGAGCGACCAAAAGGCCCGGGTGTTGTCGCTGACCCCGTAGACCACGAGCCAGGGGACGCCGTGCTCGTTCTCGATGCGCGGCGTCTCGATGCTCCGGCGGAAGAGCTGACGGAGGTCGCGCTCGCTCACCCACGCCCCGAGGTCGCGCTTGAAGTTGGCGAGGCCCGACCCGCCGGGCCCCACATGCTGCTCCCGGAGCGGACCCTCGTAGTGCGCGCCCGACACGTCGCGGGGCGCGCCGATCCGCACCTGCACCACTTCGAGCTTCCGGCCGAAGGCGCCAGAGGCGTAGACGAAGCCCAGGAGCTCGTAGCAGGCCTTCGCCCAGCCGTAGAAGTTGTCGGACAGCGGCGGGTCGTCGGGGGAGACCAGCTCGCGCCCGCGCGCGTGGACCAGCGCGTGCTCGTACCAGTCGGCCGCGTGATTCGAGCTCGCCGCGACCACCCGTCGCACGCCGGCGTCGTAGGCGGCGCGGTAGACGTTCTGGGCCATCCGGACGTTGGCGAACTCGGTCTCGAACCGGTCGCCCGGCGGCACGTCCTCGGCCCCGCCCGCGTGTCCGGGGGGCCGGTAGCCGAGGTGCACGACGGCGTCGACGCCGGCGAAGAGGCTCTGGTAGCGCGTCCGGTCCGGATCGGTCAGGTCCGCCACCACGACCCCGGGCACGCGGCGGCCGCCGCGGTCGGTCTCCGTCACGTCCACGAGGCGGAGGTCGAACTCGCGCCGGAACTCGTCGAGAAGCTGGCCGGCGATGTAGCCGCTGGCCCCCGTCATCAGCACCGCTCGCTTGCCCGCCACGTCCCCGCTCGCCCCCGCCGACCTGCGCTCAGGCCCGGCCGGCGGCCTGGCGGCCGCGGCGGGAGACCGCATCGATCGTGACGGCGGCCAAGAGCACGCCGCCCGTGATCATGAACTTGACCGACGACGCGAGCGCCAGCAGGTCCATCCCGTTCGAGATGGAGCCGATCACGAGCGCGCCGAGCAGCGCCGACCAGATGGTGCCCCGCCCGCCGAAGAGGCTCGTGCCCCCGATCACGGCCGCCGCGATCGCGTTGAGCACGACGTCGCCGCTGCCCGAGGACTGGTTCACGGCGAGCAGGCGAGAGGCGGCCAGGATCCCGCCGCAGGCGGCGAGGGTCGCGGACAGCGTGAACACGAGGACGCGCACCCGATCGACCGCGACGCCGGCGCGCCGGGCCGCCTCCGCGTTGCCGCCGACGGCGAAGACGTGCCGGCCCCAGCCGGTCCGCGTGGTCACCCAGTCGAAGGCGACGACGAAGCCCAGGAGGATCAGCATCGCCAGCGGCACGCCGCGGCCGGCGTCGAGGACGGCGATGGCCAGCAGGATCCCGCCGCCGACCAGGACGATCCGGGCGACGAGCGCGCCCGTCGTGCCGACGCCGAGCCCGGCGGCCACGCGCCGGCGGCGCGCGCGGGAGAGGCTCGCGAGGAAGACCGCGACCGCGGCGAGCCCGACGAACCAGCCCAGCCGCGGCCCCAGGAAGATTCCGGCCAGGTTCGTGATCGCGGGGTCGGTGAGGTTGACCGTGCCCGTGTCGCCGAGCACCCAGAGCAGCAGGCCCTGCCAGCCGAGGAGGCCCGCCAGGGTGACCACGAACGAGGGGACGCGGAAGCGCGTGATCCAGACGCCCTGGAGGAGACCGATGCCGGCGCCGGCGAGGACGCCGACGCCGACGGCCAGGGCGCCGGGCAGGCCCGCCTTGACGTTGAGCACGGCCATGACGGCGGCGCAGAGCCCGCTGACGGCGCCGACCGACAGGTCGATCTCGCCCAGCAGCAGGACCAGCACCACGCCGACGGAGATCGTGCCCATGGCGGCGATCTGGAGGACCAGGTTCGTGAGGTTGCGCGGGGTGAGAAAGTTCGGGTTCAGCGACTGGAAGACGATCGCGATCAGGATCAGCGCGGCGACGACCGGCAGCGAGCCGATCTCGCCCTGGGAGACGCGGCGCCAGACCCCCTCGAGGGTCCCGGCGAGCCCCGGCCGGTCGGCGATCAGCCGGGGGTCGCCGGCGATCGCACTCACGCGGCGCCGGCGGGCGCCGGCGTCCCGAACTCGGCGCCGGTGATCGCGGCCACGATCTGCTCGCGGCTGGCCGCGCGGGCGTCGAAGTTGCCGGCGCGCCGCCCGAGGCGCAGGACCACGATGCGGTCGCAGACCTCGAAGACGTCGGCCAGGTTGTGGCTGATCACGACCACGCCGAGGCCCTGGGCACGCAGGCGCTTGATCAGGTCCAAGACCTGGCGCGTCTGCGCGACCCCGAGCGCGGCCGTGGGCTCGTCGAGGAGCACGACCTTGCTGTTCCACATGACGGACCGGGCGACCGCGACCGACTGCCGTTGCCCGCCCGACAGGGAGGCGATCGGCGTGCGCACGCTCGGGATCTGGACGGAGAGGTCGCGGAGCACCTGGATCGCCCGCTGCTCCATGGTGACCTCGTCGAGCGCCGCCACCAGGCCGGGGATGACCGGCCGGACCACCTCGCGGCCGAGGAAGAGGTTGGCGACCACGTCCAGGTTGTCGCAGAGGGCGAGGTCTTGGTAGACGGTCGAGATCCCGAGCCGCGCGGTGTCATTCGGCCCGCCGATCGTCACCTGGCGCCCTTCGAAATGGACCTCCCCCGAATCGGTCGCGTAGATCCCGGCGACGGCCTTGATCAGGCTCGACTTGCCGGCGCCGTTGTCGCCGACGAGCCCGACCACCTCGCCCGCGTACACCTCGAAATCGACGTCGTAGAGCGCCTGGACGGCGCCGAATCGCTTGCGGATCCCGCGGAGCTCGAGGAGCGGCGTCCGGTCGGGGCGAGCCATGGGCGCCTCAGAGGAGGCCGGCGGCCTTGCAGGCTCCCGCGTACGCCTGGGTACAGATCTGCTCCGCGGTCCAGAAGCCGTCCTTGATCACGGTGGCCTTGACGTTGGCCGCGGTGACCGCGACGGGATCGAGCAGGATCGACGGCACGTCCCGCTTGCCGTTGTTGACGACCTTGCCCCGGGTCATGTCGGCGGGCACCGGCTTGCCCTCGAGCAGGAGGATGGCGAGCTCGGCGGCCGTCTCGGCCTCGGGCTTGATGGCCTTGTAGACCGTCATGTACTGCTCGCCCGTGAGGATCCGTTGGATGGCTGCCTGCTCGGCGTCCTGGCCGGTCACGGGCGGGAGCGGCTTGACCCCGGCGCCCTTCATGGCGGCGATGGCGCCGCCGGCCGTGCCGTCGTTGGCCGCGTACACGCCGTCGAGCCGCGTCTTGCCGAGCGCCGTCAGCGCCTGGGTCATCTCGTCCTGCGCCTTGTCGGGACTCCAGTCCGGCGTGTCGTACTCCTTCGCGATCGTGACCTTGCCCTCGAGGACGCTGTGGGCGCCGGCCTTGAAGAGCTTGGCGTTGTTGTCGGTCGGCGCCCCGTTGATCATCACGATCGTCGGGTCCTTCTTGCCCCCGAGCGCCGCGAGCAGCGCCTGCCCCTGCAGGGTGCCGACCCGCTCGTTGTCGAACGAGATGTAGTAGTCGACCGCGTCCGTGCCGAGGATCAGGCGGTCGTAGGAGACCACGGGCACCTTCTGGGCCCGCGCCTTGTCGGCGATGGCCGCGGCGGCGGCGCCGTCGACGGCGTCGAGGACGAGCACGCGGGCGCCGTTGGTCAGCGCCGCCTCGGCCTGCGACTGCTGCTTATGATCTCGCAGCTGGCGCAGAGCTCCTTGATCCTCTTCTCGAAGAGCGGCCGGTCCTGGGTCTCGTAGCGCGCGGTCTTCGACTCCGGCAAGAGGAGCGCCACGACCTTCTTACCTCCGCCCTGCTGACAGCCGCCTAGGCCCAGCAGGACGACCACCAGCCACTCGATTCCTCGCCTCATGCCGCGCGTCTTCACGGTTTTCCTCCTGTTCGCCGCGGTGCGCTTGGATCCAGACCCCTCGTTTCGACCGGCTGAGCGTAGACAGGGTTGCGCAGGGTCGTCAAGGCCCTATCTTAGGGATCCTAATCCTGGGGAGGCCCCGACGGGGGATGATGCCGAGGTGGAGCCAGCCCTCGGGGGCTGGCAGAAGGGGGTGTCGCATGGCGGCGATTTTGAACGCGGGGGCGAGTATCTTCGACAAGGCGCTCGACGACTTCCTGGGGGAGGCGCTCAAGATCTTCGAGGATCGCTTGCGCCACGAGGGGTCTGCCGACGGCACCGTCGAGGTCCGAGAGCTGGGGGCGCGGCAATTTGTCGACTTTCTGTTCGGGAGGTTTCAGCCGGCGTCGGGAGGGGGCGCGCGGCGGGGCAAGCGTTCCTGAGCCGCCCTCAGGGCGGGCTCGGAGCCCCGGCGTGGCGCGGGTCGCGGACGCGCGCGACCAGGAGTGCGAGCGCGATCAGCCCGAACAGCGTGGAGACGGCGAAGGTCCAGCCGAAGCCGAGCCGGTCGGCGGCCACCCCGGCCAGGAGGGGCGCCGCGAACGCCGCCGGCGCGAGGAAGGTGTTGCCCAAGCCGACGTAGGTCGGCCGCAGCTCGACCGTGGGCGCGAACTCGAGCAGCACGGGGAGCCACGAGACGTTGATGGCGGCGACCTGCACCCCGTAGAGGACGAAGACCGCCAGGAAGGTCCGGAGGGAGGGCGCCAGGAGCGCGAGGACGTTCGCCAGGACTGACGCCGCGACGCCCGCGATGATGACGAGGCGGTGGCCGGCCCGATCGGCGAGCCACCCGAGGGCGACGTTGCCCGCGGTCTGGCCCAGGAGCAGCACCGTCGTGAATACCCCCACCTCCCACGCCGGCGCCGCCCACGCGCGGAGCGCGTAGACCGTGTAGAAGCCGCTCGCCATCGCGCCGAACGCGGCCAGGCCGCGGGCGAGCAGGAACCAGGCGAGGTTCGGCTCCGCCCGCAGGAGGCCGGGGACCTGCCGGAGGTGGGCGGCGAGCGGCACGGCGCCGGCCGGGGGCGCCGCCGGGGGCTCCCGCGTGGCCGCCAGCGCGGCGAACGAGAGCGCCATGAAGAGCGCGCCGCCGAGGAAGCAGACGCCGTAGCCGGCCGGCGCCGGGACCGTCGCCAGGATGTACGTCGTCGCCAGGCCGCCGCCGAGGCCGCCGACGCTCCCGAGCACGCTCGCCGCCGCGAAGAACCGGCCGCGCAGCCGCGTGGGGATGCTGCGGCCGACGACGTCGAGCCAGGCCGGCATCAGCGCGCCGCCGACGGTGGTCAGCAGGAGCAGCATGAGGAGCACGAGGGCCTGGGCGAGGGCCGGCGCCCGAGCCGCGAGAAAGAAGGCGACGAACGCCAACCCGAGCAGCGGGAGGCGCTCCCAGATCGTGTAGCGGAGGACGAACGGGAGCTTCCGCGGCAGCGCCTGCGTGTGGCCCGCCACGAAGAGCGAGGGCAGGAACCACCCGGCCGTCATGACGGCGGGGATCGCGCCGACGACCACGTTCGGGGCGCCGAGAGAGGCGACGAACGCCGGCAGGACGGTGGACTGCGACCCGAACGACAGACCGATCAGAAAGAGCCCGAGGTCTCCGCCGAGCGCCAGGAGGTTCCGGCGGAGGTGCGGCACCTCGAGCGCGTCGTCGTCGCGGGCCGCCGGCGCCGGCAGGCCGAGTCGGCCGAGCGTCACACGCTCGGGCCGCGCCCGGTCCGGTAGCGATCCCGCGGCTCGCGCCTCGGAAGCGTGCCGCAGGCCTGCGTCGGCGGCCCGGGGAGGCGGACGAAGGGCCCGACGGACCGGAAATCGCCGCGGATCGCCGCGAGGTGGGCGCCGAGCTCCCCGCCGTCGATCAGGATCATGGCGTCGGCGCTGTCCCGCTCGGGCTCACGCGGGTGCAGCCGCGCGTTCAGCGGCTCCAGGCGAGGCGCCCGGGGGCGGGCCGGGCGGCGCGGGTCAGCCGGTCGCCGACGTGCACCCGATCTCCCCGGTCTCGCCGCCGGGCGCAGGGCTGTTGACGGATCGGCGCCGTGCCCCCAGAATGGCCGTGCCGTCGCTGACGGCGATCGAGACGACGGCCGGCTCCATGGTGGTCGAATGCTAGCACAGCGCCGGCGTCGGGAGAGGCGGGCGCAATGAGCGTGCTCCGCATCACGAACGTCAAGGTCCTCGACGGCAGCGGCGGGCTGCCGTTTCTGGGCGAGGTGCTGGTCGAGGGCAACCGGATCGCCGCCGTCGCTCCTCCCGGGGGGACCCCGCCCCGTGACGGCGTCGACGTGATCGACGGCGGCGGCGCGACGCTGATGCCGGGCCTGACCGAGCCCCACGCCCACGCGACCTTCCCGGACGCCGCGTCGATCGCCGACTTCACGAGCCTTCCCCCCGAGGAACACACGCTCGTGTCCATGCACAATGCGCGGACGTTCCTCGAGTGCGGCTACACGAGCTGCGTCTCGGCGGCCTCGGCCAAGCCGCGGCTCGACGTCGCGATTCGCAACGAGATCGAGGCGGGCCGGATTCCCGGGCCCCGGTACCTCGCCAACAGCCCGGAGATCACCGTGACCGGGGGACTCGGCGACACGAACCAGCTGCACCTGCCCTACCATCCGAACCCGACGTTCAGCTGCGTGGTGAACGGTCCGGACGAAGTGCGCCGGCTCTGCCGCCTGCTCGTCCGGGAGGGCGTCGACCTCTTGAAGCTCAACATCTCAGGCGACGAGTTCTCGCCCTCCGCCCGGGCCGAGGCGACCGTGATGACCGACGCCGAGGTGGCGGCCTGCGTCGAGGTCGCCGCCTCCCGCGGGCTCCGTGTCTGCGCCCACGCCCGGAGCGCGGAATCGGTCAAGATGTGCGTGCGGCACGGGATCGAGATCGTCTACCACGCGAACTACGCGGACGAAGAGGCGCTCGACCTCCTCGAAGCCGGCCGCGACCGCTTCTTCGTCGTCCCCGCGATCGGGCCCACCTGGAACCTCTGCCACGGCACCGGCAGCCCCTGGGGCCTCACGCCGGAGGTGGTGAGGGCGCGCGGACTCGAGCGCGAGCTCGAGGTGTCCGTCGATACCATCGGCCGGATGCGTAAGCGCGGGATCCGCGTGCTGCCGGGCGGAGACTACGGCTTCGCCTGGAACCCGCACGGCACCTACGCGCGGGACCTCGGGCACTTCGTCGACTTCCTCGGCTTCTCGCCGATGGAGACGCTCGTGGCGGCGACCCGGTTCGGCGCCGAGATCATGCGGCGGGCCGACGACCTTGGCCAGGTCAAGCCGGGTTACTGCGCGGACCTCCTCCTCGTCCAGGGCGACCCCCTCGACGACATCCGGATCCTGGAGGACCGGGCGCGGATCCTCATGATCATGAAGGACGGCCGGCTCCACAAGGCGCCGGGCCGGGCCCTCTCGAGTCGTCAGTAGCGCTTCGGGCCCGCCCGCCGAGCTCGATCCGTCAGTCGCCCGCGCGACCGCCCCCCGACCGCGCGGCGCCGGCGGCCAGGTCGGGCTCGTCCGCCCCCGGCGGCTCGGACGTACCGAAGTAGTCGATGGTGCGGTCGATGGCCCGCGAATGGTCCGTCTTGAACAGGTCACGGCAGGCCGCGCGGTCGCGGATCCGGCGGCGGCCCAGACCGCCACGGCCCGGGCCGGGTCCGGCGACCAGGCTCGTGCCGCCTGTGGGCCACTCCCCGAGTGCCTTCGTCACAGCCTCCCTCCCCGCTCGCGGCGGTCCAGCAGGAGCGCTCTCGTCGCCGCGCTCACTGGTCGTGCCCACGGCGTCCCTCGGCCTACACGCTAGCTTTCGACCCAGACGGAAAGAATCAGGTGAAGAGCCTGATCGGCGCGGGGAAAGTCCCTGAACGGCGCTACGGCGGGTCCGGCACTCCCGGTCTCCGGCAGAGGGACCGATCGCTTCCGGGTCCGGGATGGGGAGCCTCTCACGCGGACCGCCCCGCCGGCCGATCCGCGCGGACTGCCGGAGGGCGGTCGCGGCGTGGCGACGGGGCGCCGGATCGCCGCGGGCGGCTCCCTCAGTACGGCAGAGACGCCCCGGGCGACCGTCGCCCAGGACCGGCCGTCAGGCGACGCCCAAGAGCTTGCCGGCGCGGACGAAGTTGCGCGGCTCGACCCAGAGGATCACCCCGTAGCGGCCGGCGCCGGCGCAGACGGCGTCGAGGGCGACGATGTTGATCTTCGCATCGCCCAATTGCCGCACCACCTCGGCGACAGCGCCGACGCGGTCCTGGCCCTGGAGCAGGAACGCTCGCTTGGGCCCGACGAGCTTCCAGCCGGCCTTGTGGGCGACCCGCCGGAAGGTCCCCGGGTCCTCGGGGACGAAGTCGAGCTGGGTCCGCCGCCCCTGGGGGAAGCCCGAGAAGGCTAGGAGATTCACCCCCTCCTGCTGGAGCGTCGCCAGCGCCCGCGCCCCCTCCCCTGGCCGATTGGCCACCTGGATGTAGAAGTAGTCGACGCGGCGAATCGTGTCGGCCATGCTCTGCCTCCTCGACGGAGCCAGCCCCGGGCGGTATGCTCGTCCCGCCATGCGCATCTGCTCGCTCCTGCCGAGCGCGACCGAGATCGTGTTCGCGCTCGGCCTGGGCGACCGGCTGGTGGCGGTCACCCACGAATGCGACTTCCCCGAGGCGGCGCGCGGGCTCCCCGTCGTTACGCGCAGCATTATGCCCCACCGAGACGGGGCGAGTCGGGAGATCCACACCCACATCGCCCGCGCCCTCCACGCGGGCAGCAGCATCTATGCCCTCGATGAGGCGACCCTCGAGCGGCTCGACCCCGACCTGATCCTGACGCAGGAGCTGTGCGAGGTCTGCGCGGTCTCCTCCCGCGAGGTGCGGAAGGCCGCCGGTCGGCTGGCCGGCCGGCCGACGATCCTCTCGCTCGAGCCCACGAGCCTCGGCGGTGTCCTGGAGACGATCGAGCAGGTGGGCGGGGCGGCCGGCGTGGACGAGCGCGCCCGGGCGGTCGTCGCCGGGCTCCGCTCCCGCTTGGAGAGGGTGGCGGCCCGGGCGCGCGCGGCGACCGCGCGGCCGCGCGTGTTCGCGATGGAATGGCTCGACCCGCCCTTCAGCGCGGGCCACTGGGTGCCCGAGATGGTGCGGCTCGCCGGCGGCGTGGAGGGCCTCGGCCGCGAGGCGCGGCCGTCGACGGTCGTCGGCTGGGACGAGGTCGCCCACTGGGATCCCGAGATCATCGTCCTCATGCCGTGCGGCATGAGCCTCGACCGGACGCTCGCCGAGCTTCCGCGGGTGAGCCTGCCCGACGCGTGGCGCCGCCTGGCGGCGGTCCGCGCGGGCCACCTCTACGCGGTCGACGGCGCCGCCTACTTCAACCGGCCGGGGCCGCGCGTCGTCGACGGCCTCGAGATCCTGGCGGAGATCATCCATCCGGAGGTCTTCCCCCGCCTGGCCCGCGGCGGCTGGCAGCGCCTCCCCGCCTCGTGACCTCGGCGGGGGCCCGCGCGGCGGCCCGGCCGGGGCCGGGCCGATGACCGCCCGCGCTCGGTCCCGATCGCCGCGCGCGAGCGGCCGGACAGAGACCCTCAGCGCCAGCGGTTGAGGCGCTCGCCGAGCCCGTCGAGGACGAGCCCGATGGCGATCGCCACCGCCGACACGAGCAAGGTCAAGGCGAACAGCTCGGGCGCCTGGAAGGCGTTGGCGAAGGCCGAAAGCTCAAAGCCCATGCCCCGCACGCCGGCGAACATCTCGACGACCAGGACGCCGAGGAGGGCGAAGACGATCCCCAGGCGCATCGCGGCGAGGACGGCGGGGACGATCGCGGGCAGGATCACCCGCGAGTAGAGCTGCCACGGCCGGGCGCCGAAGGCGCGCGCGGTGGTGATGAGGCTCCGGTCCACGTCGCGCACGCCCCCGATGACCAGGAGCAGGACGGGGAAGAGCCCGTGGAGGGTCCCGTACACGACCGCCGGCGTCGCGCCCGTGCCGAGGATCAGGACGATCCAGGGCAGCACCAGGATCTTCGGCAGCCCGTAGGCGGCGAGCAGGAACGGGCTCAGCACGTCGCCGAGGAAGCGCCGCGCGCCGATGACGAGCCCGAGGCCGACGCCGAGGCCGACGGACAGCGCGTAGGCGACAAAGGCCGTCGCCACCGTCCGACCCAGCGCCGGCAGCGCCTCGCCGAGGACCTGGCCGAGGGCCGCGGCGACCGCGGTCGGCGCCGGGACGAAGAGCGGATCGACGAGCCGCGCGCGGGCGGCCCCTTCCCAGAGGAGGAGCGCCGCCCCCACGCTCGCCGCCTGGAGGGCGCGGATCGTCACGCCCAGCGCCGCCGCGCGCGCCGCTCGGCGAGCCCCGCGGCCGCGTCGATCGCGAGGACGATCGCGAGCGTCACGAGCACGAGGGCGACGTAATCGGCGGTGCGCAGGAGGCCGTAGGCGTAGGTGATCAGGTAGCCGAGCCCAGCCGTGGAGCCGAGCACCTCGCCCACGATGACGCCGACGACCGTGAGCGCGAGCCCGGCGCGGAGCCCGCCCGTCAGGGTCGAGAGCATTGAGGGCAGCATCACCGTCCGAAACACCCGGCCGGGCCCGGCGCCGAAGGCCCGGGCCACCGTCACGAGCTCGCGGCTCACCTGGCGGACTCCGGCGAGCACGGCCAGCACGACCGGATAGACGCCGAGCAGGAACCCGAAGGCGATCTTCGAGGCCGCGCCGAGGCCGAAGAGCAGCATGAGCGAGGGATACCAGACGACGCTCGGCACCGCGTAGAGCGCGCCGAGCAACGGGGCGTAGACCCGCCCGAGCGTCGGCCGAAGACCGAGGACCGCGCCCACGGCGAGGCCCACGCCGACCGCCAGCGCGTACGCCACGAGGATCTCTCGGAGCGTCAGCCAGACGTGCTCGGGCAGGAGGGGAAAGGACCGGAGCAGGAGGAGCCGGGCGAGCGCCGGCAGCACGCGCGAGGGCGGAATGTAGAGGAGCGGGTCCCGCGCGCGGGCCGCGACCTCCCAGGCCAGCACGACGCCGAGCCCGAGGGCGGCCCGCGCCGCGAGCACCCGGCCGATCACCGGCCCATCGTCTTGAGCGACTCCTCCCGGATCTCGCCCCAGAGCGTGGCGCGGAGGGAGGCGAGCCCGGGCGACTCCAGATCGCGCGGGTACGGGAGCGGCACCTCGAGCACGCTCTTGACACGGCCCGGGCGCGCCGTCAGCGCCACCACCCGGGTCGAGAGGAGGAGCGCCTCCTGGAGACTGTGGGTGACGAAGACGACCGTCTTGCGCGCGCGCGTCCAGATGGACAGGAGCCACTCGCCCATGAGGAGTCGGGTTTGCTCGTCGAGCGCGCCGAACGGCTCGTCCATGAGCACGATCTCCGAGTCGATCGCGAGCGCGCGGGCGATGGCGACCCGCTGGCGCATGCCGCCCGAGAGCTCGCGCGGGTAGCGCTCGGCGAACTCCCGGAGCCCGAGGGGACCCAAGAGGTCGCCGGCGATTCGCCGCCGCTCCGGCCGGGACATCCCGCGGAGCTCCAGGCCGAAGGCGACGTTGTCGAGGGCGGTGCGCCACGGCAGGAGGGCGGGGTCCTGGAAGACCATGGCGACGCGGCGGGGATCCGGGCCCTCGACCGGCTGCCCGTCGATGCGGACCTGGCCCGCGTCGGGGAGGACGAGCCCCCCGATCATCGCGAGGAGGGTCGACTTGCCGCAGCCGGACGGGCCGATGACCGTGCAGAACTCTCGCCGGCCGACCGCGAGCGACACCTCGCTGAGCGCGGGCACGGCGTCCGCCGAGGTCTCGAACCGCTTCGACACCCCGTCGACGACGATGTGCGGCCCGGCCACTTAGGGAGCGAGCACGATCGTCCGGAGCGGCGAGCCGGTCGCCCCCTGGATCTTGAGCGGCGTCATGACCAGGACCGCGACGTACACCCGCGCGTCCGACAGCGGCTCGAGGTTCGCCGTCTCGACGATGTAGATGCCGCTGTCGGCGAGGAGCATCATGTGGACGCTGAACAGTTCCTTGCCGTAGGCGGCCGGCCGCCGCTCGAAGGTCGCGGTGTCGTCGCCGGCCAGCCGCACGCCCTTGGCGATGATCCAGCGGGCGCCGTCGGGGCCGGGGCCCGGCGACTGCGCGCCGAGGTACTTGTCGCGCTGGGTGAAGAACTGGCCAAAGCCGGTCCGGATCAAGAGGGAATCGCCGCGCCGCACCTCGACCCCCTGCGCGCGCATGGTCGCCTCGAGGTGCTCGCCCTTGATCTCGAAGTCTCCCGGGAGCGGATCGGGGCGGCCGCCGGCCACGTGGCGGGCGACGTCGAGGAAGACGACGCGGTTGACCAGGAGGTCCGCGGGGAAGGCCTCGATGCCGAGATCGGCGCCGATGCCGCCCGGCGTGGAGGTCGCCGCCAGCGCGTCGACGCCGCCGTGGAGCCGGAGGTTCCGCCCGATGTGCCCGATCGCGTCGATCGTCGGCGAGCCGTGCTGGCCGCTGAAGTACATGATGTCCGACGCCCAGGAGAGCTGGCTGCCCGGCGCCTGGCCGAAGAACTCGTGGGTCATCTTGTGCGTGCGGTTGAGGGCAAAGGCGTAGGGCGGGTTGAGCCCGAGCACGGGCGACTGCTCGGTCCAGACGAAGGAGAGGTCGAAGACGCGCGCGCCCTTGACCGTGTGCACGAAGTCGTCGACGCCCGCTGCCCCCTCCGCGCGCGCCGGGCTCGAGAGCGCGGCGGCGGCCGCCAGGGTGCCCGCGGCCGTGAGCCACTGCCGACGTGAGTGGTCGCTCATAGATGCCTCCTGGGTGGACTACTTGAGCTGCAGGATCTCCCGCGCGATCACGAGCCGCTGGACCTCAGAGGTGCCTTCGCCGATCTCCGTCAGCTTGGCGTCCCGGAAGATGCGCTCCACCGGGAAGTCGGTGACGTAGCCGGCCCCGCCGTGGATCTGCACGGCCTTCGAGGCCGCCTTCATCGCGACCTCCGACGCGAACACCTTCGCCATCGCCGCCGTGTGCCGGACCGGCTGCCCCGCGTCCTTGAGCCAGGCGGCGCGGTGGGTCAGGAGCCGCGCCGCCTCGATCTCGGTCGCGAGCTCGGCGACCATCCCCTGGAGCCCGTTGAACTCGGCGAGCGTCTGGCCGAACGCGGTCCGCTGCTTCATGTACGTCACGGCCGCGTCGAGCGCGCCCTGGGCGATGCCGACCGCCATCGCCGCCATCGCGATGCGGCCGCCCTCGAGCACCTGCATGGCCTGCACGAAGCCCAGGTGGAGCTCGCCGACCAGGTTGGCGGCGGGAACGCGGGCCCCGTCGAGGACCAGCTCGGCCGTGTCCGACGCCCGCAGGCCGAGCTTCCGGTAGCGCTGGCCCGCGGTGAAGCCCGGCGTCCCCTTCTCCAGGATGAAGGCCGAGATGCCCCGCTGGCGCTTCGGCGGGTCGGTGATCGCCATGACGACCGCGACCTGGCCGACGCTCGCATTCGTGATGAAGGCCTTGGTTCCGGTGAGCACCCATTCGCCCTCGTCCCGGACGGCGCGCGTCCGCATCGCGGCCGCGTCCGACCCGGAGCCGGGCTCGGTCAGGCCCCAGGCGCCGAGCGCCTGGCCGCTGGCGAGCCGGGGCAGATACGTCTCCTTCTGCTCCCGTGAGCCGAACAGCAGGATGTGGCCCGTGCAGAGCGAGTTGTGGGCCCACATCGTCATGCCGACGGAGGCGTCACCCCGGCAGAGCTCTTCCACGATGAGCGCGTAGGAGACGTGGTCGAGCCCGGCGCCGCCGTACTCGGGCGGCACGAGCGCGCCGAGGAAGCCCTGGTCGCCGAGCCTGCCGACGATCGCGTGGGGGAACTCGTGGCGCTCGTCCCAGGGGGCGATCTTTTGGCCGAGCTCCGCCGTGGCGAACTCGCGGGCGACGGCGCGGATCCGGGCCTGGTCCGGGGTGGGGTCGAGGTTCACCGCAGGAGCCCCTTCACGACCTTCCCGTTCGGGTTCCGGGGGAGCGTCTCGAGCACCGCGACGTCGCGCGGCACCTTGAACTTCGCGAGCCGCTCCCGCACCCAGGCGCGGATCTCCTCCGCCTCGACGCGGGCGCCGGGCCGCGCCACGACGCAGGCCTTGACCGCCTCGCCGTAGACGGGGTCGGGCACGCCCACCACGGCCGCCTCTAGCACGCCCGGGTGGGAGCAGAGCACCTCCTCCACCTCGACGCAGAAGATCTTCTCCCCGCCCCGGTTGATCATGTCCTTGATGCGGTCCATGATCGTCACGTATCCCTCCCCGTCGATCGTCGCGAGGTCTCCGGTCCGGAGCCATCCGTCGCCCATCGTGGCCGCCGTCGCCTGCGGGTTGGCCCAGTACCCCGGCACCACCATCGGCCCCCTGATCAGGAGCTCGCCGACCTCGCCCGGCGCGCACTCCCGCGCGGTGCCGGGCTCGACCGTGCGCGCGTCGGCCGTCGGGATCGGCCAGCCGACCGAGGAGATGCGGCGGAGGGCGTCGGCGTCGGGCAGGCAGGTCGCCGGCGACGACGTCTCGGTGAGCCCGTACGTGTTGTGGAGGCGGCACCGGGGGAGCCACTCGCGGAGCTGCCGGACGGTCTCGGACGCGATCGGCGCGCCGCCGTAGCCGAGCGCACGGAGGGTCCGGCCCGCGGCCCGGTAGCCCGGCTGGAGCAGCATCATCACGAAGACGGTCGGCGCGGCGATCATGTGGGTGACCCGCTCGACGTCGATCAGGCGCAGGGCCTCGGCCGGGTTGAACGTCGGCATCACGACGACCGTGCCGCCGAGGTGGGCGAGCGTGAGGAACTGGGCGATCAGGCCCGTGACGTGGAAGAGCGGGACCGCCACGAGGGTGCGCTCGGCGTCGCCGAGACCGTAGCAGCGTTCGTAGGTGATCGCCGAGTTGATGATGCCGAGGTGCGTGCCCATCGCTCCCTTGGGGCGTCCCGTGGTGCCGGAAGTGTACATGATGAACGCCGTGTCCTCCTCGTGGACCAGGACGGGGGGCGGCGACGGGCGCTCGGCGAACAGCTCGGGGTAGGGCGTCCGGTAGTACGCCTCGCAGGGCAGGCGCTCGCGGATCGCGTCGATCTCGGGCCACTCCTCGGGGGTCGTGAGGAGGACGCGGGCGCCCGCGTTCTGGAGCATGAACTCGAGCTCCCGCGACCGGAGTTTGGTGTTGAGCGTCACCGTGATCGCGCCGAGCTGGGCGCAGGCGAAGACGGCCACGCAGAACGGCGAGCCGTTCCGGAGCAGCACGGCGACCCGGTCGCCGGGCTTGATGCCGTGGCGGCGGTGGAGGGCGGTGGCGAGCCGGCGCGCGCGCTCGGCCAGCTCGCGCCACGTGAGCCGCTCGGTCAGGTCGACGACCGCGTCGCGGTCCGGAAAGCGCTCGGCGGCACGGGCGAGGAGCCCGCCGAGCGTGCGCGGCCGGTCGGGCGGGTAACACCGCATCCGCCACCCGAGGTGCGTCTCCTCGACGAGGTCCCGCGTGAGCGCCCCCGGCCAGAGATCGGCCCCCCTCGCGTGCATAGGGTCTGCGTCAGACCGCCGCGCGGATGTGCGCTCGGACGAACCGGACGATGTCCTGGGTCGACGTCCCCGGCGCGAACAGCTCCTTCACCCCCGCCGCCTTCAGGGCGGCCACGTCCTCGGGCGGGATGATCCCGCCCCCGAAGACCACGACGTCGGCGGCCCCCTGCTCGCGGAGCAGGTCGAGCACTCGCGTGAACAGGTAGTTGTGCGCGCCCGACAGGACGGAGAGCCCGATCGCGTCGGCGTCCTCCTGGATCGCGGTCTCGACGATCTGCTCGGGCGTCTGATGGAGGCCGGTATAGATCACCTCGAACCCCGCGTCCCTGAGCGCCCGGGCGACGATCTTCGCCCCCCGGTCATGCCCGTCCAGGCCCGGCTTCGCCACGACCACGCGGACCTTGCGTTCGCTCACTGGCCCGAGGCCCCCTCGGGCCTACTTGGCGATCAACATGCGGATGCGTTCACCCGCCTTCATGATCTGGTCCCGATTGCCGTGAACGACCTTCCAGTCGAACCCCTTGCCGTCGTTGTTCCAGCGGGGGATCAGGTGGATGTGGAAGTGGGCGACGGACTGGAAGGCGGCCGCGCCGTTGGCCTGGAGCAGGTTGAGGCCGTCGGGCTTCAGCGCCTGCCGCAGCGCGGACGCCACCTTCTTGGTGGCCGCGATCGCGGCCGCGAGGTCTTCGGCGTCGACGTCCCAGATCGTCGCCGCGTGCGGCTTGGTCAGCACGAGGCAGTGCCCGGTGTTGAGCGGGTTGATGTCCATGATGACCATCGTCCGCGCGTCCTCGTAGATCTTCATCGAGGGCAACTCGCCGTCCCGAATCTTGCAGAAGACACAGTCCGTCACGCGCGTCTCCCCTCAGACGGTGACCAGCCAGCCGTGCGTGTCGGAGGCCTCGCCGTACTGGATGGCGACGATCGCGTCGTAGAGCTTCTGGGTCAGCTCGCCGATGCGGCCGCCATTGATCACGATCCGCTCACCCTTGTGCGACAGCTCGCCGACCGGCGAGATGACCGCCGCCGTCCCCGTGCCCCACACCTCCCGGAGCGTGCCCTGCTTCGATGCCGCCCAGACCTCGTCGATCGAGACCTGGCGCTCGCGCACGCGGAGGCCCCACTCCCGCAAGAGCGTCAGCACCGAGTCGCGCGTGACCCCGGGCAGGATCGCGCCCGTCAGCGGCGGCGTGGCGACCTCGTCGCCGATCTTCACCATGATGTTCATGGTGCCGACCTCGTCGAGGTACCGGCGGTGGACGCCGTCGAGCCACAGCACCTGGGTGTAGCCCTGGTGCTTGGCCTCCTCGGCCGCGTAGAGACTCGCCGCGTAGTTGCCCGACGTCTTCGCCGCCCCCACCCCGCCCTCGACCGCCCGCACGTACTGATCGACCACGAGGATCTTGACCGGGTTCATCCCCTCCGGGTAGTACGCGCCCACCGGCGAGAGGATCACGAAGTACAGGTAGGCGTGGGCGGGCCGGACGCCCAGGAACGGCTCGGTGGCGATGATGGTCGGCCGCACGTAGAGGGCGTGGCCGCGCGACGACGGCACCCAGTCGCGGTCGAGGCCGACGAGCGCGACCAGCGACCGGAGGGCCAACTCCGGGTCGAGCGGTGGGATGCACATCCGCTTCGCCGAGTTGTTCATCCGCTCGATGTGCTTTTGCGGGCGGAACAGCCGCACCTGCCCGTCGCGGCCGCGAAACGCCTTGAGCCCGTCGAAGACCGACTGCGCGTAGTGCAGCACGGCCGCGGCCGGGTCCAGGCCGAACGGCCCGTACGGCTCGACGCGCGGGTCGTACCACCCCTTCCCCTCGCGATAGTCCATCACGAAGACGTGGTCGGTGAACACCGTCCCGAACCCGAGCTCCGAATCCTTGGGGTGTGTCTTGAGCGTCGCTGCCCGCGTGATCCTGATCGGCTCCGCCATGGGTGTCCCCTCGTCCGCGGGGCCCCGAAATGGCCCCGCCCTCCCTCACCGCTGCTCGTGCGCCGTGCTCGGCCTCGAGGTCGACCAGGCCGGCGCGCTGAGCGCCGGCGCTAAAAGATGATGGGCTCGCGGTAAAGCCCGAAGACCTGGCGATAGACGTCCGAGAGCTCGCCCAGACTCACAGAATCCTTGACGGCGTCGATGAGCACCGGCATCACGTTGCCGCCGTGACGACAGGTCTCCGCGAGCTGCTTGAGGCGCGTCGCCACCTTCTTGGGGTCGCGCGCGGCCTTCACCCGCCCGACCCGCTCGGCCTGCTCCAGCTCCACCCGCTCGTCGATCCGAAGATAGTTGATCGAGCGCTCCTCGGGCATCGCGTACTTGTTCACGCCCACGACGACCTTCTCGCCACGGTCCTCCATGAGCTGGGAGCGGTAGGCGGCGTCGGCGATCTCCGTCTGCGGGTAGCCGCTGTCGATCGCGCGCACGATGCCGCCGAGGGCGTCGACCTTCCCGATGTAGTCCAGCGCGGCCGCCTCCATCTGGTCGGTCAGTCGCTCGAGGAAGTAGGCGCCGCCGAGCGGGTCGATCGTCAACGGCACGTGGGTCTCCTCGGCGATGAGCTGCTGGGTGCGGAGGGCCACGGTGACGGCCTCCTCGGTCGGGAGGGCCCACGTCTCGTCGAACGAGTTGGTGTGGAGCGACTGGGCGCCCCCGAGCACCGCGGCCAGGGCCTGGAGCGCCACGCGGGCCACGTTGTTGAGGGGCTGCTGGGCCGTGGCGGAGACCCCGGCGGTCTGCGTGTGGGTCCGGAGCCGCATCGACTCCGGCTTCCGGGCCCCGAAGCGCTCCTTCATCACGGTGGCCCAGATGCGCCGGGCCGCGCGCAGCTTGGCGATCTCCTCGAAGAAGTCGTTGTGGATGTCGAAGAAGAAGCTCAAGCGCGGCGCGAACGAGTCCACGTCGAGACCGCGCGTGACGCACGCCTCGACGTAGCCGATGCCGTCGGCCAGCGTGAACGCCAGCTCCTGCACCGCCGTCGCCCCCGCCTCGCGAATGTGGTACCCCGAGATCGACACCGGGTTGAACTTCGGCACGTGCCGGGCGGTGAACTCGATCATGTCGACCACGATCCGCACGGCCGGCTCGACGGGACAGATCCACTCCTTCTGGGCGATGAACTCCTTGAGCATGTCGTTCTGCATGGTCCCGCCCAGCCGATCCCAGGCGATCCCGCGCTTGTCCGCGATCGCCAGGTACATGGCGAGCGCGATCGAGGCCGTGCAGTTGATCGTCATCGAGGTCGTGACGTCCCCGAGCGGGATGCCGTCGAAGAGCCGCTCCATGTCGTCGAGCGTCGAGATCGACACGCCCTCTCGCCCCACCTCGCCGCGGGCGCGCGGGTGGTCGGCGTCGTAGCCCATGAGGGCCGGCATGTCGAAGGCGGTAGAGAGACCCGTCTGTCCCTGCTCGAGCAGGTACTTGAAGCGGAGGTTGGTGTCCTCGGGCCGCCCGTACCCGGCGAACATGCGCATGGTCCAGAGCTTGCCGCGGTACATCGTCGCGTACGGCCCGCGCGTGAACGGGTAGTGGCCGGGGGCGCCGAGCTTGTCCTCGTGGCGCCAGCCCGCGAGGTGGGCGGGCGTGTAGAACGGCTCGAGCGGAAGGCCGCTCAGCGTCTCGAACCGAACCGGACGTTCCATCACGCCTCCCCGAGCACGGCGCGGGCGATCACGAGCTTCTGGATCTGCGAGGTGCCCTCGTAGATCTGGGTGATCTTGGCGTCGCGGAAGTACCGCTCGACCGGGTAGTCCGTGATGTAGCCGTAGCCGCCGTGCACCTGGACCGCGTCCGTCGCCACCTTCATGGCCGTCTCCGCCGCGAACAGCTTGGCCATCGCGGCGACGGTCCCGAAGGGCTGGCCGGCGTCCTTGAGCCACGCCGCCTTGAGCGTGAGGAGTCGCGCGGCGTCGATCGCGGTCGCCATGTCGGCCAGCATCCACTGCACCATCTGGTGCTGGCCGATCGGGACGCCGAAGGACTTGCGCTCTCGGGCGTACGCCAGGGCCAGCTCCCACGCGCCGGCAGCGATCCCGACCGCCTGGGCGGCGATCCCGATTCGTCCGCCGTCGAGCGCGCCCATGGCGATCTTGAAGCCCATGCCCTCGCCGGCGAGCCGGTTCCCCACGGGCACCCGGCAGTCCTCGAAGACGAACTCCGCGGTGTCCGACGCCCGCAGGCCGAGCTTGTCCTCGACCCGTGGCACGCCGAACCCCGGCGTGCCCTTCTCGATCAGGAGGGCGGAGATGCCGTGGTGACCCAGGGCCCGGTCGGTCTGGCAGAAGACGAGGGCCGCCGCCGCCTCGCGGCCGTTCGTCACGAAGAGCTTCCGCCCGTTGACGACGTAGTGGTCGCCGTCGCGCACGGCGAGGGTCGCCTGATTGGTCGCGTCCGAGCCCGCCTGGGGCTCGGTGAGGGCGAAGCAGCCGATCCGCGCGCCGCTCGCGAACGGGACGAGGAAGCGCTTCTTCTGCTCCTCCGTGCCGTGCTTGTGCACGGGCTCGCAGAAGAGCGAGTTGTTGACGGACATGACCACCGCGTGGGAGGCGCAGGCCTTGGCGATCTCCTCCACCGCCACCGCGTAGGAGACGGCGTCGGCGCCGCTGCCGCCCCAGACGGGCGGGATCGTCATGCCGAGCAGCCCGAGCGCGCCCATGCGCCGGACCGTCTCCTGGGGGAAGCGAGCCCCGCGGTCGATGTCGGCGGCGATCGGCCGGATCTCCTTGTCGGCAAACTCGCGCGCCATCGCGCGGATCATCTCCTGCTCCTCGGTGAGCTCGACGCGCATCCTGGCTCCTACTTCCCCAACAGCTTCTTGAACTCCTCGGTGAGCGCCGGCACCACCTCGAAGAGGTCGCCGACGATCCCGTAGTCCGCGATCTTGAAGATGGGCGCCTCCGGATCCTTGTTCACGGCCACGATGAGCTTGGACGTCCGCATCCCGGCCAGATGCTGAATCGCGCCCGAGATGCCGAAGCCCAGGTAGAGCTTCGGCGAGATCGTCCGCCCGGTCTGACCGATCTGGAAGCGGTGGGGCCGCCATCCGGCGTCGACCGCCGCGCGCGATGCCCCGACCGCCGCCCCGATCACCGCGGCCAACCGTTCGAGGATGACGAAGTTCTCCGGCCCCTTCAGGCCGCGCCCGCCCGAGACGACCAGCTCCGCCTCGCTCAGCTCGGGGAGCCCGGTCGAGACCTCCTCGCGCCGCTCGGCGAGCCGGAGGGCGCCGTCGGGCACCGTCACCGTCGGCCGCTCGATCTGGGGCTCGCGCCCGGCGACCGGGTCGGCCGGCTTGAACACGTTGGGGCGGAGCGTCGCGATCCACGGCGGCCGGGCCCACGCGACCCTCGCCAGGAGCTTGCCGGCGTACACGGGCCGCGTGGCGACGAGGCGGTCGCCGTCCATCGCGAGCCCGACGACGTCGGCCGCAAAGCCGACGCCGAGCCGCGCCGCCAGCCGCGCGAGGAATTCGCGCTGGCGGCTCGTCACCGCGCCGAGGATCGCCCGCGGCGCCTGGGCGGCGACGAGTCCCGCCACGACCGGCGCCCAGACCTCGCCGCGGTAGGGCGCGAGCCCGGGGTGCTCGACGAGCCAGATCTTCCCGGCTCCCCACTCGGCCAGCCGCCGGAGCCCGTCGGGCTCCGCCCGGTCGGTGAGCCAGACCGCCTCCGCTCTCCCGCCCGACAGGCGCGCCGCTTCCGCCAGCACCTCCGCCATCACCTTCTTGGGGTGGCCCGCCCGATCGTCTTCGACGACGCACCAGAACGCGTTCGGCATGTCAGATCGCCTTGGCCTCTTCGCGGAGCGCCCGCACGAGCTCGTGGGCCGCCTCCCGGACGTCGCCGCCGATGATGCGCCCGGGCGGACGTGGGGGCAGCGTCTCGAGCCGGACGATCGAGAGCTGCGCCGACTCGGGCGCCACGCCGAGGTCATCCGCCCTGAGATCCTTGATCTCCTTCTTCTTGGCCCCCATGATCCCCTTGAGCGTCGGGTACCGCGGCTCGTTGAGCCCCTTCTGGGCCGTGAGCACGCACGGCAGGGGCGCCTCGAAGACCTCGAGCCCGCCCTCCACCTGGCGTCCGGCGCGGATCGTCCGGCCGCCCGCGTCGATCGCCGCCTCCATGACCCAGTAGAGCGAGGGCCAGCCCAGCAGTTCGGCCAGCTGGGCGGGGACGGCGCCCATGTCATCGTCGATCGCCTGCCGGCCGACGATCACGAGCGCCGGCGCCTCCTGCTTGATCACCGCCGCCAGCACGCGCGCGGTCAGGAGGGTGTCGGCCTCGTTGAAGGCCGGATCGTTCACGTGGATCGCTCGGTCGGCGCCCATCGCCAGCGCCGAGCGGAGCGCCTCCTTGACGCGATCGGGGCCGAGCGAGACCACGACGACCTCGCCCTCGCCGCGCTTTTCCTTGATCCGGAGCGCCTCCTCCACCGCGAACTCGTCGTAGGGCGAGATGATCCAGGTGATCCCCCCGGTCTCGATCTGGCGCGCGTCCTGCCCGACCTTCACCTGCGTCGCCGTGTCGGGGACCTGCTTGACGGGGACGAGAATCTTCATCGGCGGGTGATCCCCTCCAGCTCCTCGGCCCCCCCGCCCGGCCCCTCCCACCTGAGCTCCCGGGTGATCCGGAACCGGTCGCCGGGGATGAACACGCGGTCGAAGACGACCGGCGTGCGGTCGGCCGCGTAGGAGGTCCGTTCCGAAAAGAACGCGGGCAGCCCGCTCCGGCACCCGAGCTCGCGCGCCTCCCGCCGCCCGAGCCGGATGGTCGAGATGGTCTCGTGGGCGTGGGCGATCTGGACGCCGAGCTTGAACTCCAGGATTTCGTGGAGCGGCGTGACGGTGAGATCTGCCTTCGCGACCTCCTCCCCGAGGGTCGCCGGAAGGAAGGAGCGCTGGAGGCCGATCGGGTGCTGGTCGAGGAGCCGGAGCCGCTCGAGCACGAAGACGCGCCCCCGCCCGTCGAGCGAGAGCGCGTCCGCCACGCGGCGGTCCGCCCGGGCAAAGCGACTCGACACGAAGCGCGTCGCCACCGGCTCGCCGAGCGCGCTGAGGTCCTGGGCCAGGCGGCGGAGCTGGAGGATGTCGTAGTCGATCGACGGCGCCGCCACGAAGGTGCCGAGCCCGTGCCGCCGGGCGATCAGCTTCTGCCGCTCGAGCACCGCGAGCGCCTGGCGGAGCGTCATGAGCGTCACGCCGAACCGGCGGGCGAGCCGACGCTGGTTGTCGAGCCGGCTCCCGGGCGCGAGTCGGTCGTCGACGATCTGCTGGCGGAGCGCCTCGGCGATCTGGGAATAGCGGGGAACGCGCGTTGTCGCCAACTGTTCTAGAACTCCTTGGCGCAGGCCGCGCCCCCCCAGAGGCCCACGTGGGGCAAACGCAACTCTGACAGGAACTTACGCCGTTCTTATTGTAGTCGCAGCCGGCCACGCATGGCAAGGGAATGTCGCACTGGGCGTCCGGTGCGAGTGTCGCGGCTGTACTCCGATCCCGTATCCGAGTCGGCGGGACGGTGGGACCTAGCCGGCCTGGGCGAGCTGCCGGCTCAGCGCCGTCAGCCGCCCGAGCGTCGCGAGGGCCCGGCCCGAGT
>QHRX01000035.1 GCA_003221455.1 Candidatus Rokuibacteriota bacterium
CGTCGTGCTGCCGCTCCTCCAGTTCTACGGCCAGAACCAGACGCTCTACGGCGCCTACATCGGCACCGCCGGGGAGTTCGGCGCGCTGCTCCGCGCGTTCGCCACCGGGCTGTTCAAGCCCGTGATCGACGCCGTGCTTCCGCTGACGGCGGCGGCGGAAGCGCACCGCAAGCTCGAGCAGGGCGATCACTTCGGGAAGATCGTTCTCACGACCGACTGACCTGACCGGCCAGGTCGCGCTCGTCACCGGGGCGGCGCGCGGCATCGGGCGGGCGATCGCGCTCGCCCTGGCCCGCGAGGGCGCGGACGTGGCGGTCGCCGACCTCGAGCCGGCCGGGGCGACGGCGGCGGCCGTGCGAGCGCTCGGACGGCGCGGCCTCGCGCTGCGCGTCGATGTGGCCGGGAAGGCGAGCGTCGGCCGCACGGTCGCCGCGGTGCAGACGCGGCTCGGTCGGCTCGACATCCTGGTCAACAACGCCGGCATCACCCATCGTGATCGGCTCGAGGATACGAGCGAGCGCACCTGGGACCGGGTCGTCGCCGTCATCCTGAAGGGCGCGTTCCTCTGCTGTCAGGCGGCCCTGCCGGGGATGCGAGCGCGCGGCTACGGCAAGATCGTGAACGTCGCGTCCATCTCCGGCATCATCGGCGGCGCCGTCTCCCGCCGGTCCGACCGGCCGCAGGCGACGCGCGGCCGGACCGGTCCCGCGTACGCGGCGGCTAAGGGTGGCGTCATCGCGCTGACCCGGTGGGTGGCGAAGGATGCGGGGGCGGACGGCGTCTACGTCAACGCCGTCGCGCCGGGTCCGGTCCGGACGGCGATGACCCGCGGGTTCGCGTACCCGGTCGACCGGCTGCCCATCGCGCGCCTGGGGACGCCGGAGGATGTCGCCGAGGCGGTCGTCTTCCTCGCCTCGCCGGCCTCGAACTACGTCACGGGCCAGGTCCTCTGCGTCGACGGGGGGTGGGTGATGACGTAAGCGGGACGCGCACGGGGGCGGCGCTCACCCCAGGTCGGCGGCGGCGCTCTCCCCGGCCAGCCGACCGAAGACCGCGCCGGCCATCAGGCCCGCGCCGCCCGGGTAGTTGTGGTAGAAAAGCCCGCCGAGGAGCTCGCCGGCGGCGTAGAGACCGGGGATCACTCGGTCCTCGGTGTCGAGGACGCGGGCCCGCGTGTCCACCCGGAGCCCGCCGAAGGTGAAGGTGATCCCGCAGGTGACGGCGTAGCCCAGATAGGGCGGCGCGTCGAGCGGGAGGGCCCAGTTGGACTTGGGCGGCGTGAGACCACGGGTCGCCTTGCCGTCGAGGATCGCCGGGTTGAACTCGCCGGGCTGCACGGCCTGGTTGAACGCCGCGACCGTCCGCTCGAGCCCCTCGGGATCGATCTCGAGCTTGCGCGCCAGCTCGCCGAGGGTGCTGGCCTCCGCCTTGGTGACCTCGCGGATCCGATACTCCTCGCGCAGCAGGCCCACGACCTTCTGGTCGAACAGCTGGAAGGCCGCGCGCTCGGGCTGGTGGAGAATCTCGCGGCCGTACCGGGCGTAGGTGTAGTTCCGCAGGTCTGCCCCCTCGTCGACGAAGCGCTCGCCGCGGTTGTTGACGATCAGCCCGAGCGGGTAGGAGTGCTTCTGGAAGAGGTCGCCCACGCGCCGGTCGCCGAAGGGCGGCGCGTTGAGGTCCCAGGCGACGGCGTGGCAGGCCGACCAGTGGCCGTAGGGCTGCGCGTGGATCTCGAGCGCCATGCGGATCCCGTCGCCCGTGTTGTGGCGGGTGCCGCGAACGCGCGCGAGCTCCCAGTCGGGGCCGAGGTAGCGGGCGCGCCACTCCGGGTTGGCCTCGAAGCCCCCGCAGGCCAGGACGACCCCCCGGCAGGCGACCTCGTGGAAGCCGTCCGCGTCCCGGGTGGCGAGGGCGCGGATCGCGCCGCGCCGGTCGAGCCGGAGCCCCGACGCCTTCACGCCGTAGCGGACCTCGACGCCGAGCTGCTCCGCCCGCTGGTAGAGGGCTTCGACGAGGCCGGGGCCGCCGCCGACCGCCTCTACCGCGAGCCCGCCCCAGAAGCGGTGCCGGTCGCCGAGCCGGTACGCCTGGCGCCCGAACATCGGGATGAAGCGGAGGCCCTGCGCGCGCATCCAAACGATCGTCGGCCGCGAGCGGCGAACCAGCGTGTCGGCGAGGTCGGGGTCGGTCAGGTTCTCGGTCAGGCGGGCGAGGTCGTCGAAGAAGCGGGCCTCGGGGTACGCGTCGATGTCGATGGCACGCGCCTCGGCCTCGCTGAGATCGGGGAGCACATCCCGGCGGAGGTCGTCGAGGCCGTGGTGGGCGAAGCGAAAGGCGCCGGCGGTGAAGAACGAGTTGCCCCCGCGCTCTGGCGCGGGCGCCTTCTCGAGGAGGAGCACGCGCGCGCCCGCCACCCGTGCGGCGATCGCCGCGCAGAGCGCGGCATTGCCGCCCCCCACCACCACGACTCGACTCATCTGGTTACCTGAGGACCAGCGCGAGGAGGACGAGGCCGAGGGCGACGCGGTAGATCACGAAGGGGACGAGCGAGTTCCGCCGGAGGTAGCCCACCAAGAACCAGACCGCGGCCCAGCCGGCGAGGAAGGACGCGAGCAGCGCGGCCGCGAGCGGGCCCCGGTCGCCGGCGGCCATGCCGTGCCGCAGCACGTGGAGGGCCTTGAGCCCGCCCGCCCCCGCGGTGATCGGGATGCCGAGCAGGAACGCGAACCGAGCGGCCGTCGACCGGTCGAGGCCGCCGAAGAGCCCCGCGGTCATCGTGATACCCGAGCGCGAGGTCCCCGGGATCAGCGCGAGGGCTTGCGCGCACCCGACCAGCAGGCCCTGCCCCCAACCGACGTCCCGCTCGCCGGCCTCGCGGGCGGGCCGGGTGCGGGCGAGCCGGTCGGCGGCGAGCATGACGAGGGCCCACGTGAGGGTCGAGAGGGCGACGACGACGGGGAGCCGGAGGTGCGCCTCGATCAGGTGGTCGAAGAGCACGCCGGCGAGGCCGCCGGGGACCGTGGCCGCGACCAGGAGCAGACCGAGCCGGCGCATCCCCCCCGGGTCCGGCCCGCCGAGCGCGCTCGTCGCGATGGCCCGGAGCTCGGCGCGGAAGTAGGCGACCAGCGCGGCCAGGGTGCCCAGGTGCATCACGGCGTCGAAGGCGAGACCCTGATCAGGCCAGCCGAGAAGGTACGGCACCAGGATCAGATGGCCGGAGGAGGAGACCGGGAGGAACTCGGTCACGCCCTGGACCACGCCGAGCACGATGCCCTGCGTGTACGTCATCCGACGACTTCCTCTCCGCCGTCGACGCCGATGACGTTGCCCGTGATCCAATAGGTGTCGGGGTGAGAGAGCACGACGATCGCCCGCGCCACGTCCTCGGGGGTCGTGAGGCGCCCGCTCGGGTTGCGGCGGCGGGCCACCTCCTTGATCGTCTCGTGGCCCGGGATCTTCTGGAGGGCGGGGGTGTCGGTGACGCCCGCCCGGATCGAGTTCGCGGTGATCCCGCGCGGCGCGAGCTCCGAGGCGAGCTGTCGGATGTGGGACTCGAGGGCCGCCTTGGCGGCGGAGACGGGCCCGTACTGGGGCAGCACCCGGGCGCCGCCCGACGAGGTCATCGCGAAGATGCGCCCGCCGCGCGCCATCAGGCCGCGTCCGACCACCTCCTGCGTCCAGTAGACGAGGCTGTGCGCCATCACGTCGAGCGTCATGTCCAGCTGCGCCTGCGTGACCGCCTCCTTCATCGGATCCGCGATGTAGGGCTTGAGCGTCCCGAAGGCGAGCGAGTGGAGGAGCACGCGCAGCGCGCCGAGCTCATCCCGCGCCTCCAGCGTGTGCTGCATCTCCGCCGCGACCTCGGCGCGCTTCTCGGCGTCGGCCGCGTTGACGTTGAAAAAGCGCGCCTCCCGCCCCAGGCGCCGGATCTCCCCGGCGATCCGCTCGGCGTTCGCGAGCGTCGCCTTGCGGTCAAGGTGCACGCCGAAGATGTTGAGGCCGGCGCGAGCGCACGCGAGGCTCACCGCCTCGCCGAAGCCCGAGGAGGCGCCGAGGATCAGTGCCCAGCCGCCGAGCGTGACCGGCGGCGAACTCACGTGAGTGCCCCGAGGGCGAGCGTGAGCGCGAGCAGCCCCGCCCCCGCCCACCGGAGTCGGCGCGCGCCGCCGAGCGCGGCGACGCCGACCAGGACGTGGAAGGCCGCCAGGCCGAGGAAGAAATCGGTGAGGAGCATGCCGACCAGGTTGAGCACGAGCAGGCCGAGGGCGAGCCCGACCAGGGCGGCGAGGGTGGGGTGGCGCCACCCGGCGGCGGCCAGCAGGATGACGGCCACGTCCGCCAGCAGGAGCGCGCGGGAGGCGCTCGGGCTCGGCACGAGGGGGCTCAGCCCCTCGAGCCAGTAGCGGCCGGGGGGTGCGCCGGGAGGAATCTGCGAGACCGCCGCCAGGAGGACCTGCATCGCGCGTTCGCATTTTAGCATCTGGCGGACGGCGGCCTGGTCGGGCAAGATGAGGTGCGCTGCCCGCCGCGCCCCCCCGGGGAGCGGTGGGTGAAGCCGTCGGCGACACGGTCCAGCGCCGGGAAGGCGGGGATCGGGGCCCCCGCGCGGTCCCGACGGATAGCCGCCGGGGTAACGCCCGGCCGGCGGGCAGCACTCATCCGGCGTCGCGCGGCGCGTCGCCTCGACACCTCCGGACGGAAATCGTAGAATTCCGGGAGTCATGCCGAAGACGGCCGGCATCCTGCTCATCGGCAACGAGATCCTCTCGGGCAAGGTCGCCGACGCGAACGCCGTCTATCTCTGTCGCGAGCTCCGTCGGCTGGGCGTCGACGTGCGGCGGCTCGTCGTCATTCCGGACGAGGTCGAGCCGATCGCGCACGAGGTCGCGGTGCAGAGCCGCGCCTATGACTACGTGTTCACCTCCGGCGGGGTCGGGCCCACGCACGACGACGTCACGATCGACGGGGTCGCCCGCGCCATGGGTGTCCCGGTCGTGCGGGAGCCGCGGCTCGTCGACCTCTTGCGCGGCTTCTACCGGGAGAGCCTCAACGAGGCGCGGCTCAAGATGGCCGACGTCCCCGAGGGCGCGGAGCTCGTCACCGCCGACGCGCTCGTCTTCCCGGCCATCGTGATGCGGAACGTCTACATCCTCCCCGGCGTCCCCGAGATCTTCCGGCAGAAGTTCGAGGCGCTGCGGGAGCGCTTCCGCGGCGAGCCGTTTCACCTGCGGAACGTGTTCGTCAGCATGAGCGAGGGCACGCTCGCCGACTTCCTGAACGACCTGCTCCAGAAGTATCCGGACCTGCTGCTCGGCTCCTACCCCGAGTTTTCCAACCCTGCGTACAAGGTCAAGGTCACGCTGGAATCCCGCGACCCGGAGTACGTCAGCCGGGCCCTCGAGGACTTCCTCGCGCGGCTGCCCCGCGCGTCCGTGGTCCGCGTGGAATAGCGTCGGGCGCGTCGGTCGGGTTTCTTTCGCTCCACCCCGGCTTCCCCCTACAATCGGAGGTAGGGCATGCCGAGAGCGACCAAGCGCGCGGCGGGGCCGAAGGTGGTCGTGGTGATGCCAGCCTACAACGCCGGCCGCACGCTCCGGCTGACCTACGAAGAGCTCCCGAAGGATAGCGTCAACCTGGTGATCCTCGTCGACGACGGGTCAACCGACCAGACGCTCGAGATCGCCCGGGAGCTCGACCTGCAGATCTTCGTTCACAACCGCAACTACGGCTACGGCGCCAACCAGAAGACGTGCTACACCGAGGCGCTCCGCGCGGGCGCGGACATCGTGGTGATGGTGCACCCGGATTACCAGTACGATCCGCGGCTCGTGCCGCAGATCATCGAGCCCGTCGTCGGCGGGCGCGCCGACGTGGTCCTGGGCTCGCGCCTCAAGAGCGGCTCGGCGCTGGCCCAGGGGATGCCCTGGTGGAAGTTCCTCGCCAACCGGGTGCTGACCGTCCTCGAGAACCGCGCCTTCGGACTCTCGCTGTCGGAGTATCACACCGGCTATCGCGCATTCCGCCGGGAGGTCCTGGAGACGGTGAACTTCGTCGCCAACTCCGACGGCTTCGTCTTCGACCAGGAGATCATCGGGCAGGTGGTGGCGGCCGGGTACCGGATCGCTGAGATCGCGGTGCCGACGCGCTACTTCGCAGAGGCATCGTCCGCGGGGGTTGTCGCCTCCACGGTCTACGGGCTCAGGATCCTCTCGATGCTCTTTTGGTTCATGCTGAACCGCTGGGGGCTCCGGCGGTCGCGGCGGTTCGACAGCCTGCGGGCGCGGTACTCGCGGCTGCCCTAGGTCGGGCGCGGCCCCAGGGTCGTCGGCGCGCCGAGGCGGCGCCGCCTCGGGCCGGGCCGCGCTATGGCGAGGTGAAGACCGCTTCGGCGAAGCGCGGGTAGCTCTTGGCGAGCGCCTCCCGCACGCGCCCCCGAAGGAGGTCGAGCTCTTCCCGCGTGGGCGGCGGGGTCACCGCGGGCGCCGCCGGTAGCTCCAGCGGAAAGCCGGTGCGGCGCTCGAGCTCGTCCCGCGTCACGCCCGGATGGATGCTCTCGACCACGAGTCCCCGCCGGGTCTGATCGAAGCGAAACACGCAGAGCGGGGTGACCGCCTTCCAGGGGCCGCCGGGGCGCACCACGTCGGGCGGGCTCGAGCCCGGGCTCGCGCAGGTGTCGACCTGCTCGACAAAGATCCGGGGCGTATGGTCCATGCGGAACAGGATCACTCGCCGCGCCATGTAGTAGAGCATCGCGGATCCCGCCCCGCCCGGGAAGCGCAGCCGGGGGTGGTCGTGCTCACCGACCGTGATCAGGTTCAGGTTGCCGTGGCGGTCGATCTGGCCCCCGGACAGGAAGAAGAGGTCGAAGTTGCCGCGCTGGGCGTAGTCGTAGAACTCCTTCGAGCCCTGACGGAAGGGCCAGTAGTCCTCGTGGTTGAAAATGAACACCGTCGCGCGCGGCGCGTGGCTCAGGTGGGCGAGGAGCACGCCCGCCGCCGGCACGGGCGCGAGAGTGCCGACGGCCGCGGTCTCGCCGTCGCGCACCTCGCGCGAGATCGCGACCGCCATCAGCTCTTCGGCGCTCCACCCGGCGAGGGGGCCCGCGTCGGTCATCGGCCGCCGACCGCCTCCAGGTACTCCGCATGGGTGCGGGGCTCGAGCACGTAGCGGTCGAGGTAGGCCTTGAAGGTCACGTCGTCGCGCGCCGCCGCCATGTACGCGAGCAGGTGCGGCTCGTCGAGGTCGTACGCGCCACGGACCGCCGTCGGGTGCGCGCCGCGGGGCACCTCGACCACCGCGGTGACGTGGAGGCTCTCGAGCCTCACGCCGGTGGGCGCCCGGCGGATCTCGTCGGTGGGGGCGATGCGCTCGGCCGACGCGATCACGACGCGCGCGGCCTGCGCCAGGAGCGCGTCGTCCTCGCGCTCCTCGAGCAGGAGCGTGCCGGCCTGGTCGGCGAGGTGGGCGTGGATGACCGCCACGTCGGGTCGGATCGCCGGCACGAGCATGACCCGTCGGTCGGGGTGGAACGGATCCGCGATGACGCGGAAGTCGGGCCGGAGCCGCTCGTAGTCCGAGCCGACGTGCCCCGGGACCGGCAAGAAGGATACCCCCGTGGCTCCCGCCTGGAGCCCAGCGAGGAGCCCGGGTCAGGTGTGGTCGAGGCAGGCGAGCCGCCCTGCCTCGGCGTAGCGGCGAAAGTTCGGCGCGAAGCCGTACTCGTTGAAGACGATTTGGGCGAACTCGACGGAGGCGGCGGCGCCGGCGCCGATCAGCAGGTCGAGGCCGAAGCCGCCGGTCGCGGAGGCGACCAGCCGGAGGTCGCGCGCGCCGCTCTTGATGATCTCGCGGATGAGAGCGCTCGGGGCCGAGAGGAGCGGTCCGCCGCCGACGCCCACCTGCATGCCGCTCTGCACGAAGCGGGAGACGTCGGCGAGCTCGATCCGCTTGTCCCTCATGCCGTCATTGTATCGGGCGCGGGCGCGGGCGGGCCAAAAATGTGGGACGCGTGGTGGTGGACCATGCGCCAGCGGTCGCCGTCGCGCTCGAACAAGTTGGTCGTGAGCACCGCGGTGACCGCGATCCGATCCTGGTGCTCGGTGAGGATGTGCTCCGTGCACGTGACCCACGCGAGATCGCCGTGGCTGGAGGGCCGGACGTCGGAGAGCGTGAAGCGGATCTCGGCCGTATGCGTGAAGATCGTCTCCCAGGAGGCGCGCACCATCGCCCGGCCCACGAGGAGCGGCCAGCCCGGGTGCACGCACCCGGACGTGTTCGCCGTGGGCCCAGACGGTCTCCATCACGGGCAGGTCGAGCGTCTCGAACGCCCGGTAGAGCGGGCATTGGCCTCCGCGACCTGCTCTACGGGCACGAGACGATCAGGGTGTCGCCGGCGCGCGCGAGCGGGAGCGGCTCGAGGCGGGCGCCCGG
>QHRX01000036.1 GCA_003221455.1 Candidatus Rokuibacteriota bacterium
CGGTAGTCCGGGTTGATCGGCACGATGCCGCAGCCGAGCCCGTTCAGCGCGAGATAGTGGAAGAAGAACTCCGGCCGGTTCTCCAGCAGCAGCGCGACGCGGTGGCCGTGGCCGTAGCCGGCAGCGCCGTAACGCGCGCGGAGGCTCCGCACCTCGGCCAGCGCCTCCCCGTACGTGAACTCGACGCCGCCCGGATGGTAGGCGCGGCCGGGCGCGGGCGGCGCGCACAGAAACGCGTGGTCGGGCGCGGCGTCGGCCGTCGCCACGAACGCGTCGAACACGGTGTCCATGACCGGGCCCCGGTTTCTCAGAACACGAACACACCCTTGCCGGTCGTCTGCGTGTCGAACAGCCGGTAGGCCTCCGCCGCCTGGTCGAGCGCGAAACGGTGGGTGAGGAGTCGCCCGAGCGGGATCTGGCGCTCCGCGATGAAACGGGCGCACTCCTCCTGACCCACGGCGCTGAAGGTCCACGAGGCGAGGAGCGTGAGCTGCCGGCGGAGCAGGTCGGGGCTCACGTCGAGCGTGACCGTGCCGCCCTCGCCGACGAAGCAGACCCGCCCCCAGGTGCCGGTGCCGCGCACCGCCGCCGCCCGCGCCTCGGGGCTCCCCGTGCAGTCGAGGGCGGCGGTGACGCCGGCGCCGCGGGTGAGGTCCCTGAGCGCTGCGACCGGATCCGCCGCCTGCGGGTCGACCACGGTGTCGGCGCCGAACTCCTTGGCGAGCCGCCTCCGCTCGGCGGAGAGGTCGAGAGCGACGATGCGCGCGCCCATGGCTTTGCCGAGCAGCGTGGCGGAGAGCCCGACCGGACCCTGGCCGAAGACCGCGAGCGTGTCGCGGCCGGACACGTCGAGGCGCTTGAGCGCGCCGTAGGCGGTGCCCGTCCCGCACGAGATGGCCGCGCCCTCCTCGAAGGAGAGCTCGTCGGGCAGGGAGACGAGCGTGCGCGCGGGCACCTTCATGAACGGCGCATGCCCGCCGTGCCCGGTCACGCCGTAGACGATGAAGCCGTTCGGGCAGAGCTGCGACCAGCCCTGCCGACAGTGGGCGCAGCGCCCGCAGCCCGCGTAGTGGTGGTTCATGACGCGCTGGCCGACCGCGACGTCGGTGACGCCGGCGCCGACGACCGCCACGACTCCGCACGGCTCGTGGCCGGCGATGACCGGGCCGCCGCCGGCGAAGCCGAGCGCCGCGGCCGCGTTACCGCGGGCCCGGTAGGCGTGCAGGTCGCTCCCGCACATGCCCGACGCCTTGATCGCGATCACGACCTCGCCCGGGCCGGGGAGGGGATCGGCGAACTCTCGCAGCTCGAGCTTCCGCTCTCCGAGAAAGACGACTCCGCGCATGGTGCCTCCCTCGACCGCGCGCCCGCGCGATCGGAAACGAGGAGCGATTGTACTCCGAGGCGGGCCGGCGGGGCGGCGCGGGCGAGGACGCCCGCGCAGCGCGCCTCGAAGTCGCGAAGCAGCGCCTGGTACCTGGCCTCGATGGCCGCCTTCTGCCGCGTCCACGCCGCCTCGAAGCGCTCGCGGGTCGCGGTCCGGCAGCCGGCGCCGCGCGCGCCGCCCGGGCACCGGGCCAGCGCCTGCTCGCGCGCGACGCGCGCGACGTCCTCGGCCTGCTCGATCTCCGAGAGCCGCGTCCGGCCGACCTCGCGGCGGGTGTCGCGCGCGTGGCCGCAGTCGAGGTCGAGCTGGCCGACGCCGCCGAGGGCGGCGAGCGCCCCCGCCAGGAGCGCGAGTGTCAGGTGCATCGCGCCCGGGGTCTCGGCGCCGCCGACACGGTGCGGGGGTTTGGGATCGATCCCGTCGGCGCGATCCGCCCGACGGCGTCGTCGGCAGCGACGACGGCCAGGACGCGCCGCCGCGGGAAGACGCGAACGACGATACGCGTGACGGCCACCGGCCCCTCCCGGGCAAATTTACTGCGCCCCTCGGCCCGCGGACGGGTATTCTTGAAGGAGCGACACGCAGTCCGTAATCCATCGACACACCGGAGGAGGCTTCATGAGGCGCTACCGACGTGTGCTCGTCATCGCGGCCGCGCTGGCGGCCGTCGCCCGTACCCCGAGCCCGTGGGCCGGCGAGCCCTCGCCGACCGAGCAGCTCAAGGCCGAAATCGACCGGGTGGTGAAGACGCTTGAAGACCCGGCGCTCCAGGGAGACGCCCGGGGTGCCGAGCGCCGCGCGCTGGTACGGCAGATCGCCGAGGTCACCTTTGACTGGACGGAGACGGCCAAGCGCGCCCTCGCCCGCCACTGGCAGCCGCTGACGAGCGCAGAGCGCCAGGAGTTCGTCAAGCTGTTCGGTGGGCTGCTCGAGCGGTCCTACATCTCCAAGATCGAGAATTACCACGGCGAGAGGATCCAGTACGCGAGCGAGGTGGTCGACGGCGACCTCGCCCTCGTGCACACCAGGCTCATTACCAAGCAGGGCACGGAGGTACCGATCGAGTACCGGATGATCCGCCGCGGTGACCGCTGGCTCGTCTACGACGTCGTCATCGAGAGCGTGAGCCTGATCAGCAATTACCGGACCCAGTTCAACACGATCATCCAGACCTCGTCCTTCCAGGAGCTCGTCCGGAAGATGCGGGTCAAGCAGGACGAGGCCCAGTACGGGGAGAAGGTCTCGAGGCAGTAGCCGCCCCGGGCGCGCCCCGCGCCCTCGAGAAGTCCCGGAGTCGGCGGCTCCGGGCGATACTGGGGCATGGCGACCGACTCATGGGGCATCACCGACGCGTACGACGATGCGCGCGGTGAGCGACGCGCGACGCCGACGGCGACCCGGCAGGCGATCCTGGCCGCCATGGGCGCCGACCCGGCGGACCCGGGTCCGCCGGCCGACGCCCCCGTCGTCGTGGTCGCCCCCGGGCGCGCCCGGGCCGCCGTCGCCCCCGGTGACCTGAGCCTGGAGGACGGCTCGCGGCTCCGGGTCGAGGGGCCACTTCCGTCCGACCTGCCGCTCGGCTACCACGATCTCTACCCGCGCGGCGGGGGCGAGCCCGTCCGGGTTATCGTCTGCCCGCCGGCCTGTCATCTGCCGGAGGGGCTCCGCACCTGGGGTTGGGCCGCCCAGCTCTACGCCGTCCGCTCGGCGGAGAGCTGGGGCATCGGCGATCTCGCGGACCTGCGCCGGCTCGCGCGCTGGTCGGCCACCGAGCTTGGCGCGGGCGCCGTCCTCATCAATCCGCTGAACGCCCCGCTTCCGGTCGTGCCGCAGGAGCCGAGCCCCTACTTTCCGTCGAGCCGCCGCTACCGCAATCCGATCTACTTGCGCATCGACGAGGTGCCGGGCGCCGCGGCAGGACGGGCCGACCTCCAGCGCCTCGCCGGGCTCGCGCGCGCGCTCAACGCCGACCGCCGCATCGATCGCGACCGAGTATTCCGGCTCAAGATGGAGGCGCTCGAAGTGCTCTGGTCGCGGTTCGACGGCGAGCCGGGCTTCGAGCGCTACTCGGCCGCCGAGGGCGCGGCGCTCGTCGACTTTGCGACGTTTGCCGCCCTCGCCGAGCATCACGGCCGGGGGTGGCACGGATGGCCCGTCGACTACCGCCATCCGGCCTCGCCCGCGGTGGCGCGCTTCCGCGCCGAGCGCGAGGACCGGGTCCGGTTCCATCAGTGGCTGCAGTGGCTCGCCGACGAGCAGCTCCGGCGGGCGGCCGAATCCCTGCCGGTGATCCAGGATCTTCCGATCGGCGTCGACGCCGACGGCGCGGATGCTTGGGCCTGGCAGGACATGCTGGCGCTCGGCGTGAGCGTGGGGGCCCCGCCGGACGACTTCAGCCCGCACGGACAGGACTGGGGCCTGCCGCCGCTCATTCCCCACCGGCTACGGGGGGCGCGCTACGAGCCGTTCATTCAGACCATCCGGGCCGCGCTCCGCCACGCGGGCGGCCTGCGCATCGATCACGTGATGGGTCTCTTCCGGCTGTTCTGGATCCCCCGCGGGATGGCGGCCGCCGAGGGCGCCTTCGTGCGCTACCCGGCGGACGACCTGCTGGCAATCGTCGCTCTCGAGAGCCACCGGGCGCGGGCGTTCATAGTCGGCGAGGATCTGGGCACCGTGGAGCGGGGCGTCCGCGAGCGCCTCGCCGCGCAGCGGGTGCTCTCCTACCGCCTGTTCTGGTTCGAGTCGGAGGCGCCCGCGCGCTACCCGGAGCTGGCGCTCGCCGCCGTCACGACGCACGATCTACCGACGATCGCGGGTCTCTGGACCGGCGCCGACCAGGCGGCCCAGCGGGCGCTCGGCTGGCACCCGAACGAGGAAGGCTTTCAGTGGATGCGCGCGCGCTTGCGCGAGTTCGCGGGCGTGGACGACTCGGCGTCGGTGCCCGAGGTGATCGAGCGGACCTACCGCCTGCTCGCCGGCGCGCCGTCGGCCATCGTGACCGCTACGCTCGAGGACGCCCTCGCCGTGCCCGAGCGGCCGAACCTCCCGGGCACGACGACGGAGCGGCCGAACTGGTCGCTCGCGCTCCCGGTGTCGCTCGAGGAGCTCGAGAGGCACCCGCTGCCGCGAGCGATCGCCGGCGCGCTCCGCGATCGCGCGGGCGCCGGGGCCGGGACGCGGCGGTGACCCGGAGGGTTCGCGCTTGTGCGCGGCGGCCGCCGTTGTTAGGGTGACGTGGCGGCGCGATTCCGACGTCCAGGAGGGCCGAGGCGCGATGAAAGGGAAGGCGGCGGTCACGCGGGAGGGGGTCCGCGGCATGGCCATCACCCAGTACGAGGTGCCGGAGCCCGGACCCGACGAGGTGCTGGTGCAGGTGACGATGGCGAGCCTCTGCGGCTCCGACCTGCACATGTGGCGGGGCGAGGTGCCGTGGTTCCAGAAGGCGCCGGGCATCCAGGGCCACGAGATGTGCGGCCGCGTCGCCAAGCTCGGCGCCCGCCGGAAGGCTGACAGCCTGGGACGGCCGCTCCGAGACGGCGACCGGGTCGCCTACGCGTACTTCATTCCGTGTGGGGAGTGCTGGGCGTGCCTCGGCGGGACGAGCGGCTGCCCCAACCGCTACCGGACGCGCAACACGCTCACCGCGGATGACCCGCCGCACTTCCTCGGCGCGTTCGCCGAGTACTACCTGCTCAAGGCGACGCAGTGGGTCTTCAAGGTACCCGACGGGCTTCCCGACGAGCTGGTGGCGCCGGTCAACTGCGCGCTGTCGCAGGTGGTCTACGGGCTCCAGCAGATCGGCGTCTGGCTCGGTGACACGGTGGTCGTCCAGGGCGCCGGTGGCCTTGGCATCTACGCCTGTGGCGTGGCCAAGGACATGGGAGCGGGCCGGGTGATCGTGATCGACGCGATCCCCGAACGGCTCGCGCTCGCGCGGCAGTTTGGCGCCGACGAGGTGATCGACTTCAAGCAGATACCCGAGAAGGCCGACCGCGTCCGGCGGGTCCGGGAGCTGACCGGCGGGTTCGGCGCCGACGTGGTCGTCGAGGTGGCCGGCATCGCCGGTGTCGTCCAGGAGGGGCTCGAGATGACGCGCGTCGGCGGCCGCTACCTCTGGATGGGCAACATCGTGCCCGGCGTGGCGGCCGAGATCGTTCCGCACGACGCCGTGCGCCAGCCGAAGACCATTCGCGGCGTGCTGGCCTACGATCGCTGGGTCATTCCCCGCGCGCTCGACTGGGTGAGCCGGACCCGCGAGAAGTATCCCTTCGCGAAGCTGGTCGGCGCGCGCTTCCCGCTCGAGCAGATCAACGAGGCCTTTGAGCAGGCCGAGTGGGTCGCCGGCAAGGGGAGTGTGGCCCGGACCGTCATCGTCCCGTAGGCTGAGCGCGCCTCGCCGCGCTCGTCCCGCGTGACGCGAGGGGGAGGAACGCGCCCTCGCGGGGGACGACGAGGCGAGACCGGGTCTTCGAGGGGGCTGTTCCCGGACGAACGTCGGACGGCCGGCGGGGGCGCCGGCTCCAGACGCCCGCGGGGGGCGGGCGTAAGATAGTCGGCGGCTGCCATGCGGGTACTGGTCGTCGAGGACGAGCGCAAGGTCGCGAACTTCATCCGCCAGGGCCTCGAGGAAGAAGGCCACACGGTCGAGGTCGCGGAGGACGGCGCCGACGCCCTCGACCGCCTCCTGGCGAGCTTTCCCTACGACCTCGTCGTCCTCGACGTGATGCTGCCCCGCCGTGACGGCTTGTCGGTCCTCAAGGCGCTCCGCGACAAACAGGTGTCGACCCCGGTGCTGCTCCTCACCGCTCGCGACGCCGTCGCCGACAAGGTCGCGGGTCTCGACCTCGGCGCCGACGACTACCTGACGAAGCCCTTTGCCTTCGACGAGTTCCTGGCGCGCGTCCGCGCGCTCCTCCGCCGGCAGGCGGGCCAGGCCGCGCCCGCCCTCCGGCTCGAGGACCTCACGCTCGACCCGGCCACCCGCGGGGTCTCCCGCGGCAGCCGGTCGATTGGGCTGACCACGCGCGAGTTCGCCCTGCTCGAATACTTCATGCGCAACGCCGGGCGCGTGCTGACCCGCCCGATGATCGCCGAGCACGTCTGGGCCGTCGACTTCGACCGCGAGAGCAACGTCATCGACGTTTACGTCGGCTACCTGCGCCGCAAGATCGACGGGCCGGGCGAGCGCCCGCTCCTGCACACGGTGCGGGGCGCCGGATACGTCCTGAGGGCGGAGCCGTGAGGCCCCTCTCGATCCGGGTCCGGCTCACGCTCTGGTACACGGGGCTGCTGCTCGCGATCCTGCTGCTGATCAGCGGACTCTCCTACTCGATGCTCCGTCGGAGCATCGCGCAGGACCTCGACGCCTCGCTGATGACGGTCGCCCAGATCATCCGCGACACCGGGTACTCGACGCCCGGCATGACCGCCGGTCCCGGCCCGGAGGCGGCGCTGCTGCAGGTCCTGGGGCCTGAATCCTACGACAAGTTCTTCCAGCTCGTGGACGCGGAGGGCAACCCCGGGATCCGGTCGACGCACCTCGGAGGCCGCACGCTGCCGCTGTCGGCCTTGGCGCGCGCGAACGCCGCGCGGGGGGTCGCCACCTTCGAGACGGTCCAGCTCTCGCCGGGGGGCTCCATCCGGCTCCTGACGATGCCGGTCGTTCGCGGCGGGCAGCTCCAGGCGTTCATCCAGATCGGCATGCCGCTCGGGCACGCGCGCCAGGCCCTCCGGCGCTATCTCGAGACCTTGCTCGTGCTGGTCCCGCTCGGCGTCGCGCTGGCGGCGGCGGGCGGCGCTGCGATCTCGCGGGCGGCCCTGACCCGGGTCGACGAGATGTCACGGAGCGCGAGGCGGATCAGCGCGCAGGACCTGTCGCGGCGCGTCCTCCTCCGGGGGACGGGCGACGAGCTCGACCGCCTCGCGGAGACGCTAAACGAGATGCTGGCCCGGCTCGAAGGCGCCTTCGCCCAGATGCAGCGGTTCACCGCCGACGCCTCCCACGAGCTCAGGACGCCGCTCACCGCCCTCCGGGGTGGCGTCGAGGTCGCCCTGCGGGCAGAGCGGTCGACCGAGGAGTACCGCCGGGTCCTCCGCTCGAGCCTCGAGGAGGTGGAGCGGCTGGTTCGCCTGTCGGAGGACCTGCTGCTGCTGTCGCGCTCGGCCGCGGGGGGCAGCGCGGCCCGGGCCACGGTCGACCTCGAGGCGCTCTGCGTGGAGGTGCTGGAGGTCGGCGCCCGGCTGGCCGAGGGCCGAGACGTCGCCGTCCGCCTGGACACGATCGGGCCGGCGAGCGTCATCGGCGACGCGGCCGCCCTCCGTCGCGCGGCGCTGAACCTCGTCGAGAACGCGGTGAAGTACACGCCGGCGGGCGGGAAGGTCGAGCTGTCGCTCTCGTGCGGCGACGGCCACGCCATGCTCACCGTCCGCGACACGGGCGCCGGCATCGATCCCTCGGACACCGGGCGGATCTTTGAGCCGTTCGTGCGGCTCGACACGGCGCGGGCCCGCGACACGGGGGGCGCCGGGCTGGGCCTGGCCATCGCCCGCTCGATCGTCGTCTCGCACGGGGGCACCCTGTCGGTCGAGAGCACCCTCGGCGCCGGCAGCCTGTTCACGATCCGGCTGCCGCTCGCCTGAATCGCGCCCGCGTCGCGCGGCGAAGCATCTCGGTCGTCTCTCCGCCCGCACGGAGCGTCGGCGCCGGGTCAGCCGATCCTCTCTACCGCGCCTCCGTGGCGTCGGCGCCGCCGTCCAGGGCCGCCCCTGGGGCGCGCGCGTCCTGCGAGGCCGACGCATTCCCGGCGGGGCCGGGTGCCGCTCTGCGCCGCCGTCCGAACGGTCG
>QHRX01000329.1 GCA_003221455.1 Candidatus Rokuibacteriota bacterium
CGCACGCCCGAGGATGCAAGGGATTGGGAGACAGGGGCCGGCGCCGCACGGAGTCGCGCCTGACGATGGCCAGCCCGGAGCATCGGCAGATGACACTGGTCGCTTTTCTTCAGGCCCAGAACTGCTCCAACTACCCCGCGTCATGGCGTCACGCGGCGACCGCGCTCGATTTCCTGAGCGCGGAGTACTATCAGCGAATCGCCCGCATTCTCGAAGCCGGCAGGTTTGACCTCGCCTTCTTCGACGATCGGCTCGCGATGCCCGACCGCTACGGAGACGACTTTGCGGAGTCTGTGCGCCACGGCATCCGCGTGGTGAAGATGGATCTGGTCCCCCTGGGCGGAACGTATTCGACGACGTACTACGAGCCTTTTCATGTGGCTCGAGTGTTCGCTACGCTTGATCACATGCTCGGCGGCCGCGTGGGCTGGAACGTCGTCACCTCCCTGAACGATTCCGAGGCGGCCAACTTCGGGCGGGACACGCATCCGGAGCACGACACCCGATACGAACGGGCGGACGAGTTCATCACGGCGGTTTTGGGCCACTGGGACTCGTGGGATGACGACGCGATCGTCTTCGATCGCGGCCGAGGTGTCTTCGCCGATCCCGCAAAAGTGCATCGCCTCGGGCACTCGGGCAAGTGGTTCCGCACGCGGGGGCCCTTCACTGTGCCGCGGACCCCGCAAGGCCGCCCGGTCATCATCCAGGCGGGACAGAGCGGTCGCGGCCGACGCTTTGCCGCGCGGTGGGGCGAGCTGATCTTTGTGATCTTCCCGGATCGCGAGGATGCTCGGAAGGGGTATCGCGAGATCAAGGATGACGTGGCGCGCGCCGGCCGGGATCCGCGATCGGTGAAGATCACGCCCGCGGTCTACTGCATTGTGGGAGAGACGCAGACGGTGGCGGAGGATAAGGCCGCGTACATCGAGCGGCTCGCGCATCCGCTCGACGCCCTCATCTTGCTCTCCGAGGTGCTGAACTTCGACTTCGCCAGACGGGACCTGGATGAGCCGTTCTCCGGAGAGGAGCTGACGTCTATCAGCGGGCTCCAAGCCCTCCGGGACCGAGTCGTGCGGGCGTCCGGCAAGGCGAACCCGACGACGCGGGATTTCATCGAGCACAGCGGCCGCGGGACCCTCCGCGAGCTGCCGCGCTTCGTGGGCGCGCCGCCAACCGTCGCCGACAGACTCGAGGAATGGTTCGCGACGGAAGCCTGCGACGGATTCGTGCTCGCTGCGACCCACGTGCCGGGTGCCTACGAAGACTTCGTTCACCTCGTCGTGCCCGAGCTGCAGCGGCGCGGTCTGTTCCGCCGCGAGTACGCCGGGCCGACGCTGCGCGAGAACCTGGGTCTGCCGCGAGCCCGGCGCGGGGACTGGCTGCCGGGCTAACGTCGGGCCGACGTGGGGCAGAGAGGGTCCGGCGAGGCCGCTCGCTGAGCGCCGGCCGAGCTTTCAACGCGCTCGATTACTGGGGCTGCCCCGACTGCCGCCCGAGTAACGAGATCTTAGAGGACGGTGGCGGCCACAGTCCGGAAGCCGGCCGAGTCGATGGTGGACACAGGGCTCGGTTCCTCACCTTTCAGCTCCTTGATTTCGTTTAGGGGTTCTGCCGGGGCCTAAGCAAGGTTAGGACAGAGCGATCTCTGCAGCGCCTAGAGGGATTACAGAAGTTATGGAGGGCAAGCGCCAATGAAGAGACTCGAGGTACTGGAGCGCCGCCAGCTCGACTTCGAGGCAGGCACATTGCGGCTCGAAACTGGAACGACGAAGGACGTCTGGTCTACCTGCCGCCCGATCTGAAGGCCCAGCTCGCCGTCCAGCTCGAGCGGGTGCGCGCGTCAGAGCGGGAGCTCGGCAGGATCATCCCCTCCCTCTTTCCTCAGCTCTCACGGCCCCACCGGGGTCAGCGCCGACGTGATTTCCGTAAGGCGTGGGTGACGGCCCGCCGTAAGGCCGGTTTACCTGGAAAGCTGCGGCATG
>QHRX01000025.1 GCA_003221455.1 Candidatus Rokuibacteriota bacterium
CGGCCTCGGCGGCCTGCTCCGGCACGTAGACCTTGCCCTCCCGGAGTCGCTGGCGAAGATCCTCCGCCGGGAGGTCGACCAGCTCAACGTCGTCGGCCTGCTCGAACACCGAATCGGGCACCGTTTCCCGCACGACCACGCCCGTGATCTTCGCCACCACGTCGTTGAGGCTCTCGATGTGCTGGACGTTGAGGGTCGTGTAGACGGTGATGCCGGCCTCGAGCAGCTCGAGGACGTCCTGCCAGCGCTTGGCGTGCCGACTGCCGGGGGCGTTCGTGTGCGCCAGCTCGTCGACCAGGGCCAGCGACGGCCGGCGGGCTAGCGCGGCGTCGAGGTCGAATTCCCTGAGCGAGGCGCCCCGATACTCGACGACGCGGGGCGGCAGGATCTCGAGGCCGGCGAGGAGCGCCTCGGTCTCCGCACGCGTGTGCGTCTCGACGACCCCGGCGACCAGGTCGACGCCCGCCGCTCGCTGGATCCGTGCCGCCTCCAGCATCGCGTAGGTCTTGCCCACTCCGGCCGCGGCGCCGAAGAAGATCTTCAGCTTCCCGCGAGCCCGCCGGGCCTCCTCGTCCTTGACGCGCGCGAGGAGCGCCTCGGGGTCGGGCCGATCCGCTGTCATGTCGAGACGATTCTACCGAGCCGCGCCGCCCGGCGGCGGGGATTCTGGCGCGTTCGACCGGTCGGGGGGGCGGCCCGTCCGGCCCCCTGCGGCGCTGCTCGCGCGGGGAGGGAGTCCGCCCGGTCCATCCGGCATCGCGACCGTCGAGGAGCACGGCCCGCGGTCGCGGCCCAGGATCGGCCGCCGGGCCGCCGGCCGCGCCGTGGCGGTCATCCGCCGAGTTCGCCCGGGTGCGCCTGGCTTCCCGGCCGCGTCAGGGTCGTCGCGCGGCCGTCCTCCACGACGAGGACCGCCTGCGCCAGGCCGACGAAGAGTCCCGTGCCCACCACGCCCGGGATGCGGCGCAGGGTCAGGTCGAGACCCGCGGGGTCCGCGATCGGGCCCACGGCACAGTCGAAGATCAGGTTCCCGTTGTCGCTGAGGACGGGGGTAGGCCCGGTCGAGCGGAGGACGGGGGCGCAGCCGAGGGCCGCGAATCGGCGGCGGCAGAACCCCGCCGCGAACGGCACGACCTCGACGGGCAGCGTGCCGCGACTGCCGAGCACGGGGACGAGCTTTTCCCGCCCCACCAGGATGACGAGCCGGCGCGACGCGGCCGCCACGACCTTCTCGCGGACCAGCGCCCCGCCGTAGCCTTTGATCAGGTCGAGGTGAGGGTCCACCTCGTCGGCGCCGTCGAGCGTGACGTCGATCACCGGTGCCTCGTCGAGCGACACGAGGGGGATGCCGAGCCGCCCGGCGAGCCCGGCGACCGCCTCCGAGGTCGGGACCGCCCGCACTTCGAGCCCCGCCTTCACTTCCCGGCCCAGGGCCCGGACGAACGCGGTCGCCGCCTGCCCGCTTCCGAGGCCGACGACCTGGCCGCTCCGGACATGGGCCAGGGCCGCCTGGGCGAGCGCCGCCGCGTCTTGCTCGGTCAGGCGCCGGTCCACGTGCGGTCCCGCCCCCCCAGCGGGTCCTCTCGATCCTCGCGGAGGTCGACGGCGGGCCCGGCGCGCAGGGCCTCACATCGCCCGATCGCCTCGGCGGCGCGGGCGGCCATGCGCGGGACGCGGAGGAGGGGCTCCGTGCTGACGCGGTACTCGCTCATCTTGAGCGTCTGGCGGCCCGCCCGAGGGCGTCGAGGCGCGGGAGCGCGCCGGCTGCGGGCGTCCGCGTGATGGTCAGCTCCGCTTGCGGTGATCGGACGTGACCGACCGGGCGGCTCGCGCGAGCAGCGACGGAAGATCCTGCTCGAGCAGGTCGCCGATGCGCTCGATGCCGATGTCGGCCGGCGGATAGGTGGCGAGCGCCTCGGGGTCTCGTGCGTAGTGCCCCTGCCGCGCGAAGACCGTGGTGACACGGCCTCCCCACACCTGCTTCACCGCCGTCAGGATCCGGAGCTTGTCGTCCACCAGCACGTAGTGCTCGGCCGGGTAGCGCCGCTCGACGTCGTCGAGCTCACGCTCCTTGTGGATGTAGATCAAGACGTTGCCGTCCACCGCCTCGGCCAGACCCGCGCGCTCGACCTTGCGCGGCTGGAAGACCGCGTCGCCGTCGGACAGGATGACCGTCGGTCCCCAGGCGCGGAAGCGCTCCAGGACGTCGAGCGAGTTTGGGTAGAGGCGGTTCGCGAACGGGTAGTCGATCAGGAACGCGGACACCGTCACGAGGTGCGGGTCCCGCGGGTGCTCGACGCGATAGCGCTGGAGAGCGCCCAGGTAGTCCGCGTACCCGAGCTCGCCCCGCAGCTCCTCGAAGATGGCCCAGTACCGTTCCTGCCGCTCGTGCCCGACCTCGCGCTCGAGGTGCCGCCGCAGGTCGGCCGCAACCCGGTCGTTGTCGAGCAGCGTGTTGTCGACGTCGACCAGGAACACGACGGGGCTCCGGCCGCTCAACGCGCGACCGTCTCCGCCGGCGCCGGGCCCGGCGCCGCGCGCGGCGCGACCCCGGAGGCCGGCTCACGGCCGTCATCGTCCGCGGAGCGGCGGCGCCGCCGGAGCTTCGCGTGGGCGTGCCCTCCCGACGGCCCCCGGCCGCGCACCGCCCCGGGGTCCCCGCCGCTCCGGGCTCCGCCGACGGCCGCGGTGCCCGGCTGACCGCGCGAGGCAGACCACGGGAGGGCGCGGGCCTGCTCCGTGCGGGCGAGATCGCCGCGGACGACGACCGCCGGCGGGCCCGAGCCCACGGAGGCCATCACCCGGCGCCGGCCGCGTCGCCGGCGGTCCGCTCCCGGCTCGCCACGGCCGCGATGACGGCGGCGCCCGCCGCCGTCGAGTCCCTCACGAACTCCGGGCGGATGCGCGCGGCCGTCTCCGGACCCACCAACTCCTCGAACGCCGCGCGCACGAGCCCGGCGTAGCCGGGATAGCCTCCCCAGAGGCTCCCGTCGACGGCGATCGTGTGCGGGCGGGCGAGGGCAGGATCGATCTGCCGGAGCGTCCCGACGAGCGTCGTCGCCACGAGCCTCGCCGAGCGTGCCACGACGAGCCGGCCGACCGCCCGCAGGGTCAAGCGCTCGAGTCGCGAGCTCGTGATCCCCAGCTCCCGCAGGAGCGCCTCGACCGCCGACAGGTCGCCCGACTCATCGGCTTCCATCCGGGACAGGTTCACCGAGCTGAATCCGAAGGGCGTCAAGAACGCGGGGACCGCCGACCATTGAAACAGGCTGGTCGACGCCGCCAGATCGCCGACGACGCGGCGGACGATTTCGCCGAGGTACTGGCCCGACACCATCTTCTCGAAGAGCTGCGCGCCGGGCGCGGGGTCCGTCACCTCCCGGTCGAGGGCCACGTCGTACGGGGTCTGCTGGGGCGAGACGAGGTTGAAGTCGCCGGACTCGAGGTTCCGGATCCCGAATCCGGGGAGGTCCGCCGCCTGATTGGTGCCAGTGCCGAGAATGAGGCCGACCTCGGCCGGGCGCGCGGACCCGTCGCGGCCCCGCATACGGTACGTCTGGAGGACCATCGGCGCCACGGTGTCGTTGGCGACGGCGCGAACGGCCACGTTCGACAGGCCCCGGCGCCCGAGGGCGGCGCCGAGGAGCCCGGCGACGTCGCGGCCCTCGAGGCCGGCGGGATGCCACCCCTTGGTCATGGGGAGGGCGATCGCACGGTCGATCCGCTCGAGGCGCGCCGGGAACGAGTACACGAACGCGAGCTCGTAGGCCGTCCGGCGGTCGCCGCCGACCAGGCGGTCGATCGCGGCGACGATCACGTCGAAGACCCGGTCCGCGGGGGCGGCCTTGTCATCCTCGGTGAACGTGAAGGCGTCCTCCCGCAGGATCCCTACCTGGCCCTGCCCCTCGAGGCGCACCGCTCCCACCCGCCCGTGGGTGCCGCCCCAGTCCACGACGATCGGGCGCCCTCGCTCGTCGCCCCACGGCTGCTCGACGAACGTCCGCAGCATCTTGAGCGAGCCGCCGGCGCCCGCGAGCCCTCGCGCGATCTCCTCCTGAAACCGGGCGGCGAGCGCGAGGAGGGCTTCGCGGGAGGGGGTGAAGTCCGCGCTGATCTGCGCGAACCGGCTGTCCAGAGCGCCCGCGGTCCCGGTCACGCCCACCGGGCTCACCGGTCGATCGGCGCGGGACGTGGCTCGTACCACGGCCCGCGCATCGTGCCTCGCCCGCGCCGGCCCGGTCTCCTCGAACGATCTCCACCCGAGCTCGACGACCGCCCACCGATCCACACGAGGCCATGATGCCGAAGACGGCGAGGCGCCACAAGCGAAGGCCGGGGGGGGGCGCGTCCCTCGCGCCGAACCGTCGTCGAGTCGGGCGGCCGGGTGCCGCCGAGCCTGCGTGCCGCCTCCCGCGACCGGCCTCGGGGCGCCTGCGTCGCTACGGGCCCGACGCCCGAGAGGCCCGGCCCCCGTGGCGCCGCTGGCCGCGCGGGCAGGGAGAGCGCGGCTACCCCCCCGCCGCCGGACCGGGGCGCAGCGTGAGCTGCTCCGCCGGAGAGAACGCGTAGGTCCGGATCAGCAGCGTGCTCGTGAGCGCGGTGAGCCCCGACGCCGAGAAGATCAAGGCGATCATCACGAACTGGTAGATCGCCGCGTAGATCGGCTCCGAGCCTGACAGGAGCATCCCGGTCATCAATCCGGGGATCCAGACGATGCCGAGCGACCGGAGCGAGTCGATCGCGGGGATCAGGCTCGCCTCGCACGCGGCGCGGACATACGGCGACACGGTCTCCTTCGCGCCCGCGCCCAGCGCCAGCGCGGTCTCGATCAGCCCGACGTGCGACTCCACTTCCGACCGGAATCGGTTCAGGGCGAGCGAGTTGGTGTTCATCGCGTTGGCGACGATCATGCTCCCGATCGGGACGAGCGCGGTGATGGCGGTGTCGATGACGCCGGCCCAGGTCATGAGCGCGATCACCGAGCCGGCGCCGAGGCCGATGGAGGTGAGCGACACCCGGAACGCCCCGGGCACCCCGCGGGCGCGGCGGGCCGACGTCGTCGCCGCTGCAATCGTCATCCCGACGAGGAGGAAGACCCCCGTCCAGCGCGGTCCCCGGAGCAGGAGCAGCAGGACCGAGCCCACCGCGAGGATCTGCGCGATGCCCCGCACGACCGCGACGACGATGTCGCGCTCGAGGTGAATCGCGCGCGCGCGGGCCAGCAGCATCACGGCCAGCGTCACGGCGACGGCCAGCGCCGCCTGCACGGAGCCAAGGGCGACCTGATCAGTGAAGACGGTCTTCAGCATGCGGCACCTCGTCTGTCGCGCCGATGCGCGCGAGTTTCCCCGCCGCGAGGACCATGACGCGGCCGGCCAGGCGTCCGGCCTGCGCCTGGTCGTGCGTCACCAGCAGACACGCGAGCTTCTGATCTCCGACGATCCTCCGGATGAGGGTCTCGACGTCCCGCGTCGCCGCCTCGTCCAGCGCCGAGGTGGGCTCGTCGAGCAGCAACACGGCGGGGTCGTTCGCCAGTGCCCGCGCGACCGACACCCGCTGGGCCTCGCCGCCGGACAGATGGCGGACGTCGCTCCCGGCCCGGCCCCCCAGCCCGACCTTCTCCAGGAGAAAGGCGATGGTCTCCTCGCTGAGTTCTTGTCCCCGGTGGCGGGGGCCGACGCGGAGATTGTCGCCAATCGTCCCCGGGAAGAGGAACGCCGTCTGGGTGACCATGCCGACGCGGCGCCGCAGCTCGCGCGGCGGGATCAGCCGGTAGTCCCGCCCCTCGAGGTAGACGGTCCCGGAGGTGGGCTCGTCGAGCCGGTTCAAGAGGCGGAGGAACGACGACTTGCCCGAGCCGCTCGGCCCGACGACCGCGAGTACCTCCCGCCGTCGAACCCGGACGGTCACGTCGTCGACCAGGCGCACCCCGCCGGCAACGCGGCTCAGATGCGCGGCTTCCAGCAGCGGGGGGTCCGCGGGTTCGAGCGTGCTCATCGTCTCTCGTTGTCCGTCATCACCCGGCCCCACACCCGGCCGGCCGGCGCTGACGGGGCCGAGCCGGCGGCGAGGCACCCGGTCGGGACGACAGGAGCCCATCATAGCCCGGCCCACCCCCCCGCGCGGCGTTGCGGATCGGCCGCGGCTCTGTTAGGAAAGCGGAGAGACCCGGCGGGAGGGGGAAGGCCTGAATCCGCACCGGCAGGGACGCGTCGTCCAGATCAACGTGTCGAGCGGCGGGGTGCCGAAGAAGCCGGTCGGGTCCGCGCGGGTGACCGTCGACGGTGTCGAGGGCGACCGCCAGCGCGATCGGCGCCATCACGGCGGCCCCGAGCGCGCCGTCTGCCTCTACCCGCTCGAGCTGATCGAGGCGCTCCGCGCGGAGGGCCACCCGATCGGCCCCGGCCTCATCGGCGAGAACCTGACCGTCCGAGGCCTCGACTGGTCGACGGTCGTGCCCGGCGCTCACCTGCTCGTGGGCACGGACGTCGTGCTGCAGATCACGCGCTACGCCGGCCCGTGCGCGAACATCGCGGCCGCCTTCGCGGACGGCGACTACGCGCGCGTCTCGCACGCGCGGCACGCGGGGTGGAGCCGCCTCTGCGCGCGCGTCCGGCGCGAAGGCCTCGTCGCGGTGGGCGACGCGATTCGCCTCGTCTCGGAGACGGAAGCGGACGAACTCGTCGCGGGCCGCCCGCAGGGCTCGCCGCCATCCGTCACGCGGCGTCGTGGAGGATGACCCCCAGGCTGTAGCGCTCCCCTGACCGGATCCGGCTCACGCCATGGCGGAGCGTGACCCGGTGGGTTCCGCGCTTGCCGCGAACCGGGCGATGGTGGACGGCGAAGATCACCGCCTCGCCCCGGCCCAGCGGCACGACCTCGCCTCTGGACTGCGCGCGCGGCCGCTGCTCGACCAGCAGGAACTCGCCGCCCGTGAAGTCGACGCCAGGGCGACTCAGCAACACCGTCACCTGCAACGGAAACACCAGGTCACCGTAGATGTCCTGGTGGAGGCAGTTGTAGTCGCCGGCCCCGTACCGGAGGACGAGCGGCGTCGGCCGCCGCTGGCCGGCCGCGTGACAGCGGCTCAGGAAGTCGTCCAGCCGCTCGGGAAGCCGGCCGCGCTGGCCGAGCGAGCGCCGCCAGTGGTTGGCGACGGGAACCAGCCGAGGATAGAGAGCCCGCCGCAGCGCGTCCACGAGAGTCGGCAGCGGGTAGCCGAAGTACTTGTATTCTCCGCGCCCGAACCCGTGCCGCTCCATGACGACGCGGCTTCGGAAGCGCCCGTCATCCGGATAGAGCGCGATCAGCGAGCCGCACTCCTCCTCCGTCAGCAGCGGAGGGGTGGTGGCACAGCCGGCCTGATCGAGCGCGGCCGAGATCCGTTCCCAGTCGAGCGCGGCGAGCCTGTCGAGCATGGGCGACCGGACTATAGCATCCCGCCGGCGCCACTCCGCCCGGCGCCTCGCCGTCTCGCTGGCATCGCGACCTGTGCCGGGAACGCCTCGACGGCGTAGGGCGGCGCGTGGCCGTTGGCGCGGCCCCGTCCCGCGCGACGCACGGCGGCCGGAACCGCCTGGTCGTCGCCCGCCACCCCGCGAAGGAGAGCGGCGGGGCCGGCCTTCAGGCCGCGGGCCTGCACACCCGGCACGGCCGATAGCCCACGGACCGAGCGTCCTCGACCGAGGCGAAGATGACCCGATTCTCGGCGCGCATCTGGCGGCCGTGGACACAGCCCACACGGCAGACGATGCGGGTCGTGGCGCATCCCTCGAGGACCGGCGTCCCGCGCTCGAGCGCGAGCAGCCGGCTCTTCACGTCCGTCCCGAAGAGGTAGCCGCCGAGGCCGCCGTCGCTGCGCCAGACCCGGTGGCACGGCACGATGAGGGGCACGGGATTTCTCGCCAGCGCGGTGCCCACGGCCCGCGCAGCCCGCGGGCGCCCGATTTGCTCGGCCACCCAAGCGTAGGGACGCGCCTCGCCAAACGGGATCTGGCGTGCCGCCTCGAGCACCCGGCGCTGGAAGTCGGGGACCCTCGAGAGATCCACCGACACCCCGAAGAACGCCCGCTCCCCGCGCAGGTATTCGTGGATCTCCTTCCGCGCCTGGTCGGCCAGCCGGCGGGCGGCCGCGGTGACCGGCGCCTCGAGGCGCCGGGCCCGAATCAGGCAGACGCCACGCGGCGTCGCCTGGATCGCCAGGCTCCGCTCGAGCCGCAGGAAATCGGCCTCGGACTTCCGGGCCACCGCGACGACTCGCCGGGTGAGACTCGACGGCGCCGCCTCCGGGCGGAAGAAGTCCATCAGGAGCCGGTCCAGCGGGTCCGGAATCTTCGCGTCAGGCATGCCCCGCCCCTCGCTTGCCGAGCTCCGCGCGCAGGAGCGATTTGCCCCGCGCGAGCTGGCTCTTCACGGTGTTGACCGAGATGCCCCGGATGCGCGCCAGCTCCCCATAGGAGAGTCCGTTCACGTAGCGCAGGGCCAGCAGCAGGCGCGCTTCGCGCGGGACGCGCTCGAGGGCCCGGTGAAGATCGAGATACGCGCCCGGCGGCCGGTGGTTCGCGGAGCCCGCCGCCACCGCGCCCGCTCCCGCGCGTTGGTCGTACGCCGTCCGCGTGGCGCGCCGGCGGAGCTCGTCCACGCAGATGTTGGTGAGGATGCGGTAGACCCACGTGGAGACCGCCCATCGCGGGTTGTAGCCGGCCGCCCCGGAGTAGCACTGGAGGAGAGCCCGTTGGACGGCGTCCTCGGCGTCGGCTCGCGAGCCCAGCAGCCGTCCCGCCACGGCGAGCAGACGCGCGGCGTATCGGCGGGCCAGCTCCGTGAAGGCGGCCTCGTCCCCCCGTCGCACCCGCTCCATCAGGCTCCGGTCGCGCTCCATGACACGCACCCGGTTATACGGCCAGGCGTGAGCCGACGGGTGGAAGGCCAGGGTTGGTACACGGTGCCGGCGCCCCACGAGAGCGGACCGTGGGACCCGAGCGCCGTCGAGCCCGGCGCCCTCGCCCGTCCCGCCCCGCTACCGCACCCCGTCCCCGCGTCCTCCGGTGGTTCCGGCGTCGGTCATGCGGAGACCAGGCGGGTACGGATGCTGACCTCCGAGGTGAGCGTCCGATGGACGGGGCAGCGCTCGGCGATCTCCAGGAGCCTCGCGCGCTGGGCCTCGCTCAACGGGCCGCTCAGGGCGATCTCGCTCTCGATCCGGTCGAGCATGACCTCTCGCGTGTCGCACTCGGCGCAGTCGGTCGCGTGGATTCTCGAGTGCTGAAGCCGTATCGTGACGCCCTCGAGCGGCCACTCCTTGCGTCGCGCGTACAGCGCGATCGTCATCGAGGTTCACGCCCCGAGGGCGCCCAGCAGGAGATCATAGGGAGAAGGCCCGGTCGCCGTCCCGCCCGCCGCTTCAGGCTCGTCGGCCGTCAAACGGTGCGGCCCTGCGAAGACCGTCTGCGCGAATCCCGCCGCTCCACCCCGCACCGTTACGATTCCCATCAACCTGGCTCCTTCCGCGTGATGTCGTTGGCGCCCCCCGGGGGCCACGCCGCTGGACCCGAGCGAGGTCCCGACGGCGCGTCAGGTCGGCCTGCGCGAGGTCACACGCCGACCCCCCCGGTGGCTACACGCCCACCCCTTCGGGGATGATCCCCTCCCACGCCGGGGTGCGTCGGGCAAACGGCGGGTCCGCCGTCGGGCCCTCGCCGGCGACGGTCGTGCGCCGCATCACCCGACGGTGCCGCGCCGCGTCCCAGGGGCGCCCGCGGTGGAGCACGCAGCGGTTGTCCCACATGACGAGGTCGCACGGCTGCCACCGGTGCTGGTAGACGCACGCCGAACGCGTCGTGTGAGCCAGGAGGTCGTCGAGCAACCGGCGGGACTCCCCGGCGGGCATCCCCTCGATGTACCAGGCGTGAGAGCCGACGAAGATCGACTGCCGGCCGTTCACCGGGTTGGCGCGCACGAGGGCCTGGCGGACCGGTGGGAGCTGCCTCTCGCGCTCAGCGTCAAAGAGCCCCCGCGCGATCGTGCTCCGCGAGTAGAGGATGCTGTGCACGACCACCTCGCCCGCGCGCGGTCGACGCGTCTCCTCGGACAGCGTGGCGTACGCGTAGCGCATGCTCGCGAACTCGGTCTCGCCGCCGAGGGGCGGCACCTCGCGGGCGGAGAGCAGCGACGCCAGCGCCGGAACGGGCTTGAACGAGCTGTCGCTGTGCCAGAGCTGATTACCGGACTGGTAGACCATGCGCCGGTCTGTCCAGTCCATGAGCCGGCCGCCGTGCTCCGGATCGAGGTTCGAGAGATCGACCAAGTTCGGGTGAAGGTGATTCTCGCGCCCGAGCGAGCTGATCGTCGTCTCGAGCGGCCCGAAACGCTCGCTGAACGCCATCTGCTGCTCGTCCGTGAGCCGCTGCTCGCGGAAGACGAGCACCGAGTATTCCTGGAACGCCTCGAAGATCGCGCGGAATGTCGGCTGGTCGAGCGGCTGCGCCAGATCCACTCCCTCGACCAGCGCACCGACGCACGGATGAATCGGCCTGATCGCCAGCCGGCTCGTCGCCTTGGCCATCTTTCCCCTCCCGTGTCGCCGTCGAGGATAGGGCGCCTGGCGGGCCCGACGCAAGTGCGCTGGCTTCGGCCGAGAGCCCTGGCGGCTGACGCCCGCCGCGTGGCGCGGCCCCCCGGAGCCCGCGCCCGTCGACCGCCCGCGCCGAGGCGACATCTCCCCGAGGGGGGCCTCCACGACTCGCCGCGCACCCGGCCGTCGCCGCCCGGTCGGGTGAGCTCCTGCCTGCCGTGGTGACGACACTCCCCTTGCGTCATGCGCTCGCCGCGCCCGAGAAGACCCGCCCCTGGGCACGACGTCCAGGTCGTTTCTTCGGCCTGGCATCGGCCACGGGGCGTGCCGACAGGGTCCCGTTTCTGGCATCGAGAGAACCAGGCACTCGAGCGGCGTGACCCGTGCGCCGTCGCCGTCGACCGACCGACGCACACCGTCAGGTCAACGGCATGTCCCGACTAAAGATCGTGTAGGAGGAACGACGCGTCTCGTCGAAGGCCTCGCGAATCTGCGCTGTCCCCAGCCCGACGCCGTTCGCCAGGATCGCCTCGAAGAATCGGACGTAGAAGTAGTCCGGGAAGACGGTGACCGCGACGGCCAGGCGCAACCCCGGTCGGTCCAGGCGTCGGCTGTACGTGAACGTGAGGCGGCCGCCCGGAGCGATTCGGGTGTCCGCGCGTTCCTGGGAGAGGCTCGGAGTCACGTCCCGGCCGATCGACATCTGCTGCTCGCTGCCGGCGATCGTCCCGCCTTGCGCGTCCGTCAGCACGGCGCGCACGACGACCATGGGCGTCACGTAGGTCGGGAAGAAGTGCCCGACGTTCGTGTTGGCGATGCTGAGGGTGGCGCGTACCTCCTCGCCTGGCCGGTATCGACGTCGGTCGGTCGTGAACGAAATCCTGACACCCGACTTGACCATGTCAGGGTCGTGGATACCACGCCACAGATGACGCCGATCCGGCATGTGGCAGTCCTGGCATTGGCGGCCTTCCCGCGCCGCCGGGCTCGCCCGCCACTCGTCGTAGGTGTTCTCGAGCGGCTTGCCGTTCAGGGTCAAGCCGCTCGGACCGAACTGATGACAGCTCGCACAGAACTCGGAGCGCACGAAGGTCCGGCTGCGCGTGACGCCATTGTGCGGAAGGGAGCTTCGCGGTGCGGTGCTCTCGAGCGTCCCGTCCCGGCGGGGCGGCCCGAAGTGCTCGTGGCGCCGAACGTGGCAGGCCGCGCACACGAGGCCCTGTTGCTCGACGGCGGCGTCGAAGGCGGGATTCGCCGCGGGCCCGCTCGCGCCGGCGAGCGTCGGCTGCTGCTCGGCGAGCGGGGCGTGGCACGCGAGGCAATTCGGAACCACCGCGGGCGCAATCTTGGCCAGGTCGGCCAGCTGTCCCGCGACGCCAGGCCCCAGCGCGCGGGCGTGGCGCGTCGTCTTCCAGTCGGTGAATTGGGTCGGGTGGCAGGTGCCGCAGCTCGCCGGCGCGAGTGACCGCTCGATGGCGGAGAATCGAGCTGGGGGGTCGCCCTGCGGGGGAACCGGCCGCCGCCAGTGCCGGTCGAGGAACTCCCGCTCCGCGGGCGAGAGGCCAGATCGCGTGTCACCGATCGCGGCCGTCAGTGGCAGGAGCAATAGCGCGAGGACTGCGCGTACGGGCCACCCGATTCTCCGGCCGGGCATCACTACCATACTACCTGGTCGGCGCTCGATCTCTGGCCATCGACCGACGACGGATCGCCAGCGACGCTCGCACCAGGCGAAGCGCCCACCCCGTGTTCTGCCGTCGTGGCTGACGCTCGATACGAATCCGGGAGGGGACGGAGAAGTCAGGGCCGCGCCAGCGGCGCGACCAACACAACGAGGGAACAGGGCTGCAGGAAGGGAGGAGTCCTCCCCGCCCGCAGCCCGTGGAGACGCTACGGGGACGAAACGGTCGTGCTGTCGCCGCTTGCCCTCACGGTGAAGATGCCGCACGGGTTCGACGTGTAGGTGTACGCCGACCAGCCCGCCGGTGCGTTCGGAACCGACTTCATGAACGGCCCGCCGCTCACGCCGGAGATGGTCGCGGCGGCGGTCAGGTTGGCCAGGGCACCCGGCAAGGACCCGAAGGTCGCCGAGTACATGCTGATGGCGCTCACCAGGGTCCGGGCGTCGGCCTGGGCCTTGGCGATCCGGGCGCGCGCCTGGATGTTGGCGTAGAGCGGGATCGCGATGGCCGCGAGGATGCCGATGATCGCCACCACGATCATCAGCTCGATGAGCGTGAAACCGCGCTGCCCACCGCGCGTCGTTCGTCTATTCCGCCAAAAGTTGTTCATTTGATCACCATAAGGGAACACCAGGGGCTGCAGGGAGGGGAGGGACCCCCCGCCTGCAGCCCTCGGCTCCCTACGGGGACGAAACCGTCGTGCTGTCGCCGGTGGCCGTCACCGTGAAGACGCCGCACGGGTTCGACGAGTAGCTATAGGCCGACCAGCCGGCCGGTGCGTTCGGAACCGACTTCATGAACGGCCCGCCGCTCACGCCGGAGATGGTCGCGGCAGCGGTCAGGTTGGCCAGGGCACCCGGCAAGGACCCGAAGGTCGCCGAGTACATGCTGATCGCGCTGACCAAGGTCCGGGCGTCGGCCTGGGCCTTGGCGATCCGGGCGCGCGCCTGGATGTTGGCGTAGAGCGGGATCGCGATGGCCGCGAGGATACCGATGATCGCCACGACGATCATCAGCTCGATGAGCGTGAAACCGCGCTGCCCACCGCACGTCATTCGTCTATTCCGCCAAAGGTTGCTCATTCGTCCTCCCCTTTTTAGGCCGAGCGCCTGATTGCGTGTGCAAAGGCCGCGCCGTCCCGGGTACAGCGGGGGACTACGCGATTGACGCGCGCTTTTTCAGGGAGTTAGAAGTGCAGCCTCCCAGGACCACGGGCCAGCCTTGCCCGCGTTGGGCAGCACGGCTGACAGAAGAGGGCAATACGTTCGGACACCGCCCGGCGCGTATGGCCTCGATGGCTCGTCGTCGGCGTCACCCTCGCGAAGGCGCACCGAGGGAGAGGATCTCCGGAGCGCCGGTAGTGGTCGAGCTCACGGGCGGGCAGATCGACCTTCCGGATACCGCGCATCTTCGGGCCAGGACCTCCGCTCGCCGGGACCACTCAAGTATTTTCTCTCCGGCGGATCCCCGTGCTCTCCTAGGGACGAGACCCGCGCAGGCGTCGGGTGGATCTTCCGCAGGGGGCACGAGAGGTGAGCGAATGAATACGCAGCGACCTGATTCGACGCGCCGGGTGGGCCGAAGGACATTCTTGACGCAAGGCGCGGCGTGGGGCGTGGTGCTCGCAGCGGGCGCCGCCGCGGACCGGACCTCTCACGAGGTCTCCCCGACCTTGGCGCCCTCGGATTCCACCAAGGTCCTCGGACGGTCTGTCCGGCCCTACGGGAGCCGATCCCGCTTCGAGACGGCGGCGAGAGGGCAGGTTCCGTCGCCGACCGGCGAATCGTCCGCGTCACTCACGCCGCTCCAGCACCTGTACGGAATCATCACGCCGTCGGAGCTCCACTTCGAGCGCCACCATGCCGGCGTTCCGGAGATCGATCCGGCTCGGCACCGGCTGCTCATCCACGGCCTCGTGCGGCGGCGGCTTGTCCTGACGCTCGCCGAGATCCAGCGGCTGCCGTCGGTGTCCCGCGTCCACATGATCGAGTGCTCGGGCAACAGCTCGACGGAGTGGGCGCGGCCCACCATGCCGGACGTCGAGGGAACCCACGGGATGACCAGCTGCAGCGAGTGGACGGGCGTCCTGCTCGCCACGATCCTTGGAGACCTCGGTGTAGAGCGCGGCGCGCAATGGGTCGTCGCCGAGGGCGCCGACGGCGCCGCGATGACCCGGAGCCTCCCGATCGAGAAGTGTCTCGACGACGTCATCCTCGCCTACGGCCAAAACGGCGAGGCGCTCCGCCCCGAGCAGGGCTACCCCCTGCGCCTGATGGTTCCCGGCTGGGAGGGCAGCACACACGTCAAGTGGCTCCGCCGGCTCAAGCTCGTGGCCGAGCCGTACCAGACCCGCGAGGAAACGTCGAAATACACGGACCTAATGTCGGACGGCACCGCGCGCCAGTTCACCTTCGTGATGGAAGCGAAGTCGGTGATCACATACCCGTCGGCGGGACTGCGCCTGCCTGGACAGGGCGTCTACGAGATCGCCGGGCTCGCCTGGTCGGGCCGCGGGTATGTGCGGAGGGTCGAGGTTTCTACCGACGGCGGCCGGACGTGGCGGGACGCGCGGCTGCAGGAGCCGATCCATCGAATCGCCCACACGCGATTCCGGCTGCCCTGGACGTGGGACGGGCGCGAGTGCACGCTGCAGTCGCGGTGCACCGACGACACGGGCTACGTCCAGCCGTCGATCGCCGATCTGGCGCGAATCCGCGGCGTGCACTCCCTCAATCATCTCAACGCCATCCAGAGCTGGAAGGTCACAGCTCCGGGGGTCGTCCTCAACGTCCGCGGGTGAGCGTCGTCCTGGGCACGGGCCCCTCCCGTGTCCTCGAGGATACCGCTCGCCCTCACACCGCCAGATCGCCGACGACAGACCCGCTCAACGGCGCCCCGCCACGCCACGGACGCGCCGACGCCGTCACGACCGTCCAGTGAAACCGCCTGCCGGTCAGCGGTGGAGCGCCTCCCGCACGGCGATCAGATTGTCACGCACCTCGGGGCTCCCGGGCATCAACGCCAGCGCTTCTTCGAGCGCCCGGGCCGCCTCGGCGAGGTGCCCCGATCGGGCCTGCTCGATCGCGAGGCCATTGAGCGCGCGGACGAGATCCGGGGTCACGGGCAGCATCGGCTGGAGCGAGCGCGCCGTGCGCAGCTGGCGCACCGCCGCTTCAAATTGCCCGCGGGCGAGGAGGGCGAGGCCGAGGGCGCGGACCGCGTCGGCGACGTAGCGGGGGTGGATGCGCCCGGCCGCCATCCAGGAACGCGCCGCCTCGTCCAGCCGGCCCTCGCGCTCGAGCACCGCGGCCAGGACCGCGTGATGATCCGCCCGGTCCGGTCGCAGCACCACGGCCGTCGTGGCCTCCTGCTCAGCCGGCTCGAGACGGCCGGCCTGCGCCAGCGCGATCGCGAGCCCCCAGTGACACTGCGCACACGCTGGGTCCGCCGCCACCGCGGCGGACCAGAGGCTCTCTGCGTCACGCCAGGCGCGGACCTCCGTGGCGGTGAGGGCACCCCAGGTGGCCAGGAGCAGGATCACCCCCGCCAGCCCCGTGACCACGAACGCCCTGCCGAGCGGGGCGACGAGCAGGGTCGCGACCCCGCCTCCGAGCACCACCGCCCAGCTGAGCGTGCTCAGGTAGCTGTAGCGGTCGGCGACAAGGATCGTGGCCGCGTGGGCGAGGCCGCTCACGGGCAGGATCGTGAGGACCGAGTACGCCCAGGCCGCCGCGAACCACGGCGCGCGGCGCCGGGCCAGGATCGCGAGCCCCGTGAGGCCGACGGCGGCGAGGAGGCTCGCGAGAAACCGTGGTGCCAGGGGGTCGACGCGGAAGGGCAGCTCGTGCAAGGGCGAGACGTCGACGGGCACAACAGTCTGGAGCGGATAGAACACGACGCTGTAGGCGAAGAGGACCACCCGCGAGACCAGCCCGAGTCGGTCCAGGCCCGTGAAGCCGACGCCGGTCGCCATGCCTTGGAGCGAGACGGCGGCGCCCGCGGCGCCGACGAGCCCGAACGGGATCTTCTCCACGATCGCCGCCGGCCAGCGAAGGCGCCGCAGCGGGTAGAGGTCGAGGAGCACGAGGACGAGCGGCAGCGTCATCGTGATCTCCTTGGCGAGGAGCGAGGCGGCGAAGGCCAGGAGCGAGAGGCCGAGCCACCGTCGCCGGCGTGAGCGCTCCGCGTCGGCGGCCTTCAGGTACGCGAGCACGGTGAGGAAGAAGAAGAACCCCGAGACCACGTCCCGTCGCTCGGTGACCCAGGCCACGCTCTCAGTGCGGAGCGGATGGATTCCGAAGGCGAGCGCCGCCGCCAGCGCTCCGGCCGTGAGCGCCGCCGGGGGACGGGTGGGGGTCGCGAGCCCGAGCAGCCGCCGGGCCACCGCGTAGCAGAGCGCGACGTTGAGGGCGTGGAACAGCACGTTGGTCGCGTGATAGCCGCCCGGATGCCGCCCCCAGGCCGCGTAGTCGATTAGGTACGTGAGCCACGTCATCGGAATCCAGTGACCGAGCGCGCGCGTGGTGAGTACCCATGAGACCTCGGCTGACGGGTCTCCACGAAAGAACGGATTGATGTTCATGTTGAAGACGTCGTCGAACGGAAGGAACCCGAACCGGATCGTGGGGAGGAAGACCGCCGCGCTCAGGAGCGCGGCGAGCGCCGGAACGAACGGCCGAGCCCTCACGGAGTCGATTCTAACCGACTCGACAGCGGCGGCCGGCGAGTTGCTGGTCCTCGTGACGGATCGACTCGTGGCGGGCACGCACTCCACGCGCCCAACGCGTCGCGGGCGGGCGTCGGCGAGAACTCTGCGAGGACTCAGGCCCTCCTCGCGGGCGTCTCCGGGGACCTCCCGCCGTCCGTTACCTCCGAGTGAATGAGTGATGCCCGGGCGTCGGTCGAGCTCGCACCGACGAGTGACCGGCCCACGATCCAGCCCCTCGCCAGGGCCGCGAACGACACGATCCGTGCGGTCTCGCGGGGATAGCCGACGCGGGCGCGGTGACATGAGCGAGTGATCCCTTTTCCTTCATCCCCGGGGCGGTCGGGGCGTACGGTGGTGATATTCCCCGAACGGGGGACCGACGGGAGAACACCATGACAGGGCAATGGCGGGCGACACGCGTGCTCCTCTGCGGGTGGGTGCTGTGGAGCGGTGTGGCAACGGTAGAAAAGTCGACGAGTGACGTGGGCAAGCCAGACTGGTCTATCGTGACCGCGTTCGACGACAAGAAAGACTGCGACAGTAGACTACGGGAACGTATTGCGTCACTCGCCGAGCGCGCAAGTAAGAAGCTGGGCTATAGTACCGCGGCGCTCGGTGACGGCGTTGAGGTCATCGAGCCGGACGGAAGTCACGGACAACGATGGACCTTCATCTGCCTGCCGGGCGGGACCGATCCGCGTCCACGATTCAGGGAGTGAATCTGACACGCGCCGGGCTCACCCCGTGCCGCCGACCGCCAGCGTCCCCACGATCCGGACGCGCGATCGGCACGCGTCGATCCAGTCGATCGTGGGGCGGGCCCGCTTCTCTCGAACTGGTCGGAGCGAGGAAGGCTCAACGGGCCGGGCCGCTCTGGGAGGGAGACTAATCGCCCGGCGGCGCGCCGGCGAGGCGATCAGTGTCGTGCCGATCGGTACTCGGAATGGGCTTGCGGTGACGCTCTCGCCGTTCCGCGATTCGCCGCCGCCGTCGGCCACCGGTCCACTGCGGACTCGCCCTGGGTCCGCAAGTCCGCCGGTCCCGGCTCAGGCATCGTCAGCGCCTCCTCCATTTCCTGGCGGTGACGGTCGTCCCCTTGCCGGAGGCGGACTTGATCTCGAAGTCATCCATCAGCCGCCGGACACCGGCCAAGCCTAGGCCCAAGCTGCCGGACGTCGAATAGCCGTCCACCATGGCCATCGAGACGTCACGGATGCCGGGTCCCTTGTCGACCGCGACCACCTCGATGCCCAGCGTCGTCTGGTTCTCGATCACCCTGAGAATCACCTCGCCCCGCGTCGCGTAGCGAACGATGTTCCGGGCGAGCTCCGAGATCGCGGTGGCAATGAGAGTCGGGTCCGAGGAGGGGAAGCCGACGTCACGCGCGATCCGCTCGCCTCTTTGGCGGGCGGTGACGATGTCCTTGTCGGCAGTGATCGCCACACGCACTTCGCGAAGGAAGCGCATGCTGATCACGTCGCGCGGTCTTCCCTCCCTCTGTCCCCCATTCTGGATAGCTGGAGACTCCGCCACGCGCTGCGGGAGACTCGTGAGCCCGGTGCCTTTGTCTTCGAGTGTTGTGCGGATCGAGTTCAGCTGCCCCTCCTAGACGCGCTAGTCTTCACCCCGCATGGTGCCGCCCGGGGGCGCAGAAGGGTATCGGGTCAAATCCGGATTGAGGAACGGAAATGTTCGGAAGAGGTCGCCGTGGGAAACGGTCCTTCCCCGCTTCACGGACGCGCGCCACTCCTCGACAGACCAGCCGGGTTCCCGAACGGCAGGCCGGGCCCGCCCGGGTTTGCCGGGGTACACACTGGACTTTCCCCCGTCCCGTTCGGGTATTCACCCGATTATTCCGCCCGTGGTTGTGACGCCACCATGTCGCCTCGAGCGGGATGCGCGCGGCTGTCGGCCCCTGGCGACAGCCGCCTTTCGGCGATCTGCACCGCGCTCGCACGACGAAGAAGAGGCTCGACACCCTCAAGTCAACGGGCGCCTGCTCCGGGCGGCGAGTGGGGTCGGGGCCAGCGGGAGGCTGAGTCAGAAGGGGGAGGGTGCGATTGGTCGAGCGCCGTCGCTATCCGCGGTATCCGTGCTCGGTGCCAGTTCGTGTGTGGCTGACCGAAACCCGCTCCCTGTCCGGGCGCGCCGTGGACGTCGGTCTGCACGGCATGTGCCTCGTGCGGTCGAGGCTTACGCCCGGACAGATGGTGAGGCTCGGCGAGGCGTACCGTGTGGACGTGACGCCCGACCCCCGCGCCGAGGTGCGTTGCGTCGCGACGATCCGCCATCAGCGTGGCAACGTCATCGGCCTGGAGACGAGAGAGGAACTCCCGGTCGAGCGGCTTTCTGGGCGTCGGCGCCCGGCGTTGACCTGACACGACGGGCGGTGTGTGGTCGGACGCGGGCGCGGTTCGTCGACCGCTGTTCCGTCGCGAGTCCGCCACTCGCCACCGCCCTCTCGCGGCCGAGTCGACTGGTCGCGCAGGGTAGAAGACCGCGGGTGCCGGGCCCAGCCCCGGTTCAGGCGGTCATTGCGGCCCGGATCGATCGGCTGCGCGAGGGCGGGGCGGCGCCCGGCGCGCAGCCCGCCGCACCGACGGTTATTCGCGCAGGCTCTCCGAGGATCGGCGGGAGTTGAGTGGCTGCCGCCTTCCTGGCCCGCGCCGCCACCCGGGCCGCGCACCCTGGCGTCCGCTCCACTCCGGCGCTGGTGCTCCCCTAGCGGGGTGACGCCGAGGACTTCCCGTGCCTCGTGCTCACCAGCGGGCTCTTCCCGCTCGCAGTCGTCGCGATCGCCGCGGGCGAGCCGCCGGACGCTGGGGTGTTGGACTGGCTCATGACCTGCCCGAGGTTCTTTTCCTTCACCAGCCCTTGGGCCTTTAACCGCTGGAACACCTGGCCCCAGCCTAGGCCACTCTGCTTCATCGCCGCGATCTGGTCTCGCGTATATCCGGTCGCGCCCATGCCGGTGGCCGACGTCCTCTGGGCGGTGTAGAGCGCATCGACGACCCTCTGATTGCCGGGCGTCAGCCTCGCGTACCCGCCCGGGCTCGGATTCAACGGGGTCGCCGTCGGGGTCTTCGTCGACGGCGACGTCGTGGTCTGGGCCGCCGCGATCGTCGCGAGCGGCAGCAGCAGCGCACCACTGATGAGCAGCGTGATCCGTGTCATTTGCCGACTCCTCCCGCCGCCGGGCGGCAGCTGCCGCCGGCCGCTTGGTCCGATGTGCCACGCCACGCGAGCTCCGGCTCGTCAACGAACGCCGGAGCGGTCCGGACGATGATCTCGGTCACGTCGCGTGATCCTTGGGGACTCGATAGACTGCCCTTCACGGCGGCGAGCAAAAACGGTGCCGAGCGGTAACGTTCACGCTCACGGATACTTGGTGGTTGGCAGGAGTGTCAGCGTATCAGCGGCCGGTCACCCTCCCAACACCCCCACGACTTGACGGATCGTCCATCGCCGCGGAGCCGGGCCACGGTCGCCTGGGGTCCTGATCTCGAGCGGAACGCCCGGCACGGATCTGCGTCCACGCTGCCGAGACCTGCGCTCACGTAAGTCATTGAGAAACAAAGTACCGTTGCCTTGGTGGCGAGCCGGGCCCGAGGACCGGGACATGCTCGATCCCCGCCATCGAAAGCGTCGCCCGCCAGCCGTGGGGACCCGGTTGGGCAGCCTGCCGAGCTCCAGACGGACGTCCCCTCCGGGGGGGAGAACGAGGCATGCAATGACGTCCTGCCGGCCTGGCGAGCCCCACGGAGTCGCCTCGAACGTCGCTCCCCGTCGCCGAGAGCTCACGTCTGGGCTCTCTGCGGGCTGACGCGACGGCCCGTCGTCAGAGGGCCGTCGCGTACACCCGTTCAATGTTCGTCAGGACGAGGCGCCTCCAGGGCCGATAGTCCCCGTACGTCGAGAATCTCTGCTCGTATTTGGCCGCGAGCTGGTTGGGGACGCGCTGCTTGATCTCGTCCAGTGACGCGCCGCCCGCTGCTTCGCGGCGCACCGCCTCGATCAGCTCCGCGATGTAGCCCCGGAAGAACCGCAGCCACTCCTTCCCGGCCACGTCCCCGTGCCCCATGATCATGTGGGTGAAGTCGAGCTGCTCGAGCTTCTGAAGCGTCCGGACCCAGTCCTCCGGGTAGCCGTCGCCCATGAAGGGCGTCCAGCCGATGACCGCATCCCCCGTGACGACGACCTTCTCCTGAGGCATGAACACGAACAGGTCGCCGTCGGTGTGGGCTCGGCCGAGATAGAGGAGCTCGATCTCGCGATCCCTCTTGATGAGACGCATGGCTCGCTCAAAGGCCATCGTGGGGAGCGCTGGGGTGAGCCCCTTGAGCTCCTCCAGGTAGGCTTCGGCCTGCTGGAGGTTCGCCTGAAGCTCGGCGCGGCGGCCCGCGGTCGGGGCGGCCGCCAACTCCGCCTTCAGCTTGGCGATCTCGCCGGGCACAGTCCGGATCTGATCCCGGATCCTGGCGACGCCCTTGCGCAGCAGCGCCTCGCGCGTAATCTCCGTCGTGATGACCTCGACGTTGGGATAGGCCGCGGGGTAGACCTCGTTGCCCTGCCAGTGATCAAAGTGAAAGTGCGTGTTCACCACGTACCGGACCGGCTTCGCGGTCATCTCCCCGATCTCCTGGACGAGCGCGCGGGCCGCGGACGGTTTCGAGTGGGTATCAACGACGAGGAGCCCGTCCTCGTTCGCGATGATGGCGGCGTTCGAGTTCACCTTGTAGACGGGGGCTGCCGCCGCGACGTATACCCCGTCAGCGACCCGTTTGATCTCGAACAGGCCCTTGCCGCTCTTGTCAACGGCGCGCGCCACGCCGGGGGCGCCCCTGACCGTACCCGCAGCGATGCCTGCACTGACATTCTTGACGAAGGTCCGGCGCGTCATTGGCGTCCCTCCCGTGTCGCGCGACGGTCTCGATCAGAGAGCCACGATCGGGCCCCGGGGCCCGATCGGACTCGAGGAACCGTGAGAACGTGCTGTCAAGGCGGGAATCGGCGTCGAGACTCGAACCCCGTGAGGGGGGGGCTGGCGGAGCCGTGAGACGCTCGTGCCCTCGCGCCCCACAGCGGCACGTCGCTCAGAAGGTGCGGGACCATTCCTTGGGCCAGCGCTCGACCACGACCTTCTTCTGCGTGAAGAACTCCACCGCGTCCAGCCCCTGCCCATGCAAGTCGCCGAAGAAGCTCTCCTTCCAGCCGCTGAACGGGAAGAAGGCAATCGGCGCCGCGATCCCGACGTTGATGCCCACGTTGCCGACCTCGGCCTCGTAGCGAAACCGGCGGGCCGCCGCCCCGTTCTGGGTGAACACGCAGGCCATGTTGCCGTAGCGAGCCCCGTTCACCAACTCGATCGCCTCGTCGATCGTGTCGACGTGCATGAGGCCCAGGACCGGCCCGAAGATCTCGGTCCGCGCCACCTCGCTGCCCGGCGGCAGGCCGCGGAGGACGGTCGGGCGCACGAAGGACCCCGCCTCGTAGCCCGGGATGCGGGCCCCCCGGCCGTCGACCAGAACCTCCGCGCCCTCCCCGGCACCCTGGCCGATCAGCTGCTCGACGCGTCGTTTGCTCTCGTGGCTGATCACCGGCCCCATCTGGACGCCTCCCGCCAGCCCATAGCCCACCACGCGGGTCGCGGCCGCCTCGGCGATCGCCTCGGCGAACGGCTTTTTCGCTTCACCGACCGTCACCGCCAGGGAGGCCGCGAGGCACCGCTGGCCCGCACAGCCGAAGGCGCTGTCGGCGGTGATCCGCGTCGTCATGGGGAGGTCCGCGTCGGGCAACACGACGATCGGATTCTTGGCGCCGCCCCCGCACTGGACCCGCTTGCCGTTCGCCGCCGCTCGCGCGTAGACGTACTTGGCCACCGCCGTCGAGCCGACGAAGCTGATCGCCCGGACGGCCGGGTGGTCCAGGAGCGCATCGGCCGCGGCGCGGCCGCCGTGCACCAAGTTCACGACCCCCCGAGGGAACCCAACCTGGTCCAGGAGCTGGAACACCCGCTGCATCGTGAGCGGCACCCGCTCCGATGGCTTGACGATGTAGGGGTTTCCGCAGGCCAGGGCGTAGGGCATGAACCAGAACGGGATCATGCTGGGGAAGTTGAACGGCGCGATCACCGCCGCCACTCCGACCGGCTGCCGGATCATGAACTCGTCGATCCCGCTGGAGATATCCTCCGAGTTGTAGCCCTGCATCAGGGTCGGGATGCCGCAGGCGACCTCCACGTTCTCGATCGACCGGCGCATCTCCCCCCGCGCCTCGTCCAGGGTCTTGCCGCACTCCAGGGTGATCGTGCGGGAGAGGTCCTCGAAGTGCTCTTCCAGGCGCCCCTTCAGCTTGAACAGGTACTGGGTGCGCTCGCTCGCCGGCACGCGCCTCCAGCCGGGGAGGGCGGCGGCGGCGGCGCGGGCGGCCTGATCCACCTCGGCCGCCGGCGAGAGCGGCACTCGGCCGAGGACCTCGACCGTGGCGGGGTTGACGATATCGAGTTCCTCGGTCGCGGACGACGGCCGCCATTCGCCGGCGATGTAATTGAGCAGGCGATCACTTCCAGCCATGTCGACTCCCGAGAGTGCCGTGTCGTGCCCGCTTCATTGGTCCGTGCGCGTCCCCCACAGAGGAGTCACCTTTTACGTCTGCGCGACCTTCAAGTCAACCACGATTTCGCGGCCAACGAGCGCCGGGATCTCTGAGAATCGACCTGACCGCACCGCGCGGGGCCTTCAACCAAGACACCGGTCTTCTTCTATCGCCTCGGCGGCAGGGTTGGCGCGGATCGCCAAATGCTCGCGCCGTCTCCGGTCGCCGGGATCGTGGCGCCCGACCAGGTCCCCGATGGGTGGATCCTCCGGCAGGCAGTGTCCCGGCACGGCGCCGCCGACGAAGATTCCCCACGGGGGGGCCGGTAGCCCGGAGGCTCTCGACGTGGGGACGTCGCGTGATCGCCGAGGACCTTCGCCCGCTGCAGGTGGTCGACTCATCGCCGACTCCGTTCACTCGGGTCCCTCGGGAGTTCCGACCCGCTCGACGGGCTGAGCGCGGGTGGGCGAATCTGTCACATCCCCTTCTTCACGGTCGGGGTCGTCTGACGCGCTCGTCCTCACGCGCGACAGCGCGTCGCTCTGAGCTGACGCCTCCTCGGAGAGGAGCCAGACGGTGCGAGAGTGGGATCGGGTGTGCGGGTCATTTTGGAAAACCGTCCCGCACTCCTTATAATCGCGGGAGAACCACGTGAGAGCGGAGTTCGCCTGTCCCTCCGGTCCGCGGTCCTTCCCGGTTTCGAACCGTCGGACCTCCGTGCTCGAGAAGGCCATCTCGCTCCCTTGGCCGCGGATACGGGAGGAACGGACACGCCGTCGACGGGCGGTGCCGAGGCGACCGCTCCAGCCTTTCGGGCCTCGCGCCACGTCTGCATCATGACGCGGCGATCGCCGAACAAGCGGAAGCGGTCCGGTCGCCAGGCGGCGCAGAGGTCTCCCTCCTTGTCCGATTTCGGACGGGCCGTAGAGGCTGCCACCGCCCTCGCCGAAGTGGGTCGGGAATTGGTCGGAACGCTCGATCCAGGCCGGGTCACCCACCTCATCGTCGACGCGGTGATGCGGCTCCTTCGCAGCCGGAGTGCGGCCCTCTATCAAGTGGTCCCGGAGTCGGCGGCCCTCCGTTGCTTGGCCGTGGCCGGCGGCGGCGACGCGCGTCAGTGGATCGGGAAGGTACTTCCGGCCGGCCACGGCGTCGTCGGGCGGGCCGTAAACGAAGGACGAACCGTCTGGTCATCCGATTTTCTCGCCGAGCCCAACATTCCGCTGCCTGACTGGCTGCGCGAGCGTGCGCGGGAGACCGGACACCGGTCCGTGGTCGGCGTGCCGCTGGTGGTCCGGGGCGCGACGATCGGTGCGCTGAGCCTTGGCAACGCTCCCGGCCGAGTCATGAGCGATGCCGAACTCGAGCTCCTCAGGGCCTTCGCGGACCAGGCGGCGTTGGCGTTGGAAAACGCGCGCCTCTTTGCCGAGAGCGAGCGCGGGCGTCAAACCGCCCAGGCGCTGGTGGAGGTGGCACGCGTCCTCGCTCAGGAACTGGACCCCGACCTCGTCAGTCAGCGAATCGCAGACAGCCTGCGCACGCTGATGGGCGCACTCTCGGTGGCGCTGTATCGAGTGGAGCCCGACTCAGGGGACCTCGTCTCGGTCGCCCTCTCCACCGGCGTGGCTCCCGTGACCCGCTGGGTCCCGGAGCTGCCGCGGGGCACGGGCCTGGCCGGACTGGCGATCCGTGAGCGCCGGCCGCTCGCGACGCCGAATATCCTCGTCGATCCTCGGATAACCCTCACCCCAGAGGTCAGGGACCGTCTGGCGCACGCGCCCCACCGCGCCGTGCTCGCCGTGCCGCTCTTCGCGGGGGACCGGGTGATTGGCGCCCTGGGCATCGGAGATCGGGAAGGACGGCTCTTCACCGACGAGGAGATTCGACTCGCGCAGGCATTTGCCGACCAGGCGGCGCTCGCATTCCGGAATGCGCGCCTCTTCGCGCACGAGCAGGCCGCTCGCGCAGAGGCGGAGGCCACCACCTCCGCCCTCCAGGCGAGCGAGGAGCGGTATCGCGTGCTCGTCGAGGGATCCCTCCAGGGCATGTACATCCACCAGGATCGCCTCATTCAGTTCGCCAACGAACCGATGGCACGGATCTTTGGCTACGGGAGCCCGGAAGACCTCGTCGGCCGAGACTATCTGATCTTGATCGCGCCGCAGGAGCGCGCGCGCATCGAGGCCTTTCGAGCCGCGCGGCTGCGGGGCGAACGGGCCCCGACGCGCTACGAGACCCAGGGGGTGGCGAAGGACGGCACGCCGATCCGGATCGAAGTACTGGTGTCGATCATCCCCTGGCACGGACGGCCCGCCATCCTCGGAACATTTCTCGACATCACGGAGCGCAGGCAGGCGCAGGAGGCGCTGGAGCGGCTCAGCCATCAGCACGAGCTGATCCTGACGTCGGCGGGCGAGGGAATTTTCGGCCAAGATCCGGAGGGCCTCGCCACGTTCGTC
>QHRX01000131.1 GCA_003221455.1 Candidatus Rokuibacteriota bacterium
GACCCCGCCTACCTCGAGTTCCACAAGAAGCACTTCCCGGGCGGCCTCCGCTTCTGGCGGGTAACCGACTCGAGCGGCGACCTCGGCAAAAAGGCGGTCTACGACCCCCCGACGGCCGCCCATCAGGCCGAGGTCCACGCCGAGCACTTCGCCGGCCTCGTGCGGAAGACGCTCGAGGAAGGCGACGGCAAGCGACCGACCCTCGTCTGCTCGCCGTACGACGCGGAGCTCTTCGGCCACTGGTGGTTCGAGGGGCCGCTCTGGCTCGAGCATACCGCGCGCGCGCTGGCGGGGATCGGGGTGGAGCCCGTGACGCTGGCCGAGGCGCTGGAGGCGGTGCCGGCGCGCGAGACCCTCAACCTCCCCGAGGGCTCGTGGGGCGAGGGCGGCGATCACCGGGTGTGGCTCAACCGCGACACGGAATGGACCTGGGATCGCCTGTACAGCGCCGAGGCCGAGTGGGTGCAGCACGTCGCGAAGCTCGACGACGCCCGACCCGACCTGCGCCGTGTCGCCGCCCAGGCCGGCCGCGAGCTCCTCCTGCTGGAGGCCTCGGACTGGCAGTTCCTGATCACGACGTGGGCGGCGCGCGACTACGCCGAGCGGCGGGTCGCCGAGCACTACGCGGAGTTCAAGCAGCTGTCGGAGATCGCGCGCGGCCTCCGCGCGGGCGAGCCCTTCGCCCCCGATACCGCGGAGCTCGTGCGGCGGCTGGAGCGGCAGGACTTCTGCTTCCCGGACCTCGATCCCGTCTGGGCCCTCGGGCAACCCGCGACCAGATGATGCGGCGAGCCCGGGGCGAGCACACGCTCGCGCGCGCGTCGCAGGAGCGGCGCGTTGGGGGGGATGAGACGGCTGGGAGAACCGCCCCGACCGGACCGCGCGGACGCGCCCAGGGCGGACGATGAAGGAGGCGCGCGTTCTCGGGATGATCATCGCCGGCGGCAGGGGCGAGCGCCTTCACCCTCTGACCCGCGAGCGCTCGAAGCCCGCCGTGCCGTTTGGCGGCCGGCACCGGATCATCGACTTCGTCCTGTCGAACTTCGTCAACTCCGTGCTCCTCTCGATCTACGTGCTCGTGCAGTACAAGTCCCAGTCCATGATCGAGCACCTCCGGCTGGCCTGGCGGACGGGCGGGCTCGTGCCCGACCACTTCATCACCGTGGTCCCCCCGCAGATGCGGTTCGGCGAGAGCTGGTACCGGGGCACCGCGGACGCGGTCCTGCAGAACGTGAACCTCATCGATGACTACGGCCCAGACCTCGTCGCCGTCTTCGGCGCGGACCACATCTACCGGATGGACATCAAGCAGATGATCGCGTTCCACCAGGAGCGCCGGGCCAGCGTCACGGTCGCCGCCCGGCCGGTGCCGATCGGTGAAGCCTCGAGCTTCGGCATCCTCGCCGTCGACGCCGACGGCCGCGTCGTCTCCTTCGAGGAGAAACCGGCTCGGCCCCGGCCGATGCCCGGCAACCCACACCGCGCCTACGCCTCGATGGGCAACTACGTCTTCTCCCGCCAGGCGCTCCTGGACACGCTGCTCGCCGACGCCCGCCGCAGCACCGACCACGACTTCGGCAGGACGATCATCCCTGAGCTGGTAGCGGCCGGCGGCGTGTTCGCCTACGACTTCCAGACGAACGAGATCCCCGGGGTCAAGCCCTACGAGGAACCGGCCTATTGGCGGGACGTCGGCACGCTGGAGGCGTACTGGCAGTCGCACATGGACCTGCTCGGCGAGTCGCCTCGCTTCGATCTCGACAACCGCCACTGGCCAATCCGCGTCGGCCGGTACAACGGGCCGCCGGCGCGCATCATCGGAGGCGAGGTCGACAACGCCCACATCGCGGAGGGATCGCTCGTCAAGCGCGCGACGATCCGCAACTCGATCCTCGGGCGCGGCGTGTGGGTGAACGAGGGCGCGGTCATCGAGGACTCGATCGTCATGGACAACACGACGGTCGGCAAGGGCGCCCGACTCCGCCGTGCCATTGTCGACCGCTTCAACATCATCGCGGCGGACGCTGACATGGGCTGGGACCCGGCGGCCGACCGGCGGCGCTACCACGTCGAGCCTTCGGGGCTCGTCGTGATTCCCCGTGGAGGCCGCCGCGAGTTCCTCTCCGGTCTCGAGGACTTTTGAGCCAGGTCCGGTCGAAGTTCATCGCCGTCCACGGCCACTTCTACCAGCCGCCCCGCGAGAACCCCTGGCTCGAGGCGGTCGAGACCCAGGCCTCGGCCCACCCGTGGCACGACTGGAACGAGCGCGTGACCGCCGAGTGCTACGCGCCGAACACCGCCGCGCGGCGCGTGGGGGCCGACAATCGCATCCTCGACATCGTCGACAACTACGAGAAGATCTCCTTCAACGTCGGTCCGACGCTCGCCGCCTGGCTCGAGCGCCATCGCCCCGACGTCTACGCGAAGATTCTCGAGGCCGACCGGCGGAGCCGGGCGGCCCGGGGCGGTCACGGCAACGCGATCGCCCAGGTCTACAACCACGTGATCATGCCGCTCGCGACCCGGCGCGACAAGGTCACCCAGGTCCACTGGGCCATCGTGGATTTTCGGCATCGCTTCGGACGGGACCCCGAGGGCATGTGGCTGTCGGAAACAGCGGTCGACCGCGAAAGCCTCGAGGTGCTGGCCGAGGCCGGCATCAAGTTCACCATCCTCGCCCCGCACCAGGCCGCGCGCATCCGCCCGCTCGACGCCGAGACCTGGCAGAGGGGCGACCACGTCGACCCGAGCCGCGCCTATCTCTGGCGCTCAGCGACCGGGCCTGCCCTCGCGCTCTTCTTCTACGACGCGCTGATCGCCCGCGCGATCGCGTTCGAGGACGCCCTGACCCATGGCGAGGTGCTGGCCGAGCGCCTGCGCGGCGGCTTCGCCGACGGCCGCGCGTGGCCGCAGCTCGTCCACTGCGCCACCGACGGCGAGTCCTACGGCCACCACACGAAGTTCGGCGACATGGCGCTCGCGGCCGCCCTGGAGATGATCGAACGAGAGGGCGCGGCGGAGCTGACCAACTACGGTGCCTTCCTCGCGGCCCACCCTCCCACGCACGAGGCGGAGATCCACGACAACACCTCGTGGAGCTGCGCCCACGGCGTCGAGCGCTGGCGTGCCGACTGCGGCTGCCGCACGCGCGCGGACTGGCACCAGCGCTGGCGCGGTCCGCTCCGGGAGGCGCTCGACTGGCTCCGGGACCAGGTCGACCTCCTCTTCGAAAGCCGCGCGGGTGCGCTCCTCAAGGACCCCTGGGAGGCGCGCGACGACTACATCCGGGTCGTGCTCGACCGGTCCCGGGACACGCGCGCCGACTACTGGGCGCGCCACCAGCGGCGTCCGCTCGAGGACGCCGAACAGGTGAAGGCGATCCGGCTCCTTGAGATGGAACGCCAGCGGCTGCTCATGTATACCTCGTGCGGCTGGTTCTTCGACGAGATCTCCCGCCTCGAGCCGGTGCAGATCCTCCGGTACGCGGCGATGGCAATCCAGTACGTGCGTAGCCTCGGCGGCGGCGCCCTCGAGGAGGAGTTCCTGCGGCGGCTCGCGCCGGCGCCGAGCAACCTCCCGGAGCTCGGCGACGGCGCCGAGGTCTACCGCCGCCTCGTGCGGCCCGCCGTCGTCGATCCGCGACGGGTCGTCGCGCACTACGCGATCTCGAGCCTCTTCGAGAGCCATCGCGAGGACCGGCGGGTCTATTCCTATGCGATCCGTCGCCTCGACGAGCAGTCCGACGCCCATCACGGCATCGCGCTCCGGATCGGCCGCGTGAGCGTCCGCTCCGAGATCACCGGCGAGACCGACGGCGCCGCGTACGCCGTGCTCCACTACGGCGGGCACGACGTCCAGTGCGGTCTCCGCGAGTTCGGTAGCGTCGAGACCTACGAGGAGATGGCGGCCGACCTCCGCCAGCGGTTTGCCCGCGGGAGCGTCTCGGAAGTGGTCCGCGCCCTCGACCGGCACTTCCCGGGCGAGCCGTACACCCTCCGGCACCTCTTCGAGGACGACCGCCGGACGATCCTCGCCCGCATCGCCGAAGGCGTGCTCCAGCGGGACGACGGCACGTACCGGCAACTCTGGGACGAGAACCGGAAGCTCATCCGCCACCTCCGCGAGACCGACGCCACCGTGCCGGAGGTGCTGGCGACGGTGGCGCGTCACGTGCTCGCTCGGTCCATCACGGCTGAGCTCGGACAGGCCGAGGCGAGCGGCGTCGTGCCGGACCGCGTCTTCGAGCTCCTGGAGGAAGCGCGACAGGGCGGACTCTCGCTCGACCTGAGCGCCGCCAACGCCCAAGCGCGCCGGACCGTCGCGCGGGCGATGGACGCGCTCGCCGTCGATCCCGCCCCCGAGCGCGCCCAGTCGACGCTCGCCCTGATCGACCGCGCCTGGCGGCTCGGCGTGTGGTTCGGGCTCTGGGACACCCAGAACCGGTTCTTCGAGATCTGGCGCCGGCGACCAGAGGCGCGGCCGGCACTCCGGGCGCTTGCCGAGCGTCTCGGCTTCCGGCTCGACTGAGCGGGGCTACCGCGTAGATCGGTCCGGCGGCTTGGGCTTCGGCTCCGGCGACCTGGTAGCGGGCGCCGCCGGCGTGGCCGTGGGCGTCGAGCCCTCGGCGCCCGCTCCTGGGAGGGGCCGCGTGAACCACATCGACACCGCGTTCAGGATGTCCTTGTCGAAGTAGACGACGAGCCCCGAGTTGTACATCATGAAGGGCACGCCGTCCTGGATCCCGCCCTTCTCGGGCTTCCCCCAGCCGACGATGACCTGGTCTCGAGAGAACACGCCGGCCTTTGGCTCGAGCCGGAACGAGCGCACGACGTCCGGTTGGTAGCCCTGCCGAGTCAGGAGGCCGAACTCCACGACCATGCGGGTCATTCCCACGGGCGCCCGGTCGCCCTCGTACGTCCACTCGGTCGTGTCGTACCCCTCGGCCTTCGTCTTCGTCACCTTTGACGGCTCCCCGTGTTCGGTCTTGACTCCCGCGGTGGTGGACTCGCCGGGCGTGATGGTCCCCCACCCGGCGGCGGCGGCCCCGAACGCGAACAGGGCCAGGAGAGCAACCAGCGCGGCCCTCATGCCCGGCTCCCGAGCCGCAGGGCCCCCGCCAGCTCGGCCTGCCGGACGACACGCCGAGCGATCCGCACGCGCGCCGCGTCGACGAAGTGCCCGTCGACCTCGAGCACGCCGACGCCGCCGGCCTCGGCGTCGTGATACGCCTGGATCAGGCGCAGGGCGCGCTCGACCTCGTCCGGCGAGGGCGTGAACACGCGATGCACCGCGGCCACGTGCCGCGGATCGACGACCGTCTTGCCCGAGTAGCCGATCGCGCGCGCCTGCCGCGCCTCCCGCTCGACCGCCCCTTCGGTCAGGTCGAGGGCAGGGCCGTCGAGGGCGTCGAGAAACGCCGCGCGCGCGGCGAGGAGGGTCTTGGTCATCGCGTAGAGCTGCTCGCTCCGCTCGGTCGAGGGCACCGCCTGCGCCTCGCGGAGGTAGTCGCCGCCGTCGTAGAGCAGGGCGTCGAGGCGGGGGGAGCTCCGGGCGATGTCGGCCGCGTGCGAAACGCCCGAGGCCGTCCCGATCATCACGTACAAGCGGATCGCGCCCGGCTCGAGCCGGTGCGTCGCCTCGATTTCGGCGACCGCGCGGTCGGCGCGCAGCAGGTCGGCGACGGCGCCGATCTTCGGGAGGCACACGGCCTGGGGCCTGGCCGCCGCGATGACGTCGAGGTCGCGCCGCCCCTGCGCCGTCGCCAAGGCGTTGATGCGCACGACCAACTCCTTCTGACCGAAATCGCGTCGCGACAGCGCCGCCACCGCGTTGTCAAGCGCGAGCGGCTTCGCGCCGCGCGTCACCGTGTCCTCGAGGTCCAGCATCACGCCGTCGGCCTCGGAAGACGCCGCCGCCGACATCCTCCGCGCATCCGACGCGGGCACGAGCAGGACGCTCCGGCGCAGGCGTTCGACGTTCATGCCCCCCCCGACCGTCAGTACCCGAGCGCGGCGCCGTCACCGCGCGGATCCGCCCCGCCCATCAGCGCGCCGTCGCGCACGACCACCCCGTGGGCGTGTCCCATCTTCTGATAGAAGGCGCGCTCCTGTCGGATCCGGTGCCCGCGTCGCTCGAGCGCGGCGACCGCGCGCCCCGGGACGCGGGACTCGATCCGGACCGTGTCGGCCGGCTCGTCGGGCGTGAGCGGGCCCAGGAGGAAGCGCGGGCGCTCGATCGCCTCCTGGATGTCCAGCCCATAGTCAAGGACGTTCGTGAGCACCTGGACGTGGAACATTGCCTGGCCGTTCGCGCCCATCGTGGCGAAGCCCATGACCGGCCTGTCGTCCTGGGTGACGACGGCCGCGATCAGCGTGTGGAAGGGGCGCTTGCGCGGCCCGAGGCAGTTCGGGTGCGCCGGGTCCGTGCCGAAGGAGGAGCCCCGGTTGTGCAGGACGACGCCGGTCCCGGGCGGCACCACGCCCGAGCCGAATGAGTGGAAGAGGCTCTGGATGACGCTGACGAGGTCGCCGCGGCCGTCCATGACGACAAAGCCCGTCGTGTCACCGGCGGGATCGCCGGCCGCGTAGGCCTGCGCCTTGCGCAGGTCGAAGCCGCCACGGCGGCGCACGGCGTACGCCTTGGACAGGAGCCCGTCAACCGGCAGCCGGGCCCCCGCGGGGTCGGCCACCCAGCGGTCCCGGTCGGCGTAGGCGAGCTTGACCATCTCGATCAGCGCGTGGAGATGCTCCGCGGAGTGGAGCGCGATCCGCCCGAGGTCCAGCCCCTCGAGCAGGTTGAGCGCGAGCAGCGCGGCGATTCCCTGCGTCGGAAGCCCCGTCTCGTACACCGTGTACCCGCGATACGACGTGCGGAGGGGCTCGCCCCAGTCCGCGGTATGGGTGGCGAGATCCTCGGGGAGGAGGAAGCCATCGCTCTCGAGCCGGCTCGCGATCGCGTGCGCGATCCGCCCCTGGTAGAAGCTCTCCGGGCCCTCGGCCGCCAGCAACCGCAGGGTCTCCGCGAGGTCGGGCTGCCGGAGCCGCTCGGCGAGCCGCGGCGCCCGACCGCCGGGCGCGAAGATTCGCCGCCACTCCGGATCGGCTGCCGCCGGCAGGAGGTCCTCGATCGCGTGGCTCAGCAGGCGCGTGGTCGGAAAGCCGGCATCCGCGTAGTGAACGGCGGGCGCCAGCAGCGCGGCGAGCGGGCGGGTGCCGAAGCGCTCGAGCAGCATCGCCCAGCCGGCCACGCAGCCCGGCGCCGAGACGGCCCCGGGGCCGAGCGTCGGCACCCGAGAGAGCCCGCGGCGCCGGAGTTCGCCCAGCGTCGCCCGCGTACCCGACCGACCCGCACCGTTGAGGAAGTGGACCCGCCGGCTCGCCGCCTCATAGTAGAGGCAGAAGATGTCGCCACCGACTCCGCAGCAGTGCGGCTGCGTGACCCCGAGGACCGCGTTGACGGCCACCGCCGCGTCGGCGGCCGTGCCGCCCTGCTTCAAGACCTCGACGCCCGTCAGCGTCGCCAGCGGGTGGGCGGCGGCGACCATCGCGGTGCTGCCGAGGGCCACCGGACGGGACGAGTCGCCGCGGTCGGCCATCGCTCACGCGTCCCGGAAGATCCGCGCGATCTCGTCCTGTGGGAACAGCGGCAGCGGCTCCGTCCGCGCGCCCTCGACCAGCGTCAGGCCGCGGTCGGCGGGCACGACCTGGCCGATGAAGTGGCTGTCGATGCCTTCGCGAGCGAGCGCGTGGATGACGACCGCCGCGTCGGCGGGGGCAAGCGTCATGAGGAGCGCGCCCGACGCGAGCGTGCCGAGGGGGTCGAGCCCGAGCGCCCGACAGATCTCGGCCCCCTCGGGGAGGACCACGATGCGGTCGCGATCGAGACGGAGCCCGACCCCGGAGGCCTGAGCGAGCTCGTGCAGCGCGGTCGCGATGCCGCCTTCGGTCGCGTCGTGCATGGCGTGCACCGGGGCGAGCTCGCACGCGATTTCCGCCTCGGGCCGCACGCTGATACCCGGCGCCCGCAGAAACCCCTTCGCCCGCCGGATCACCGCCGCGCGCACGCCGCGCGCGACCAGCTCCGCTTCACGGTCTCGCGCGAGCAGGCAGGCTCCCTCGAGGGGGACGCCCTTCGTCATGACGACCGCGTCCCCCACCTGGGCGCCGCCCGTCGTCACGAGCTTGTCCCGGTCCACCTCCCCGAGCATGGTGCCGACGATCACCGGCCGGTCGAGCCCGTGGGTCACCTCGGTGTGGCCACCGACGAGCGCCACGTCCGCCTCCTCGCAGGCCCGGCCGAGCTCGCCGAACAGCTGCTCCACCAGCGCCGCCGTGGTGGCGCCTTCAGGCAGGAGCAGCGTGACGAGAAACCAGCGCGGGCGCGCCCCCCGCACGGCGAGGTCGTTGACGTTCACCTGCACCG
>QHRX01000132.1 GCA_003221455.1 Candidatus Rokuibacteriota bacterium
GGAACGCGGGGCTCCACGAGAAGACCGAGCGCCGGCTCCGCGAGACGGAGGGCCTGCTGGGCGTCGCTCACACCGTGGGGGAGAGCCTCGACCCGGCCGAGATCGCCCGCCGGGCCGCGCGACAGACGACGCGCCTGCTCGGCGGGGACACCTCGATCGTCTTCGGGCTGGACGACGACGGCGAGCACGCGACCGCCATCGCGGGTTATCACGTGCCCCCGGCCCTCCGGCAGTCGGCCTTCCGCGTGCCGGTCGCCGAGTTCCCCCCGGTCGTGCAGGAAGCCATCCGGAACGGACGGCCCGTGGCGAGCACCGAGGTCGGGGCCGATCCCCGGTGCGACCATCCGCTCTTCCGGACGATGGCCGTCCCGCCCCGCTCGATCCTCTTGGCCCCGCTCCTGAGCCGGGGCCAGGTGCGGGGCGCGATCCTGACCTACTGGTGGAACGAGGCCCGCCGCATCACCGCGGAGGAGCTCCGGCTCGTCCAGGGCGTCACCGCGCACACGGTCCTGGCCCTCGACAACGCGCGCCTGTACGCGCAGTCGCAGCGGGCCCTCGAGGACCTCAAGACCGCGCAGGAGCGCGTGGTCCGCGGCGAGACCCTGCGCGCGCTCGGGGAGCTCGCCGGCGGGGCGGCCCACCACCTGAACAACCTCCTGGCGATCATCTATGGCCGCGTGCAGCTCCTGCTACGGCACGAGGAGGCCGAGGCCCGGCGCCGCCCGCTGGAGGTCGTCGAGCGCGCGGCGCGGGACGCCGCCGACGTCGTGCGCCGGCTCCAGCGCTTCGCGCAGGCCGAGCCCGTGGGCCGAATCGAGCGCGTCGACCTCAACGAGCTTGCGGCCGAGGTGATCGAGATGACGCGGGTGCGGTGGCACGACGTCGCGGAGGCCCAGGGGGTGCAGATCGGCGTGACCCTCCAGCGCGGCGAGCTCCCGGTCGTGCACGGCGACCCGGTGGCGCTCCGCGAGGCGATCATGAACCTGGTCCTCAACGCCGTCGACGCGCTTCCGGAAGGCGGGCGCGTCACGCTCGCCACCCGGAGCGAGGGGAGCATGGTCGCGCTCTCGGTGACGGACACGGGCGTGGGAATGACCGACGAGGTACGGCAGCGCGCGCGCGAGCCGTTCTTCACCACCAAAGGCGTGAAGAGGACGGGGCTCGGCCTCAGCGTGAGCTACGGCGTGATCCAGCGGCACGCGGGTGACCTCGCGATCGAGAGCGTGCTCGGGCGCGGGACGGCCGTCACCATCCGCCTGCCAGCGGCGGTCCTGGCGCCGCCCCCGCGGGTCGTCCCGACCGCGTCCCTGCCGGTCCGGCCGCAGCGGATCCTCGTGATCGAGGACTCGGCGCAGGTGCGCGAGCTGCTCGCAACCCTCCTCGCCGAGCAGGGCCACTCGGTGACCGCGGCCGCCAGCGGGTCGGAGGGGCTCGCGACGCTCGAGTCGGGCCGGGCGGTGGACCTCGTCCTGACCGACCTCGGGATGCCGGGGATGACGGGCTGGCAGGTGGCGAGAGCGGTGAAGGCCCGCTGGCCGGGGATCCGGGTCGGCATCGTCACCGGCTGGGGCGAGCACCCCGCGGCGACCGCCGCCGAGCGCGCGAGCGTCGACTTCGTGCTGGCCAAGCCGGTCTCCGTCGACTCCCTCGAGCGCGCCCTCGCCGGCTGACCCGCGGCCGCGAGTCCCGAGCCGCCCGAGCGCCCCCGGGCCGCTCCCCCGACCTCGGGGCTAGTCGTCTTCCCAGGAGCCGATCAGGCGGGTGGCGAGCGTCCGGTGGCGTGCGAAGAAGTACCAGAGCATCGCCGTGGCGGCAAAGATGTTGCCGAGGAAGAGCGCCCAGCCCGACACCTCGTCCAGCACCCACTTCGCCGCGATCACGACGGCGCCCACGAAGAAGACCTCGAAGGCGGTGAACAGGATCGCGAGCCCGAGCACGAGGAGCGGCTGCTCCTCGGCCCCCGAGATCAGCGCGGCGGCGATGACGCCGAAGAGGATGAAGGTCAGGCCGTGGACGATCGTGTAGAGGATGACGATGACCGCCGCCGGATGGGCGGCGCCGAAGATCCGGGTCCCGAGCAGGATGGGCGTGTGAAGCGGCTGGCCCTCGGCGAGGTCGAGCAGGAGGAACCACACCGCGACCACGACGGCACCGAGCATGCCCGCGACGGCGCCCTCCCTGACCACGCCGCCCCAGGTGCCGATCAGCATCTCGGGCAGCCGGCGGTGGCGGGCGAAGAAGTACCAGAGCATGGCGACGCTGGCGAGCAGGTTGCCCGCGAGGATCGCCCACCAGACGAGGGCGCCCAGCATCGACGTGCCGAGCGCGGCGGCGGCGCCGATGAAGAAGGCCTCGAAGCCGGCGAACAGGATCGCGAACGCGATCAGCAGCGCCGGCTCGCGCTCGGCGGCCTGGATGAGGCTCGCCGCCACCACGCCGAAGCCGACGAACGCGACCCCGTGCAGCAGCGTGTAGAAGAAGACCGGTCCGACGGAAACGACGACCTGCGAGGGGTCGGTGATGCCCTCGAAGACGGCGCTGCCCAGGAGGGCGGGCGTGAGGAGCGGCCGCCCGCGGGCGATGTCGAAGATGAGAAACCAGACGGCGACCACGGCCGCCCCGATCAAGCCGGCGATGACTCCGTCCCGCAGGACCGGTCGGTCCTCTGGCATCGTCGAGCGTATGGTAGCGCCCGCGGCCGGACCCGACAAGCGCGGGGCGGGCGCTCAGCCGCCGGTCCGCACGAGACGGAAGCCGTAGTCGGAGTAGCGGAGTTCCGGGGGCAACGAGGAGCGGTGAGCGACCGGGCTCCACGGGTCGGCGTGGCGCCAGGCGCCGCCGCGCGAGATACGGCGCCGGCCGCCCTCGGGCCCGGGCGGATTCCGCGGCGGCGACCGCCGGTAGTAGTCGTCGCCGTCCCAGTCGAGGCACCACTCGTGGCAGACGCCGGAGAGATCGGTCAGGCCGAGCGGGTTTGGCGGCGTGGTGGCGACCCGCGGCGGGCGATCGAACCGCTCGACCGGCCGCGCGTCGCCCCACGGGAAGCGCGCGTCCTCGAGGCCGCCGCGCGCCGCCTTCTCCCACTCGGCCTCGGTGGGGAGCCGGTAGGCGCTCCCGCGCCACCGGCAGTACAAGACCGCGTCGTGCCAGGAGACGCCGACGACCGGCTGGTCCGGATCGGCGAAGCGCGGGTCGGCCCAGAACGGCGGACCGGCGGCGCCCGTCAGGCCGAGGTACTCGGCGTACTCGGCCCGGGTGACGGGCGTGCGCGCGATCCAGTACCGGTCGAGCCACACCTGGTGCCGCGGCGCTTCGCCCGGCAGCCCCTCGTCCCAGCCCATCCAGAACGGGCCCGCGGCCACCTCCACGAACTCCACGCGCTCCAGTATAATCGGCGGCGTGATCATCGCGGACCGGATGGCGCGGCTCGGAACGGAGTCGGCGTTCGAGGTCTTGGCGAGGGCCAAGGCACTCGAACGGCAGGGCAAGGAGATCGTTCACCTCGAGATCGGCGAGCCCGACTTCGACACGCCGGAGCACATCCGCGACGCCGCCAAGCGCGCGCTCGACACGGGGGCGACACACTACGGGCCGTCGGCCGGACTCCCCGAGCTGCGCGTGGCGATCGCCCGGCACATCACGGCGACCCGCGGCACGCCCGTCACTCCGGAGGAGGTCGTGGTCACGCCCGGCGCGAAGCCGATCATGTTCTTCACGATCATGGCGCTCGTCAATCGCGGCGACGAGGTGGTCTACCCCAACCCCGGGTTTCCCATCTACGAGTCGGTCGTCAACTTCGTGGGCGGGGTCCCGGTGCCGATCCCGCTCCTGGAGGAGACGGGTTTCGGCTTCGACCTCCGGCTCTTCGAGCAGCGCGTCAGCCGGAAGACGAAGCTGATCATCGTCAACTCGCCGCAGAACCCGACCGGCGGCGTCCTCGCGCGGTCGGAGATCGAGCGGGTGGCGGAGATCGCGCGCTCGCTCCGGATCCCGGTGCTCTCTGACGAGATCTACCGCGACTTCCTCTACGACGGTGAGTTCGTGTCGCTCCTGAGCCTGCCCGGGATGCGCGAGCACGCGATCCTCCTCGACGGGTTCTCGAAGTCGTTCGCGATGACCGGCTGGCGGCTCGGCTACGGGGTCATGCCGCCGCCGCTCGCCGAGCACCTGACCCGGCTCATGGTGAACTCGAACTCCTGCACGGCGTCGTTCTCGCAGCTGGCCGGGATCGCCGCGCTCGAGGGCGACCAGACGCCGACCAAGCGCATGGTGGCGGAGTTCAAGCGCCGCCGCGACCTCGTCGTCGAGGGACTCAACCGCCTTCCCGGCGTGTCCTGCCGGTCGCCGCGCGGCGCCTTCTATGTCTTCCCCAACATCCAAAAGCTCGGGCGGAAGTCAGCCGAGGTCGCCGATCGTCTCCTGCGGGAGGCGGGCGTCGCCGTTCTGCCGGGGACGGCGTTCGGCGAGCACGGCGAGGGCTACCTCCGGCTCTCGTACGCCACCTCGGAGGCAAACCTGCGGAAGGCCCTCGACCGGATGGCGCCCGTCCTCGCCCGGCTCGGATCGTGACGGCGCCGGCCCGGTGCCGAGTGTCGCGGACCTCCTGATCGAGGGACTCGCGGAGGCCGGCGTCCGCCGGCTCTTCGGCGTGCCGGCCGGCGGCTCGACCGGCGCGGTGCTCCGGTCGGCGGCAGCGCGTGGCCTTCCCGTCGTCCCCGTCCACTCGGCGCTCGCCGCCTGCGTCATGGCCGCCGTGAGCGGCGAGCTCGGCCCGGGCCCCGGCGCCGCCGCCGTCGAGTCGGCGCCGGCCGCCCTCTCCGGGCTCGCCCACGCGCGGCGCGATCGTGCGCCGATGATCCTCCTGACCGAGCCCGGCGGATCGCGGTCGGTTCTGGGCGACGCCCTCGCCAAGCAGAGTCTCCGCGTCGGCACCGACTCCGCATCGCGCGAGATCGCCCACGCCGCCGAGCTCGCGATGGCGGAGCCGCGCGGCCCCGTGCACCTCGTCCTGGCCCGCGCCGCCGCCGAGCGGATCGCCGTCCCAGGCCGGGCGACCGTCGGCCCTCGTCCTCCCTCCGCGCCCGATGTCGGGGCGCTCGACGCGGCGGCCGCCCTGATCGAGGCGGCGAGTCGGCCGCTCGTCGTCGCGGGGCTCGGTTGCCGGGGCGCCGACGGCGGCTGGGTGCGCGCGCTCGCCGAGGCGCTTCCGGCGCCGGTACTGACGACCCTGAAGGCCAAGGGGACGATCCCCGAGCCGCATCCCCTCGCGCTCGGGATCCTCGGCGGCGGCGCGCCCGAGGAGCCGATCGTCCACCGGGCCGATCTCGTCATCGCCGTCGGCCTCGACGCCGTGGAGCTCGGGGGGGCGCCCTGGCCGTACGGGGCGAAGGTGCTCCACCTGGGCCGCGCGCCCCACACCGGCCAGGGGTATGTCGCGGCCGTCGAGGTCGTGGGCGAGCCCGGGCTCGTCCTCGAGGAGCTGGCGCCCCGGCTGCGCGGTCGGGCGCGCGCCGACTGGGACGTCACCGAGGTCGACCGAGCCAGGCGCGCGCGCGCGGCCCGCCTGGCCGCGGGCGCCTTTGGCCTCGCGCCGAACCGGATGGCGCAGATCGCGCGCGAGCTGACCCCGGCTGGAACCATTGCCGCCGTCGAGGGTTGCCCCGCCATGCTCGGGGTGGCGCTCGGGTGGCAGGCGGTGGCGCCCGGCGAATGTCTCGTGCCGAACGCGCTCGGGACGGCCGGCTTCGCGCTCCCGGCCGCCATCGCCGCCCAGCTTGCGCACCCCGGGCGACGCGTACTCTGCTTCACGGATCCGGGCGGTCTGCTCCGCGTCCTCGGCGAGCTCGAGACGGCGGCGCGCCTGGCGCTGCCGATCGTCGTGCTCCTCCTCGGCGCCGCGGGCGCGGACCTCGGGGCGGCCGCCCGGAGCGTCGGCATGCTCGCCGCCGAGGCGGTGGACGCCGGGACAGCCCGGCGGGCGCTTGCCGACGCGCTCGCCGCGGCGCGGCCGACGCTCCTCGACCTGCGTGCGGCGGCCTGACGGCGCTGTCCCCGGGTTGCCGGGCGCGCTACAATGGCCGCCATGGCGATCCTGACCGCGAGCGATGAGGCCGCAGTCCGGACGGAATTCGAGCGGTTGGGCCCGCACCCCGTCAAGCTGACGGTCTTCTCCCAGGAGCTGGTGGCCGGCGACCTCTGCCGCCAGAACGAGCAGCTCGTGCGCGAGGTGGCCGGGCTCTCCGATCGGATCTCGGTCGAGGTGCTGAACCCCGCGATCGACCGCGAGCGGGCCGCGGCGTACGGCGTCGACCTGGTCCCGGCCATCGCGGTGGAGGGCGCGCGGGACTACGGAATCCGCTTCTTCGGCGTCCCGCTGGGCTACGAGTTCACCAACCTGGTGGACTCGATCATCGTCGCCTCGACGGGCGAGCCGGCCCTCGAGGAGGAGACGAAGACGGCCCTCGGTGGCCTCGCCAGGCCGGTGCACATCCAGGTCTTCTCGACGCCCACCTGACCCTACTGCCCCCGGGCCGTGCGCCTGGCGCAGCACATGGCGGTGGCGGCCAAGGACGTCCGCGCCGACTGCATCGAGGCGGGGGAGTTCCCGGAGCTGGCGCAGCGCTACCGGGTCATGGCGGTGCCGAAAGTGGTGATCAACGACCGGGTGGAGTTCGAGGGGGCGCTCCCCGAGCGCGAGTTTCTCCAGGCGATCCTGCGCGCGGTCGGGGACGGCCCGGAGCCAGCGGCGTGAGACGCCGTGCCGCCCTGGTGGCGCTCCTGGGCCTCCTCGCGGCGCCGGGGTCCAGGGCGGCCGAGCGTCAGGCCCCGCTCGCCGTGGGCGCGCGGGCGCCGGACTTCACGCTGGCCGACCAGTCGGGGAAGCCGGTGACGCTGTCCGAAGTGGTCGGGCGCCGGAGCGCCGTGGTCCTCGCCTTCTACATCAAGGCCGACACGCCCGGCTGAACGGCCGAATTCACCCGGTACCGGGATGAGCGCAAGAAGTTTGACGCTATGAACGCCGAGGTGCTCGGCGTCTCCGTCGACTCGCCCGAGCACAACCGGGCGTGGGCCGAGAAGGCCGCGCTGCCGTTCAGGCTCCTGAGCGACGTCTCGCCCAAGGGGCGGGTCGGCAAGGCGTTCGGCGTGTGGGACGATACGTGGGGCTTCGAGGCGCGTGCGACGTTCGTCCTCGACGCGCACGGCGTGGTCCGGTTCGTCGACGCGGACTCGCTCGCGCTCGACCCCGGCCGCGCCGTGGACGCGGTCCGGAAGATCGCCGCCCGCTGACACCGTTCTCCTGGGGAGGCTCGAATGTCGCTGACCGCCGCCGAGCTGATCAAGGCCGACCACGAGCACCTGATCCACCCGCTCCATCATCCGTCCGACAACGCCGAGCCGATCGTCTACGTGCGCGGGCGCGGTGCCACGGTCGTCGACGTGACCGGGCACGAGTACCTGGACGGGCTGTCCGGGCTCTGGAACGTGAACGTCGGGCACGGCCGCAAGGAGCTGGCCCAGGCGGCGGCCGCGCAGATGGAGGAGCTCGCCTACTTCTCCGGCTACGTCGGGTCGTCCAGCATTCCGGCCATCACGCTCGCGGACAGGCTGATCCAGCTCGCCTACCCTAACCTCCAGGCGGTGTTCTTCACCTGCGGCGGCGCCGAGTCCAACGAGTCGGCGTTCAAGACCGCGCGATTCTACTGGAAGGCGCGGGGCAAGCCCGGCAAGGTCAGGATCATCGCGCGGCAGCACGCCTACCACGGGGTCACGCTCCAGGCGATGAGCGCCACCGGGATGGCCGCCTACTGGAAGATGTTCGAGCCGCGCGTGCCGGGGTTCGTCCATATCCAGACCTGCTACCCGTACCGCTTCGTGGGCGCCCGGCCCGGCGAGACCGTCGGCCAGGCCGCCGCCCGCGAGCTCGAGGAGGCGATCCTCCGCGAGGGCCCCGACACCGTCGCCGCCTTCATCGCGGAGCCGATCCACGGCGGCGGGGGTGTGATCTACCCGACCGACGACTACTTCCCGCTCGTGCGGCGCGTCTGCTCGAAGCACGATGTCCTCTTCATCGCGGACGAGGTCATCACGGGCTTCTGCCGGACCGGCAAGTGGTTCGCGCTGTCGCACTGGAACGTCGAGCCCGACATCATGAGCTTCGCCAAGGGCGTGACGTCGGGGTACCTGCCGCTCGGCGGCATCATGGTGAGCCGCGAGATCAAGGACGCGATCGACTCCGTCAAGCCCGAGGATCGCTGGATGCACGCCTACACCTACTCGGGCCATCCCACCTGCTGCGCGGTGGCGCTGCGAAACCTCGAGATCATGGAGCGCGAGCGGCTGTGGGACAACGCCGCGGCGATGGGCACCCGCCTGCACGAGGGCCTCAAGGCCGCGTTCGGCGACCACCCGCACGTCGGCGACATCCGGGGCGGGAAGGGCCTCCTGGCCGCGCTCGAGTTCGTCCAGGACCGGGGCACGAAGGCGTTCTTCCCGGCCGAGACGAAGGTCGGGCCCCGCGTGCAGGCGGAGATGGCCAAGCGCGGGCTAATCACGCGCGTCAAGGGCAGCGAGATGGTCTTCTTCGCGCCGCCCCTGGTGGTGACGGCGGCCGAGATCGACCGGCTCGTCTCGATCACGCGCGACGCGATCAAGGCC